>NZ_FRAV01000071.1 GCF_900142445.1 Chryseobacterium polytrichastri | reverse complement strand
TTTCTTTCAGCAACGGTAGCAACTCAAGAAGGAGGATTTCTTTTGGCAGGAACTTCTTACAGCGGAAAAGGTCTGGATAAAAAAGATGATTCTAAGGGAGGTTCTGACATTTGGCTCATCAGATTGAATGAATTTGGAGACGAATTATGGCAAAAAACTTTAGGGAGTTCAGCCGATGAAGAATCAAGATCAGTTATTCAAACGACCGATTTAGGATTTTTTGTTGCGGGTAATGTGCAAAACTCAGCGAAAGGTCATGGATCTAAAGATGTTTTAATTATAAAACTAGATAAAAACGGAAAAGAATTATCACAATCTATTTTAGGTGGAAAAGGATTAGATGAAGTAGAAAAAATGATTCCAACGAAAGACGGAGGTGCTTTGCTTGGGATATACTCAAGAAGTGGTATGGGTGGTTCAAAGAAAACTGAAAGCTTTGGCGAAGGAGATTATTGGATCATCAAACTTAATAAAGAAGGCAAAGTAGAATGGGAAAAGAACTTTGGAGGAAAAGGTGATGATCATTTGAGAACACTCGCATTAACATCAACAGGATTTTTAATTGGAGGAGAATCGAGATCTGAAAGATCAGGAAATAAAACAGTGGGTATTGAAGAAGGTACAGATCTATGGTTGATCTCTCTGAATGAAAAAGGAGATGAACTTTGGCAAAAATCCTACAATTTCAAAAATAGAGATGTATTAATGGGAATGAGTGTGCTACATGGTTCAGATGATAAAACTTCAAAAGGGATTTTATTAGGAGGTTACACTCAGGCTGAAGGCAGAATACAAACTGATGACGAAACATTTTGGATGCTGTATTTGGATCAAAATGGGAATGAACAGTGGAGAAAACACGTCAAAGGAGAATCTAGAAAAAAGGAAGAAAGGCTTTCTGATATTAAACTCAACAGAGATGGTTCCATCATTTTAGCAGGCACCAGTGCCGAAGAACTTGGTAAAGAAAACTGGAAGATTGTCAAACTTGGAGATAAACAAATCGATCAGCTAATCGTAAAACAAGATATCAAGATTTATCCGAATCCTGTATCAGATTATGCATATGTAGAAATTGGTTTTGACTTCAAAGAAGCTGATATCCTTTTGTATGATATGTCTGGAAGACAATTGCAAAGTTTGAAAACGAAGAATAAAGTCACTAAAATCAATACGCAGGCTTTGATTCAAGGAGCTTATTTGATTACGATTAAAACAGATACGAATAAAACGGCTAACGCTAAACTGATTAAAAACTAATATATGATAAAAAAGATACTCTTTTCGTTGATACTATTCAGCGCCTTTTACAAAGGGCAGTCAAATCTTGGGGAGCAGCCCAAGCAATTGGTACCTTTTCCTACAAGTCCGGAAACTTACAGTCTATCAAAGGTTGAAAAAATACCGATGGATTATTTCAGAGGGAAAGCCAACATTAGTATTCCGATTTATACTATTAGTGTAGGCGGAATAAATATTCCTATTTCTTTATCCTATAATACAGGAGGAATTAAGCTTAATGAGGTTTCAAGTATTGTTGGATTAGGTTGGGCCTTAAATATTCCAGGAAATATTTCTCAGAATATGCAGGGATTAGATGACCTTACGTCTCAGTTTTTCTCTAAAAATATAAATGATTACGGAGCATATAACGGGGGATTTAATGAGTTACCTGTTAATAACCAGATGCGTGCTAATCTGGCCAGTTTGTATGATAATCTTTACGATACAAAAAAAGATATTTTTGATTATAATTTTCCTACCGCATCGGGGTCTTTTATTTTAAAAGACAATAATCAGACTTTTCTGATACCCAATGATGATGTTATCATTACCCGAACTGGGAATAAGTTTTATGTGAAAGATACACAAGGTACTGAATATTGGGTATCTCCAAGAAATACTACGGAATCAATGTATATTGGTGGCTCTTCTTCTCACATCTCTCTTTATAATTTAGACAGTCTTAAAGTCAATAATAACGTAGCTAGATTTTCTTACCATAAATCTAATATGTATACGGAAAGAAATATTAATCAGGTGGCAAATTTTAAAATAACTCCTAACCTGAGTCAGAATTTCGAACATTTAGTTCCTCTTCCTAAATATGAAAAAACGGAATCAACTAGCGGTTTTTCAGAATCTTTAATCCGAAAAATTCAGTTTGATGGTGGTGAAGTTACTTTTTTCTATTCTGATGATGCCAATAATGCATTCTCTGACGGGTTAACTTATAGAAAAGATCTTAACAATAACAATACAGGAATTGCGCTGCGCAGAGTCATTGTAACAAACAAAGCAGGAAAGACAATAAAAGATATAAGTCTTAATTACAGTTATTTTGAAAGCAACAGAGCCAATAAAACCTACGAAGATTACAGACTTAAGCTAACTAATGTACACGATAATCTTCAGAATTCAGATTACAGATTTGAATATAACGAGCAATTGAACCTTCCTAGAAGGAATTCAAGCAATGACGACTATTGGGGATATATAAATGCTACTTATAATAACGAAGTTTCTAATATTCCTAATAATATCCCTGCGTCATATGGGATTCCATTAGATGTATTAAATGCTGTTCAGAAAAGAGATAGAGAGCCGAATGAGACATACGCTATTTTAGGCAGTTTAAAATCAATTCAATATCCGACCGGAGCAAAGAAAAATTTTGAATATGAACTTCCTTACAATACCGAAAGAGAACCTTCAGGGTATGCTTGGGGGCATTTAGAAGTTGGCAGTATTGTGGATGAATCTAATGATGACTTTTCTGAATTAAAGTCATTTCCAATTACCTCTGCTCAGATGCAACAAATAGTAAACTTAGGTATTGGTGCAGAACCTGAAAAACTTGAACTGAATTTCAGTCACTCATGTGACAATGGTGATAATCCGGGTCCCGGTCAAGTTATAGACCCAGAAGATGTAACCAGCTGTACAGGAACTGCCAGACATGGCCAAAAATATTTTTCGGACTGGCGTCCAAAAACGGTAGATTGGAATATTTCAATGGGTTCCCCCTTACAATTATCAATTTATAAAATAGGGGCATGTAGATGTAATATCTATGGAGCTATAAGATACAAATATCCTACTTACACAGATAATACAAGAAAATATGGCGGTCTTCGTCTTCGAAAGATGGAAGATGTAGATGAAAATAACATTTCAAATGTATATCAATATGCATATGGAAAATACGAAAATGGAACATTTATTCCTGATTTTAGACTGAACCAGCCGTATAACTTTTCTTCATTTATTAAAAGATATGTAAGACAGTTTACAGGCGATGTAGGCGGAGGCTCTGGAGCAGGTACAGGGAACGGAGAACAGGTTCAGATAGGATCAACTTTTGAGAGGTATTACCGTATTCATAATTCCAGTCAGGCTAATAACAGTTACGGAAGTTCTGATATTATGACCTATCCTTCTGTGGTAGAAATCACAGGCAAAGGAAAAATTATTAGAGAATTTGAAGAATATACATCTTCCAATTATGTGTATAATAAATGGAAAGCCGGAAACCTGAAAAGAGAGATTTATCTGAATCAAAATAACGATACCGTAAGGGTTGTGAATAATACCTATAAGCTCAACACCTTAAAAAACAGTTTATCCGAGTTTACCACTAGTCTACCTGAGGTAGTGGCTTTTTCTACGGATTTTGATATTATAAAAGTAATGGAAACTATTTTGCAAACCCCTGTAGATACTTATTTTGTTGAGCATCGTATGGATCTTATAGAATCGGCAAAAGTTGAAAAAGACAAGTCTGAAACCACAGAATACTTTAACGGTAAAAAGATCACTTCCAAAACAAAGTATGAATATTATGATACGGATATAAACAAACCTATTACCCTAAAAAATACAAAAAGTGTTTTCCCTTCCGGAGAAATTCAGCAGACAGATTACGCTTACGCCCATGAAAAAGGCAATCAGCTCATGATCAATAAAAATATGATTGGGATTCCATTAGAAACCATCTCAACCCAAACAATAGGTGTTACTACTCAAACGTTAGCAAAAACTGAAACGGTTTATCCTAAAACAGTTGCTGAAATAACCAATAATGATGATCGGTTAGTGCTTCCATTATCAATAAAATCTTATGATCTGTCTCATATCAATAACGATCCGTCTACCGAAGTTACCCATGATCAATACGATTCGAAAGGAAACTTACAGCAGTACACTACAAAAGATGGAATTCCTGTCTCTATTGTTTGGGGCTATAAAAACACTCAGCCTATTGCCAAAATAGAAGGAGCAACTTATAATCAATTATCAAATTTGATTTCAACAATAGTTACCGTTTCCAATACGGACGGTCAATTAGGCACAGAAGCTTCGGAGCAGGCTTTAATCACCGCATTGAATTCTTTCAGAAATAACAGCGCTTTATCATTATACCAAACGAGTACTTATACCTATGATCCATTAATTGGGGTAAAAAGTATCACTCCTCCATCGGGAATCAGAGAGGTTTATATTTATGATACCGCTAACAGATTGAAAGAGATAAAGCAAGAGATGAAGAATGCCAATGGTAGCTTAGAGTACAAAATCCTTACAGAATTCAACTACAATTATAAAAACTAACACCGGTGAAAAAGATAATTATACCCATTGGAGCTTTGCTTATCACAAGTTTAGTCCATGCACAGAATTTACCGACTAACCAAAACTATGTCCAGACCAGAACCTATCTTGAACCGGTAGCCACAAGCAATTCAACTGTAAAACAAATCCATACTGTTCAGTATTTTGATGGACTCGGAAGGCCAAAACAGGTGGTAAATGTAAAAGCATCACCACAAGGAAGAGATGTGGTTACTCATATTGAATATGATGTTTTCGGAAGGCAAACCAAAGACTATCTTCCCGTTCCTCAGGGAGGAACTATGAACGGAGAGATAGTCCCAACGCCGTTGGCTAATGCAGGAAATACTCCTTTAGGAAACGAGAAGATTTATGCAGAAAAAGTATTAGAAAACTCACCATTTGATCGCGTTCAACAGCAAATACAGGTAGGAACAGATTGGAGCAATAAGCCTGTGAAATTTGACTATGATGCTAATATTGATGGAGAAGTAAAAAAGTATATTGCTACTTTTAATTATACAACCTTTGAATCAAGCATTAGTCTATCGGGTTCGTATGGTGCTGCTCAATTATACAAAACAACAGTAACTGATGAAGATGGAAATAAAACCATAGAATTTAAAAATGGACAAGGGCAAACCTTGTTGGTTAGAAAAGTGATTTCTGCTACAGAAAATGCCGACACTTATTATGTTTATAACGATTATAATCAGTTGGCTTATGTTATTCCTCCTTTAGCTTCTATCTCCAATACTATAGATGATACTTTGTTAAATAATCTATGCTATCGTTATATTTATGATGGGAGAAACCGTTTGGTAGAAAAGAAACTCCCGGGCAAAGGTTGGGAATATATGGTGTATGATAAAACGGATAGATTAATTCTTTCCCAGGATGCTAATTTAAAAGGACAAAATAAATGGCAGATTACCAAGTATGATCAGTTCGGAAGAGTAGCTTACACCGGAGTTTTAGCGGGTGGAGAAAGAGCATCAAGACAGCAGGAAATAAATAATGCAGTCATTACTGAAAGTAGAAATGCCACAGGGTTTACCAGAAATGGGATGACTGTTTACTATACTGATAACTATTTTATAGGAGAAATTCCTACCATTTTAACTGTTAACTATTATGATACCTATCCTCAAGGCTCACCGGCAATTCCTCCTTCTATTTTAGGACAGGATGTTTTACCGCAGGATGTCACGAACTCACCTGTGAGTACAAAAAGTTTGCCTGTGGCTTCTTATGTTAAAAACATCGAAGATGATAACTGGACAAAGAATTACTCATATTATGATACTAGAGGAAGAGCGGTAAGATCTTATTCTATCAATCATTTGGGAGGGCGTACGAAAGTAGATTCTAAATTAGATTTCGCAGGAGCTGTTCAACAAACGGTAACCTTACATAAAAGACTTGACTCCGATACCGAAAAAATAATAACTGAAAATTTCACCTACGATCATCAAAATAGATTACTGGCTCATACTCATCAGGTGGACAATAATCCAATTGAGATTTTGACCCAAAACAAATACAATGAACTTTCACAATTAGAAAGCAAAAAAGTCGGAGGTATTGATCCTGCTCAGCCTCTTCAACAAATTGATTATGCATACAACATCCGAGGTTGGATGACCAAGATTAATAATCCGGCTAATCTAGGAAACGATTTGTTCGCATATAAAATCAATTACAATACAGTGGAAGGATTGGAAACTCCGAATATGGATTTTTCTGATTTGAAAGTAAAAGCAAAGTATAATGGAAATATTTCAGAAGTAAGCTGGAAAACGCTGACAGAAGAAAATGAACCTTTGAAAAGATATGGCTATGTTTATGATCCTTTAAACAGACTTAGTGTTGGCTTTTATCAGAGAGAAGGGGCTGAGACGGCTAAAGAATATTTTGAAAAATTAGATTATGATTTAAACGGGAATATTTTAAGATTGCAAAGATCAGAAAATTTATTAACGGGAAGCAGCATAGCCTTAAAAATTGATAATCTGAAATACGATTATACAGGTAACAGGCTGACAAAAGTAACCGAAGAGCAGATAGGAAACAGCAATGGTTATCCTTATCTGGCAACTCCCAATACCATCACATATGATGATAATGGAAATATGACAAGTCACAGGGA
>NZ_FRAV01000015.1 GCF_900142445.1 Chryseobacterium polytrichastri | reverse complement strand
AAGGAATATTGGTAAATACAGAGCAAGAGCAAAACCAATAGTTCCTAAAAATCAACGAAATAGCTTATGAAATACACTAACTTAATGACATTGGGCTTTAGCCCGTTTTAATAAAGAATACATTTCAACGGCTTTAGCCAAAACCTAAAGCAGAAGATTTAAAAACACAAAGTAATAATGAAAAAAATATATGTTTTTGGAAATGGAAATTTGTCTTGGAAAAAATTTAATCAGTTTTATATTGAACCGTTAAAAGATTTTGATCTTTCTGAATGTGAATTTATGATGGGAGATTTCTGTGGAGTTGATACTTTAATGATGGAATATCTAAAAGATAAATCTTAAAAGGTAAGCATCCTTCATATCGGACAAAAACCGAGATATTTTGCTAATACATTTAAAACAAAAGCTGGAAAATGGGAAATTAAAGGAGGCTTTGTTTCTGATTTAGAAAGAGATAATTATGCAATTTTAAACTGTACTCATTTTCTAGCTATTGATTTTAATTCAGATGAAAAAAGAAAAAGCGGAACAACAAAGAATATTGAAAAGTGTTTGAATTTAGATAAAATTAAAATTTGATAACCATGAAAACTATAATTTATTTAAAAGGAGACGCTACAAATCCACAGGTTAACGGAAATAAAATAATCACTCATATATGCAATGATATTGGAGGCTGGGGAAAAGGTTTTGTAATGGCAATATCTAAAAAATGGAAGAAACCCGAAAATGAGTATAGAGAATGGTTTAAAAGCAAAGAAAATTTTCATCTTGGAGAAATTCAAATAATTAAGGTGGAAGAAAATATTTGGATTTGTAATATGATTGGTCAACATAAAACGATTACAAACTCAAAAGGAATGGCTCCCATAAGATATGAAGCTGTAGAAAAGTGTTTGGAAAAACTTTCTAATGAAGCTGTAAAATTAAATGCGAGTGTTCATATGCCAAGAATTGGTTGCGGCTTAGCAGGAGGAAAATGGGAAGAAATTGAGCCAATTATTGAAAAAACATTGCTGGAAAATAATGTGGAGGTATATGTTTACGATTTTGAATAAAATGGTTATCTACCATTTGACAAAATGGAAAATTCTTTGTGAGCTTTGCGTTAAAAAATATTATCAAAAAAGGACATTCAAATTGAGTAAAAACAAGAACCATGAAAACAACAACACTTTACAGACCAGTCGGAGAAAGGGAAATGATGTTAATTTTAGAAAGTGATTTCAAAAAATTTCCTCCAAGATTGGAATGGCAACCTATTTTTTATCCGGTTTTAGATGAAGACTACGCATCAGAAATTGCAGAAAAATGGAATACCAGAGATGAAGCAGGAAACTATCTCGGTTTTGTAACCAAATTTGAAGTGTTATATGAGGAAGCAAATAAATATCCTGCACAAAATGTCGGAGCCAGAAATCATAATGAATTATGGGTTCCATCAGAAAAATTAGAAACATTCAATCAGGCGATTGTTGGAAATATTGAAGTGATAAAAGTATTTATAGGAAATCAATTTAAAGACTCTGAAAATACTGAATTAGAAAGCCTGATGTTAAATATAAAAAAACTAACCATGACAAATAAAGGAATGGCAAAAGATACGCTAGACATCTTAGCCAAGAAATATTATATAAACCAAAACAACGAAAAAATAAATATAGAAAACGAACTGGAAATCTCTAAGAAAGGAACCGTTTTGTTTTTATCAGAAGAGCTTTCGGAACTCGTAAATAATGAACTTCCGAAAATAGATTTTGAAACAACATTTGAAGTTTGGAATTGTAGTTCTTTAAAAGCAATTTTAAAGTTAAGCGAAGAAGAAGATCAGCAGAAAATCATGTGCCTGAATTTCGCCTCTGCAAAAAATCCGGGAGGAGGTTTTATCAATGGAGCGGAAGCGCAGGAAGAAAGCCTGGCAAGAACTTCAGCTTTGTATGAAACTCAACTTCAGGCTTGGGATTATTACACCGTTCACCGTGCCATGGAATCTTGTTTTTACACAGATATGATGATTTACAGTCCGAAAGTTCCTGTTTTCAGGAAAGATAAAGGAGAATTATTGCCAAAACCTGTTTTGTGTAATTTTATCACGTCTCCGGCTGTAAATGCAGGAGTTGTCAAGCGACAGGAACCAGAAAGATCGAATGAAATTTTCGCAGCAATGGATATGAGAATGGATAAAATGCTGGCGTTGGCTTTACATCAAGGAAATGAAACATTGATTTTAGGAGCTTGGGGTTGTGGAGTTTTTAAAAATGATCCGAAAGAAATTGCTGAACTATTCAAGAAATACCTTCACGGAAAGTATAAAAATAAATTTAAAAGAGTGGTTTTTGCAGTTCTGACCAAGAAAGAAGAAATGATAAAACCGTTTGAAGAAATATAATGGACCTCAAATTAAAAGAATATAAAGAGCAAATAGAAGAATGGCCCCAAAAAGGACATCACATCATGGCACAATATGATGATGAAAAAATTGTTGTCTATCAGTCTTATAAAAAAAGTATTGGTGAATTTGCTGTTAAAAATCAATATTTTGGTGGTGAATTCAGCTTAGAAAGAATGACTTGGATAAAACCCAATTTTCTTTGGATGATGTATCGAAGCGGATGGGGAACAAAAGAAGGACAGGAATATGTTTTGGCGATCCATCTAAAAAAGGATGCTTTCAAAAGATATTTAGAAAATGCAGTCTATTCTTCGTACAATGACAGATTGGAAATTTCCAGAGAAGAGTGGCAAGATCAGATAAAAGAATCTTCTGTGAGATTGCAATGGGATCCGGACCATGATCCTTTTGGGGGAAAATTAGAAAGAAGAGCAATTCAAATTGGTTTAAGAGATGAATTTACCAGATCTTTTGCTAAAGAAGATATTATTCTGATTGAAAATATTTCAGATTTTGTGAAAGAACAATATCAATTTGTATTGAATGATAAATTAGATAATTTAATGCTTCCTGAAGAAAAACCTTTGTTATTTGATGATGAGAATTTAAATAAAAAATTAAGATTAACTTAAAACTAGAATGATGAAAATTGAATTAACAAAAGGAGATATCACCAAAATAAAATCAGACGCCATTGTCAATGCAGCCAATTCATCTTTATTGGGTGGAGGCGGGGTTGATGGAGCGATTCATCGTGCAGGAGGTTCGGAAATTTTGGAAGAATGCAGGCAAATCAGAAATCGACAAGGGAAGTGCAAAACGGGAGAGGCGGTAGTAACAACAGCCGGAAATCTTTCTGCAAAATATGTGATTCATACAGTCGGTCCGGTGTGGAATAATGATGAAGAAAAAGAGTCACAACTTTTGGCAAACTGTTATAGAAATTCTTTAAAGTTGGCTGAAAGTCTTGAAGTGAAAACCATTGCTTTCCCAAACATCAGTACAGGAGTTTATAGATTTCCAAAAGAATTGGCGGCTAAAATTGCCATTCAGGAAGTAAAGAATTTTGAATCAGAGGTTATTGAGAAAGTTATTTTTGTGTGCTTTGATGAGGAAAATGAGGAGCTTTATAAAAAATTATTAGAAAGAGATTAAGTGTTCTGATTAAGAACGATCTCGTAGTTTAGTCTGATTTTGCAAATAATATTAAAGTGAAAAATCTGCATAATTTGCTAAATCTGCGAGAGAATTAAATTAAGATTAAACAAATGAAAAAATTAACCATATTGAGCGGTGCCGGAATCAGTGCCGAAAGCGGAATAAAAACATTCAGAGACGGAGATGGTCTTTGGGAAAATCATAATGTGACGGATGTGGCAAGTCCTGAAGGATGGAGAAAAGACAGAGAATTGGTATTGGAATTCTATAACCAAAGACGTCGCCAGATCCATGAAGTTGAGCCTAACGATGCACACAAAATAATAGCAGATTTAGAAAAATATTTTGAGGTAGAAATTATTACTCAGAATATCGACGATCTGCATGAAAGAGCGGGATCGACAAATATCCTTCACATCCACGGAGAATTGTTAAAATCTTGTTCATGCAATAACAAAGGCTTGATTTACGAACAAAAAGAAGATATCAAGATCGGAGACAAAGCAGAAGATGGAGCGCAATTGAGACCTTTCATCGTTTGGTTCGGAGAAGATGTTCCTTTAATGAAAGAAGCGACAGAAAAAGCAAAACAGGCAGATATTTTCTTAGTAATCGGAACTTTTCTGCAAGTATATCCTGCAGCAGGTTTGATCCACGAGATTAAAGATGATTGTCTGTTGATTGTGATCAATCCCAACGAAACAGGCTTTGGATACGGGCAAAGAGCGGTTGTCATGAAAGAAACCGCAACAAGAGGAATGAAGCTATTGTTCGATAAACTTATCAATCTTGCCTAATGGAAAATGTAGTAAAAGCCGGAATTTTCGGAGTTTGTATTGGTGATGCGTTGGGTGTTCCGGTGGAATTCAGAAGTCGAGAACAATTGAAACGTTCACCCGTTACAAAAATGAGAGCTTTAGGAACTCATCGTCAACCTGCCGGAACATGGAGTGACGATAGTTCTTTAGCTTTATGTCTGGCTGAAAGCCTTTGTAAAGGATATGATTTGGAAGATATGGCAACAAAATTTTTGCAATGGTATAATGCAGAAATTTGGACACCTCATGGAAGAGTTTTTGATATTGGAATTGCTACAAGACAAGCCATAAACAAGATAAGTAAAGGATATGCTCCTCAATTATGTGGAGGAACAAGTGAGTTTGATAATGGTAACGGTTCTTTAATGAGAATTTTACCATTATTATTTTACATAAAAGAACTTCCAATCGAACAACATTTTGATAAAGTTAAAGATGTCTCTTCAATCACTCACGCCCATATTCGTTCTGTAATTTCTTGCTTCATGTATTTGGAGTTTTTATTAGAAATTTTAAATGGAGCAGACAAATTTGAAGGATATCAGAAAATGAAATCAACAGTAAAATATTTTCTAGATAATAATCCAATTTGTTCTCAAGGTGAAATGGATAAGTTTGACAGAATCTTAAATAACAATATTTTTGAATACAATGAGGACAAAATAAGTTCAAGCGGCTACGTTCTTCACAGTTTAGAAGCCTCATTATGGTGTTTTCTAAACTCAGAAAGTTATTCTGAAGCGGTGTTGAAAGCCGTCAACTTAGGAGAAGATACAGACACAACCGGAGCCATCACGGGTGGAATCGCAGGAATTTATTATGGTTTTGAAAATATTCCTGAAGAATGGATTTCTGACTTGGTGAGGAAAGTGGATATTGAGATTTTGTGTGAAAAATTAGCAAACAAATTAATAAAACAAAAACCATGAATGAAAAACAAAATAAAGGCAAGAGCAAATTTCTGAGTTACGTTCTCAGACACCATCCCGAAATCATTAATTTAAATTTAGATGAAAATGGATGGGCAAATGTGGATGAATTAATCACAAAATCAAAAAGAGATTCTTATGAAGGCTTTACCTTTGAAGAATTAGATGAAATTGTTCAGACCAACGCTAAAAAACGATTTGCTTTTAATGGAGATAAAACAAGAATCAGAGCCAGTCAGGGGCATTCAATTGATATCAATTTGGCTTTAATTCCACAGCAACCGCCGGAATTTTTATACCACGGAACGGCTCAAAGTAATATTGAATCTATTCTAGAAAAAGGAATAGAAAAAAGAGATCGACAACACGTTCATTTAAGTCAAGATAAAGAAACCGCAACTAATGTTGGAATGCGTCATGGAAAACCAATTATTCTAACGATCAGAACACAAAAAATGTTCGAAGACGGCATCGAATTTTATTTTTCGGACAACGAAGTTTGGTTGACGGATCATGTAGATCCAAAATACATTTCAACATAATGAAAAGAACATTAGCAATAGGAGACATTCACGGAGGATTTAGAGCTTTGAAACAAGTTTTAGAACGAGCGAATGTAACTAAAAACGACACCTTAATTTTCCTCGGAGATTACGTTGATGGTTGGAGTGAGTCTTCCCAAATCATTCAGTTTTTAATGGAACTTTCCCAAAAACAAGAATGTATTTTTATTAAGGGAAATCATGATGCATGGACTGAAGACTGGATTTCTTTAGGTGATGCGCCAAATGTTTGGCTATCCAACGGAGGAAAAAGCACGGTTGAAAGTTATGCTGATTATGCTGTAGAAGATTTGAATCTGCATCTGGAATTTTTTCAACGAATGAAAAATTATTATGTAGACGAAGAAAACCGCTTGTTTATTCATGCCGGTTATTCTTCGATGCACGGTCCTGAAAAGGAAGTGTATTCCAGCAATTATCGTTGGGACAGGACGTTGTGGGAAACTGCTGTTGCAATGGATAAAAAGCTGTCGAAAGATTCAGAATTATATCCAAAAAGACTGCTTTTATACAATGAAATCTTCATCGGTCATACCCCAACATTATATTTAGGGATGAAACATCCCGTCAACAAGGTCAACGTCTGGAATCTCGATACAGGTGCTGCTTTCACTGGAGCTTTATCTATTATGGATGTTAATACCAAAGAATTCTGGCAAAGCGACTCGCTTCCGTCATTGTATCCAAATGAAAAAGGAAGGAATAATTAAAAGTTGGATAAACGCAGAGGAGCAAAGATTGTTAAGTATATTTTGATTTAAGGCGCAAGAAAATCGAAGATTTTCATCAAGTTTACGGGTATAAATTTTATCGAAGATAAAATCTTTGCGTCTTAAAACATATTGAATTGTAAAAAAATTGCGTCTTTGCGCTTAACCAAAAACTAAATTTTAAAGATTTATTTTCAGTAATTTTGAAACCTGAAATATCACTTCAATGAAACTGCAATATCTCTTATTTTTCCTGAGTTCATCTTTATTTTTTACGCAAACTCAATTTCAGACACCTTTTGAAAAAGGGAATGGAAATCAAACCGTTACGTATGACGAAATGAATGTGTATTATCAAAGTTTATCAAAGAATTTTAGCACCATTCAATATCTGAAAAAAGGAGAAGACGATAACGGAAAACCAATCTATGTGGTGGTTTACAATCCGTTTCCTGAAAAAGACTTGAATACATTAAGAAAGGACAAAGCAATTTTATTCGTGAACAATGGAATTCATCCCGGAGAACCGGACGGAATTGATGCAACGATGATGTTGATGCGGGATTTGGCAACCAAGAAAATAAAAACACCGCAGAATTTTATCATTGCCGCTATTTCAGCGTACAATGTTAGCGGAATGCTAAACAGAGGTTCGTTTTCCAGAGCCAATCAAAACGGACCGGAGCAATATGGTTTTCGTGGAAATGCGAGAAATTATGATTTAAATAGAGACTTCATCAAAGCAGATTCAAAAAATGCGAGAAGCTTTCAGCAGATTTATCAATGGCTAAAACCAGATGTTTTTATTGATAATCATGTAAGCAACGGAGCAGATTATCAATATACGTTTACGTACATCTCCACTTTCAAAGAACGATTGGGAAATGTGTTGGGAAATTATTTCTACGATAATTATCAGGCTAAAAACCTTCAGGAGCTACAGAAATTAGGATATGAAAGCACGCCGTATGTCAATATTCATGGTGATGTTCCGGAGGTTGGTTTTGCTTCTTTTGAGGATTCACCGAGATATTCTACGGGATATACTACTTTATTTAATTCTTTAGGAACCGTTCCCGAAACCCATATGCTGAAGCCGTATGACAAAAGGGTAGATGCAACGTATAAATATATGTTGGTCAACCTTCAAAATTTAGATAAAGACTATAAAAAGATAAAAGAACTTCGGGTTGAAAATTTAAAACAATACCAAGCAGGAAAACAGTATGGAATTCGTTGGAAAATAGATTCTACGAAATATTCTACGATGGATTTTAAAGGATATGAGGGAAAATATAAGCCAAGCGATATTTCCGGAAAGCCGAGATTGTTTTATGACAGAACCAAACCTTTTACAAAGAAAATAAAGCTCTTCACGACAGCCGTTGCTATAAATTTTATCAAAATTCCGAAATACTATGTTGTGCCTCAATCACAATATAAAGTGATTGAAGAACTAAACAGGAACGGAATAATAATGGAAGCCCTTACCCGGGATATCGCAACTTCAGTAGAATCTTATATAATAGATGATTTTAAAACCGTTAAAAATCCTTATGAAGGGCATTACCTTCATTACGATACAAAGGTTACCACAGTAAATAATACCATTGAATTTTCCAAAGGAGATTTCTTAATTCCCACCAATCAAGAGGGGATTAAATACCTTATCGAAACGTTGGAACCGGGAGCCGTAGACTCATTTTTCAACTGGAACTTTTTTGATGGAATTTTAGCTCAGAAAGAATATTATTCAGCGTATATTTTTGAAGATACCGCATTCGAACTATTAAAGAATCGCAAAGGATTAAAAGATGAGTTTGAAGCTAAAAAGCTGTCTGACAAAAAGTTTTCAGAAGATGGAGAAGCACAACTAGATTGGGTGTATAAGCATTCTCCTTATTTTGAAAACAGAACCTTTAGACAATATCCTATTTATAGAATCAACGAATAGCTGTTGTCGTTTAAATTAATAGTATTAAAATATGTTTTGATTTAAAATTTTCACTAAATTAGTGTAAAACAAATAATTATGAAACATATTTATCGATTAGCATTGATGTTAGGCGTATGGCCTCTTGGTATTTCTGCTCAGTATTCCCAAAGTTTTGATTCGGCTACGCTACCGGCAGATTGGACGATCATTAACGGTGGAGACACCGGTACATGGAAAACATGGACTTCTTATGACAGTACTTTTAATACTCCCCATTCAGGATCCCATTTTTTAGGATTGGAATATGGAAGTGATGCGCATAGCGATTATGCAATAAGTCCTGCAATACTTGTTACCGCAGGTGTTTCGGATAAATTAACCTTTTGGGGGAGAAATAGAGGGGCTGGTTTAGCAGAAATGGTGGACGTGAAAATCTCTACAACAACACCTACAGTAGCGGCTTTTACCACTACATTGGCATCCGCAGTAAAACCGCCGGTAACATGGCAACAATATACGTATGATCTAACACCTTATGTAGGGCAAACCATTTATATTGCTTTCTACTCTACAACTACAGATATCTGGTTTATAGGGATTGATGATTTTGTTGTTTCTTCTAATACGCTTGCGGTATCAGAGGCAGCAGCTGATAATAAAAGCATTTCGATCTATCCCAATCCTGTGGGTGATATTCTTACTATTGAAAGCAAGAATAAAATTTATGAGATCAATATATATGATATGACAGGAAGAGCTCAGAAACAGATAGCGCCCAATTCAGGAACTGCAAAAATTATGATGAGCGATTTGTCTGCAGGAAATTATGTGGTGAAAATTAAAGAAGGATCAACAGAAAAAAGCTATAAGATTATTAAAAAGTAAACTTAATTTTTAGGAATAAAAAAAGACGTTTCAGCTCGAAACGTCTTTTTATTTTATTTGGGTAAACCTCTTTTTAAAGCAATTTCAGCTCGTTTAATGGCTACTTTTTCTTTCCAGTCCATGTATTTCTTTTTGAAATTGGATTTCATGATGTCGTCAAACTTACGTTGAACCGTAAGATTCCATAAAGAATTTGCTTTTACTGTCCAGGATTTATCCCAAGCTCTCAACGAAAGAGAGAAGCTGCCATCCAGATATTTCATCCAGTGCCACCAACCGGTAGGCATAAATAAAGTGTCCCCATGCTCAAGGTAGCAATCGATACCTTCTACACCATCCAAAGCCGGATATTTCTCAAAATCAGGATTTTCAATGTCGTAATCTTCTAAGGCATATGTTGCATAAGGAAGTTGATATAATCTTTCTTTCCATTTATTTTCAAATAGCATGACATGTTTTCTTCCATTGAAATGAGTATGGAAAATATGCGCTAAATCAATATCGAAATGTAAAAAAGTTACAGAACCCTTTCCTCCGAAGAACATTCCGGGATATTTATCTAAAAAACCACCCATCAATTCTTTAGGAGCTATATATTCTTCTAGCAGTTGAGGAGCATGTTTTATAGGATCAAAAAAGAAAATTCTAAGATCAGTAGGCTCTCTTTGGATGAGGTCTATATAATCTGCAAATTTCATTTTGGTAGTAGGTGTATTAATAGGAGCTGCGGGATCGGCTTTTTTAGAGTCATAAAGAGGCACTTCAATATCTCCAACCACTTCCTTTACATAATCCATCGTCCACTTTTGGTAGGCGGGCCACTTTTTTGCCATGTTTTTTATGACAACGGGCCTCCTTGGCTTTAGATATTTTTCGTAGAATTCTTCTTTAGAAATATCATCTACAACATCTATAGGCTTTAAAATAATTCCCATTTCTATAAATTTTATGTTACAAAATTATTAAATTAAAATGTTTCAGGATGAGTTTACGTTTTTTTTAATCTATGATTCAAATCATTTTTTTGTATCAATTCTAAATAGCATAGACATCTGAAATAAAACATTTTAACAAGACTATATAAATGTAATAATAAAAGTTAATTAAATTGAATAAAAATGTAAGTTTTAAATCAATATTATGTGAAAAAGAATGAAATAATATTTTTGAAGGATGACTTTATCTCCGAATAAAAAAAGCAATATCAAAAATTGAGAAATCTTTTATACCAGTACTTTTTTCAGATGTTATAAAAAAAATACCCTGTAAAAAAAATTACAGGGCAAAAACACAAATTGATTGAATAAAAATTCATTCAAGACGAATGTATAAAATCTATTTTAGATGATAATTCGATAGAAGTTAATGTTAAATGCCATAATAAGATGCTGTGGTTTAATTTTTATCATAAAAAATAGGGATTGGTTTAAATGTAAAAGCATTCAAATTAAATTGTTGAAAGTTTTTATTTTTTCGATTCAATTAAAAAAAATATAACTATGTTTGTAGTGATATTGTGGTTTTAACTTTTTATATTAAAATACATCTTTATAAAAGTGTAACAAAAAAGGGTAACCATTAACTAATTAGCCAAATAATAAATTATGAAAAAGAATGTTCTCTTATTTCTGATGCTTTTTTTCTCGGTGCTCACTTTCGCACAGAAAACGGTTTCGGGAAAAATTACGGATGAAGATGGGATTGCCATTCCGAGTGCAAGTGTAACAATAGAAGAACCTGGAAAGGATGCCATCTTAGCCTACGGGATTACCAATTCTAAAGGAGAATATAAGGTGACTTTCACATCCGCAGAACCTAATGTAGATCTTAAGGTAAAAGCATTCAATCAAAAACCCTTAACAAAACAAATTGGCAATAGCGATCAGACTTTAACTTTTAAAATGCAGTCTGAAGCCACTGAAATAAAAGAAGTACAGCTAAAAACCAAAATGATTACCTCAAGAGGAGACACCATTGCCTATGATCTGAAAGCATTCGACAGTAAAAGTGATAGAACACTGGCTGACGTAATGAGAAAGATTCCTGGAATTGAAGTCAACACAGACGGAACCATTCTCTACCAAGGAAATGCAATCAACAAATTTTATGTCAATGGAAAAGATTTAATGGAAGGTGGTTACGGTACTATCAACAACTCACTTCCAAAAGATGCGGTACAGAAAGTTGAGGTACTGGAAAATCACCAACCCGTAAAAATTCTTCAGGATAAAGTACCTTCAGATGCAGCAGCCATAAATATCAAATTGAAAAACTCTGTAACTATGACTGGTAGAGGAGAAGTCGGAACCGGCTTCGGAGATCCCTGGTTATGGAATGTAAAGCTAACCCCAATGTTTTTCGGACAAAAGAGCCAATGGGTGGTTAATTACAAGACCAACAATATGGGGGAACAAGTTGAAAATGAAGGGAATATTCTAGCTTTTGGAAGTCGATTTGAAGGAAAAAGAATCAATGCTTCTCAAAATGATTGGTTGAATGTAGAAAATGCAAGCACTCCGAATCTTCCGGTAAAAAGGTACTTGATGAATAATGTACATTATTTATCAGCAAACTATTTGACTAATATTGATACAAAGAAAGAATGGGAGCTCAAAGCAAATGCTAATTATACCAATAATGCGGTGGAAAGGGAATCTTATACTCAATATGATTTTTTTGCTACAGCAAATACCCCCGCCTATTCGGTATTACAGACAATTCATAATAACTTTTATACTGATAAAGCAAAAGGAGAATTAATTTTCACTAAAAATGCAAAAAAAGGATTTTTCAAAAATACCACTAGCTTCTCTCAATATTGGAATGCAGACAGGGGTATTGTGGATAGAACAACTACAAATGGTACAATACAAAGAAATGGTGCCGAGGCATTAGAGTCTCCTACAAGTTCTTTCCAAAACTCATTGAGTACAATAATCCCTTGGAAAGAGAAAATGGTGAATGTATTGTCTTTTTTAAGTTATCAGACTGACAGGCAGACGCTTAGTGTTTCGCCCTCATCTTATTTACAGATTCCTGGATTTACAGCAAACCCTTCAAGTGATTTTGTAGGACAAAGCTTAAGACTTAAAACTTTTGAGGCAAATCATTCAGCAAATATTGGATTCTCTACAAAAGGATGGACATTTACTCCTGAAGTTGGATTTAATTTTAAATCGACGGATTTAATTTCAGATTTATCAAATATTAAATCAAATGCCAACCCTGCATTAACGCAATATAATAATGATCTTAAATATACAACGGCAATACCTTACGGAAGTTTAGGAGTAAATTATAAAAACGATTCTTGGATTTTATATGCTAACTTCCCAGTAAACTCTAATAATATTAAAGCAGAAGATCCTTTAAGATTAGTTTCGAGAGAACTAAATAAAGTTACTTTTGAGCCTAGTGTTTTTGCTCAATATACTTTTGCTTCTTTCTGGAAAGCTTCGATAAATGCAAATATCAATAATAACTTTGGTGAAATTAATACTGCTTATTCAGGATTTTTAATGACTTCACCAGCGGGAATTAATGTTATGGATCCTAATAACCCGATTCCTCAGAACAATAATAAATCAGCTGGAACAAGGATAGAATATAGAAATCCACTTAATAATTTATTCTTTAATATCAATTACAGATATTCTGATGCAAAAAGAAATTTAATTTCTAACCCAACAATCATCAATGGATATACTGCTATGAATTATAAAGTTCAGGATAATAATGTGTTAAATAATGGTTATAGTGTGGAAGTGGGAAAATATTTCCCGAAATTTAAAACTAATGCTTCCCTTAGCTATAGTAATAATACATCAAAATCTGATGCATTGCTGAATAATGACTCCTATAACAATAAGAATAACGGGCAATCTTATGGTGTAAAATTCAATAATACATATTTTAGCTGGATGAGTCTGGATTATAATGCAAGTATTACAAGAACAAAACAGACCAGTATAGGTAATGTGAATACAAACGCTACTACGACAGGGTTCAAGCATAATCTTGGAGTATTCTTTTATCCGATCGAAAACCATACTGTTGGATTCAATTGGGATCAGGTAAATACAAATGCAGTTGATCAAAAATATCACAACGGATTTTATGATGTTTCCTATCAGTTCACATGGGCTAAAAAGAAAATTGATTTTGAATTGAAGTGGATGAATATTGCCAACAAAAAAGTATTTGAAAATTATGAAATCACTTCTACGTATACCTCTTTCACAAGATACCAACTTCGCCCAAGCCAAGTCATGTTCACAGTAAAATTCAACTTTAAATAAAATGTAAAAAACCAATCTCACAGGAGGTTGGTTTTTTGTTTAAATATATTTTTATTCTTTTTTAAAAACTCGGATTATCAGCAGAAGGTCCATAGCTTCCAGGAAGCGGAATATCATTTAACCTGTAATAAACTCCCAATTGAGCCCTGTGATGCGTAATTTGATTCAGCCCATGTCGGATCGCTCCATACTTGCTCCAGCTCGCTAATGCATGGCCGTCATTTTTGATGGTCCAACTCGGGGTTAGGTCATCTTCTTTCGCATTTTCTAACGCTTGTTTACCTGCTTGATAGCTGTCATCCAGTTTTTTTAGAAGTTCTTCTTTGGTAGACAGTTTCGTAGGTTGATAGGCTCCTTTTGCAAAATCTAATTCCGAAGTTGCTAAGATGGTATTGGGCCATTCGAAGACTTCTACCAAATGAGTTGTCAAAGGCATCATTTTCATGCTTTTTTCGTGAGGAGCGTATTCGTTTTTTTCTTCAGGAAAGAGATCAATGAATTTTTTTGTCGTTTGATACTCGCTTTCCAGTTCGGATTTTAATTGGGATAAAGTGTCCATACTATTTGTTTTTAGGTAGTTTAAAGTTAGAGATTTTGATGCTAACAAAAAGATAATGAAATCATAAAATTTAAATATGAGACTTTAATAAAGTATTTCATATCAGCCGTATAAGATTGGACACTGAATAAATTTCAAAAAAACTGTAACAAAATAATAGAAGTGCTCACTAATTAATAAACATTTCAAAAATGAAAAAGTTCTTTTCAGTATTTTTTATCGCTCTTATTACTTTTGTGAGTGCTCAGGATAAGGATTCTAAAGAAACTGCCAACCGTTTTTTCTACGAATTATCTTTTAAGCCTAAAAAAGATTCAGCAAAAATGGACAAGGTTATTACGATCTTAGATATTACAGATAAAAACAGATCTATCTATCAGGATTACACAGTTATTTCTCAGGATTCTATCATGAAAATAGAAATGGAGGCCATGAAAAAAGCTGGGGCAATGAAAGATTTATCTAAAATCCTTAAAACTCCAAAAATTTCTTCGAGAATATACAAGATGTATCCAAGCATGAAAATTGAGTATGTAGATAAAATCGCAAGTGGATTTACGCCTACCAATATTGGATATGATGAAAACTTGAAATTCAATTGGAAAATACAAAATGAAAAGCAAAAGATAGGCGAATACAATACGCAAAAAGCTACCACTGAATTCGGAGGAAAACAATGGACGGCTTGGTTTAGTGCAGATCTTCCTTTTCAGGATGGACCTTATAAGTTTTATGGACTTCCCGGGCTAATTGTAAAAATTGAAGATGCAGATAAAAACTATTCTTGGGTATTACAAGGAAACAAGAAAGTGAAAGATTATACAGAGTATTCTTATATTGAAACCTTAATGCAGGCAAAAGGAGGAAAAGTAAACATTCTGTCTAGAGAAAAGTTTGAAAAAACATTTAATGACTTCAAAAAAGATCCTTTTGCAACGGTAAGACCAATGATGACACAGGAAATGATGTCTAAATCTATTCCCGGAATGGATGGTACCATTGGTGACATGATGAAGAAAGAAGAGAAGCGATATAAAGACTTTTATAAAGCAAATGATAACCCTATTGAACCGGATTATGGCACATTAAGTGTAGGAGATTTAGAAAAAGTAGGAAAAGAGAAAGAAAAAAAGTAGACATTCATATCAACTAAATTATATTTAATAAACCCAAGTGTAGCAATACGTTTGGGGTTTTTTTTTTTAACATTTTCCGTTATTTAGATTAAATTTAAATAGAGTATATTTGCATTCATAAAAGATCAGGCTTTGAAAGAGAAGGATTTACATAAATTGAGCGGATTTCCTAAAGATAAAATGGGAAAAATATTGGGGTATGATGATGACGAAATGAAGATGCCAAGTAAGATCATAGAAATGGGTCTTTTGCCCGATACTGCTTTCAGGATATTGTATCAGGCTCCGTTTAATGGTCCTATGTATGTGGAGTTTGGAGAAGAGAAAAGCCGAATTGCCCTTCGTGAAGAAGAAGGTAATTTTATCATTGTTGAAGAATTGAATTAATGCAGGATACTCAAAAAAAACAGGTACTTTTAGTCGGAAATCCGAACGTAGGAAAGTCAACAGTTTTCAATACGCTTTGCAACAAAAAACAGAAAACTGGAAATTATGCGGGTGTTACCGTAGCAAGCCATTCAGGGAATTATGTTTACAAGAATGAAGAGGTTGAGGTAGTTGATTTACCGGGTTCATACAGCATGTACCCAAGTTCTGAAGATGAGGCTATTTTTTCTAAATTTCTTATTGATGAGCAGAAAAATTATGCAGGAGTTGTTTATATTCTGGAAGCTTTAAGTTTAAAAAGAGGGCTTCTTCTTTTTCAGCAAATTCAGGATTTAGGCGTTCCGATGATTTTGGTGGTAAACCAAATTGATCAGGCGGAGAGAAGAGGCGTGAATATCGATGTTCAAAAATTTTCTGAAGCATTAGGAATTAAAATCATCCAAACCAATGCTAAAGAGCAGATTGGTATTGATGAAATAAGAGAGGCTGTTTTAAATAATGAGTTTTTAAAAACAGATAAAGCGTCTTTTGCAACGCCCAACGAGCATGCTGGTTTTATTCAAAAATTAGTTTCACATAAAGGTTTTGATAGCGAATATAAAGCTTGGATATCTGTGTCTTCAGGAGTTGAGTTGAGTAAAATCGAGTCAATGAAAGATGCATTAAATGATTCTGAAGTTAAAAGTTTAGTTCCCAAAAGATTACAGGTAAAGGAAACCATAAGAAGATATCAGAATATTGATAAGATCTTAGCGAATGTAATCACTAAAAAGCCACAATTCAAAGAATTACTTACGGAGAAATTAGATAAAGTTTTAGTTCATAAATTCTGGGGCTATGTTGTTTTCTTATTGATTCTATTAATCATTTTCCAAAGTGTTTTCTTCTTGGCGGAATATCCAATGAATTGGATTGATGATTTCTTTGCATGGCTATCTGCTTTCACAGGAGAAAATCTTCCTGCAGGACCTCTGAATTCATTAATTTCTAACGGAATTATTCCTGGATTAGGCGGGATTATGGTCTTTGCACCTCAAATCGGAATTCTATTATACTTCTTATACTTACTGGAAGATTCAGGATATATGGCGAGGGTTATTTTCCTGATGGATCGTTTTTTACGCCCATTTGGATTAAACGGGAAAAGTATCGTTCCATTAGTTTCCGGAACCGCTTGTGCCATTCCTGCGGTAATCTCTACAAGGAATATTGAGAATGTAAAAGAAAGATTGTTGACCATTTTGGTAACGCCTTTCATGACTTGTTCTGCAAGACTTCCTGTTTACAGCATCATCATCGGATTGATTATTTCAGACGGAACCTTCTATGGAATCCAATATAAAGCATTGGTATTATTAGGAATGTATCTTT
Source organism: Chryseobacterium polytrichastri (assembly GCF_900142445.1). Classification (GTDB taxonomy): domain Bacteria; phylum Bacteroidota; class Bacteroidia; order Flavobacteriales; family Weeksellaceae; genus Chryseobacterium; species Chryseobacterium polytrichastri. The sequence continues at coordinate 95,406 of NZ_FRAV01000015.1, read as the reverse complement.
TAGGATTCATGGTGGCATTGCTTTCTGCTGCTATTCTTAAAGGTTTCATTAAAAATAAAGGTAAAACATACTTGGTAATGGATTTACCAACGTATAAAAAACCACTTTTCGGATACGATTTTAAAATGGTATTGGGTAAAGTTTGGGAATTTATAACAGGAGCAGGAAAAATCATCTTCATTGTAAGTATTATTATCTGGTTCTTAAGTTATTTTGGTCCAAAACAGAATCCTAATGAAGTGGTTGCAACGAATGTTGAGCTAGATCATTCTTATTTGGCAAAAATGGGAAAAGCAATTGAGCCTGCTATTGCACCATTGGGTTACGACTGGAAAATGGGGGTTGGGATTATCACAAGCTTTGTCGCAAGAGAAGTTTTTGTAGGAACAATGTCTACATTATACAGTCTGGATAAGGATGCTGCCGAAGGAAAAGTGATTGATAAAATGAGACATGATGTAAAGCCAAACGGTGAAAAAGTTTTCAACTTTGCAACCGGGGTTTCCGTACTTTTATTTTACGCATTTGCAATGCAGTGTGTTTCTACACTTGCAGTAGTTTACAGAGAGACCAAAAGCTGGAAATGGACTGGCTTTCAGGTTGTGATGATGACAGGTTTGGCATACTTTGTGTCGATGATAGTATATCAAATATTAAAATAATGAACTCTTCATTAATTTTTCAATATGTAGTTGTTTTAGTGGTAGTTGGATTCGCTTGCTACTCGTTATTCAATATTCTAAGAAAGAATTTTGCCCCTAAAAAGTTTAGCTCTAAAAAAACGGGTTGCGATAAAGATTGTGGATGCTCATAATCTTATCTTAAGTTGATAATTGCAAAAATTGTAGTATTTTCATTTTTCAAAACTAAAATGAATTCAATTTGAGGCTAAAAGCACTCTTTCTTTTTATCTGCTGCCTGTGTGTTATTCTTGGAAAAGCGCAGGTTGATACCACTATTATAAAATCTTACGCAGATCAGGTCATGATCCGTGCTAATTTGGATACCAATATCGAAAGTTATATTTTTTCGGTAGGCGATGCTAAAAATGTACATCAGACTATCCTTTCTATTAACAATAAGACGAAAACATCTTTATCTATTGATTATAGAATCATAAGTGCAACCATATCATTTGCGCCGCGATTTATTCCGGGGAATAATGAAAATGAAAATAAAGGCAATAGTTCTTATACAGATTTCAGATTTAGGTTTTTTCCAAAAAGGTTTACACAAACGCTTTATTACAAAAGGGTAAAAGGTTTTTATATAGAGAATATGAAAGATATAAATCCTGACTGGCAGGAAGGAAGAGATCCCTATTTTCAGATTCCTAATTTAAAAATACAAAGTTTTGGAGGCTCTACTTCATATACTCTTAATAAAAATTTTTCGTTGAATGCTATTTATACTCAGGGAGAATGGCAGAAAAAAAGTAGTGGAAGCTGGGTTCCATTTTTAGATTACAACCGTACAACCTTCTCTAATATTGAAGAGAATCAGAAAATTAAAGAAGTTCAATATAACGTCGGGGCCAATATGGCGTATTTTTACAACTGGGTGATTGCAAAGAAATTCAATATTTCTCCCTATGTATCATTGGGATTTGGTGGGAAATTTTCCAGCTATAGAGATTCTCTGGAAGATGGAACAAAGGGAATCAAGGAAAACACACAATATCTAACCATGAAGTTTACGGGTGGGATCCATGTAGGATACAATACGGATCGGTTTTTGTTTGGAGGCAAAATGAATTTTTATGCGGATACATATAATGAAGAGAAGAACTCTACGGTAGAAAATAATAATGTATACGGGTTGCTTTATATTGGCTATCGTTTTGCACCTCCGAAAGTTGTGAAACGAAATTATGATAAGCTTCAGGAAAAAATACCTATTCTATAAAATATAGGTCTTTTAAGTATCTTTGCAGAGGAAATTTAGAAATAAAGTAATTAAAAAAATATAAAAACATAATGTCGTTAATCAAATCTATTTCAGGGATTAGAGGAACCATCGGAGGAAAGGTAAATGATAATTTAACACCGCTTGATGTGGTGAAATTTGCTTCGGCCTTCGGAACTTGGCTTCAGAATAATAAGAATAAAAAAGACCTTACTTTAATCATTGGCCGTGATGCAAGAATCTCAGGTTTAATGGTTAATTCTTTGGTTACAGCAACTTTACAAGGGTTGGGTATTCATGTGATTGACCTGGGCCTTTCTACAACACCAACCGTTGAAATCATGGTTCCTGAGCTGAATGCAGACGGAGGAATTATTCTTACCGCTTCTCACAATCCAAAACAATGGAATGCACTAAAACTATTAAACGAGAAAGGAGAATTCATTACCGGAGAAAATGGAGCTGAAGTGTTGGCGTTAGCTGAAAGTGAAGATTTCAATTATGCCGAAGTGGATGATTTGGGGAAATATGAAACAAGAGACGATGCTTTTGATATTCATATTCAGCAGATTTTAGATTTACCGATGGTAGATGTAGAAGCTATTAAGGCAAAGAAATTTAAAGTGGTTTTAGATGCCGTAAATTCTACGGGAGGGATTGCGATTCCAATGCTTTTAGATAAACTAGGATGTGAAACCGTAAAGCTATATTGTGAGCCAAACGGACAGTTTCCTCACAATCCTGAGCCGTTGAAAGAACATTTAGGAGATATCTGTGAATTGATTAAAAAAGAAGGTGCTGATGTTGGAGTGGTTGTAGATCCTGATGTTGACAGATTAGCTTTAATCGATGAAAATGGCGAAATGTTTGGTGAAGAATACACATTGGTTGCTGTTGCAGATTATTTATTGAAAAATAAAAATGGTGTGGCAATTTCAAACCTTTCTTCAAGCCGAGCATTGAGAGATGTTGCTCAAAGTCACAATTCAGAATATTTTGCAAGTGCTGTAGGAGAAGTAAACGTTGTTACTTTAATGAAGGAGAAAAATGCAGTAATCGGAGGCGAAGGAAACGGAGGGATTATCTATCCTGAACTTCATTACGGAAGAGATTCTTTGGTAGGTGTTGCGTTATTTTTAACTCATTTAGCAAAAGAAAACAAAACGGTTTCTGAACTGAGAGCGGGATATCCAAGCTATTTCATGGGGAAAAAGAAAATAGAATTAACGCCGGAAATCAATGTAGATGATATTTTATCTAAAATGGAAAAAGAATATCAAAATGAAAATGTGTCTACGATAGACGGAGTAAAAATAGACTTTGAAAATAATTGGGTTCACCTTCGTAAATCGAATACAGAACCAATTATCAGAATTTATACAGAAGCTAAATCTCAGGAAGAGGCTGATAAATTGGGGGATGATATCATCGCTAAAATTAAAAGTTTAATTTAATATATTAACAAGAACGGGGCTTTGGTTCCGTTCTTTTTGCTTACAACATGTTTGAACATCTAAAAAATAGATTCCCTTTTCCTAAAGAAACTTGTGAGAAATTTACAAGCAGCTTCAAACGTTTGGAAGTTCCGGCAAAAACGACTCTTCTCAAAGAAGATGAAATTTCATTGAATGCCTATTTTATTGAAAAAGGAATGGTAAGAGCTTGGTATAATAACGACGGAAAAGATGTGACCTTCCAGTTTTTTATGGAAAATACCATGTTTTCTTCCCTTGAAAGTTTCCGAAAAGGATTACCGAGCATGGTTTCGTTTGAGACCATTGAGCCTTGTGTATTATGGCAAATTGATAAAACTTCTCTGGATAATATTTTAGAAGAGATTTATGAAATCCCTGAGCTAAGGAGCAAGTTTATGGATTCTGTTTTTGAAAGGGTGTTCGATTATATGAAACACTTTTTCTCATTCATTAAAAATACGCCACAACAGAGGTATATTGATCTTAGTCAACAGAAACCCGAAATCATCAAAAGGGTTCCCCAGCATTATATTGCGTCCTATTTGGGAATTACGACTGTGCATCTCAGCAGAATAAAAAGCAAGATTTTGAAAGACAGGCTTTGAAAGGCTGGAAGATGGAAGTTTCTTTGCGACTGCATATAATTGAATTAATAAAGAACTTTTTCATTTTTAAACGCAAAGTTTTAATTTAAAAATAAAACATATCTAAGTAAGCAAAGAAGAATCAACGAGTTGATTTGATGAAGCGATGTTTTCAAGCTTCGCGAAGCAAATTTATTTGCCTTTGCCCTCTAAAAATAATACACAAAGAAGTTATTTTCTAAATCTTCCACCTCCAAGCATCTAACTTCCATCTCAACTCATAACAAATGTTATTGCTTCCCTAAACGCTTTCATAATAAATTTGTATTAAAATTAAACATAATGAAAGCAGCAATAGTATTTGAAAAAGGTGGAATTCCACAATATGCAGATTTCTCTGATCCTGTAGTAAATTCTGAAAACGAACAACTGATCTCCGTAAAAGCAGCATCTATCAAACATTTGGATAGAGCAAGAGCGAGCGGAACCCATTATTCAACCGAAAATGAAGTGCATCAGCCTAAACTTATTGGGAGTGATGGAGTGGGATTGCTCGAAAATGGAGATAAAGTGTATTTTTTCAGTAAAAAAGGAACCGTAGCAGAAAAAGCTGTCGCAGATAAAAAGTTTATTGTTCCCATTCCTGATAGTCTTGATTTTCCTACCGCTGCCGCTTTGCCCAATGCGGTGATGGGATCTGCCATGGGGCTTAAATTCAAAACAAAACTAAAACCGGGAGAAACTGTTTTAATTAATGGAGCGACGGGGGTTACAGGGAAAGTGGCCATTCAGGTTGCTAAATTATACGGCGCCAAAAAAGTAATTGTTACCGGAAGAAATGAGGAAGTATTGGCCTCTCTTTATGATCTTGGAGCGGATGAAGTTGTCTCTTTGCAATTGAATGACGAAGATTTTAAACAAAAAATAAAAGATATCCACAGCGAAACCCCAATTGATGTTGTGTTGGATTATGTTTGGGGACGTTCTGTAGAGCTTCTGCTATCAGCTTTAAAAGGAGACGGAACATTTTCCCACAAAACAAGATTGGTTTCAGTAGGAGGAATGAGCGGAGATACAATCCAGCTGTCATCGCAAATTTTAAGAGGAACAGACATTCAGATCTCAGGTTCAGGATTAGGAAGCTGGACTCCTGACGAATTTAAACTGTTGTTAACAGAAATTATTCCCGAAATGTTTCAGGCAGCAGCAAATAATAAACTGGAAATAGAAACAGAAACGGTACATCTCAAAGATATTGGAACGGTTTGGCAGCATGAAATCAGTAGCAGAAAGAGGTTGGTCATATTAATTTAATAATAACTCCTATTTATTTATCCACAATTCTTTCACTTTCGTATTCTTTTCACTATCTTTAGGATAGAAATTAACGAATAATGTATGTCAAAAAAAAATTGCAACTTTGCATACATTTTGAAATAGTAAATTTCAGAAGTAATATTAATTTAAGAAGTTTGTCGATGTTTGCAAGTAAATTCAGACGTTGGGCCGACGATATGACACTCTATTGGAAGAATATTTTGGAAATGAACTTGTGAAAAAGTTCGAAGAAATGATGGAAAATAATGACGAATTCTACTTTGATACAGAAGAGTTGGAGGATATCATTGTTCATTATCTGGAGTTGGGTGACTTTAATTATGCAGATAATGCAGTAAATTATGGTCTTAAACTTCATCCTAATTCTTTGGACATCAAGATTAAAAAACTTGAAGTTCTTTTAGAATGGGAAGAGTATAATGCTGCAAAAGAGCTTATCGATGAGTTGAAGGCTTCATCTATGGAGAATACAGACTTTTTGGTTTGCTATGCGAAGTATTATTCGAATTTAGGAAACCCTAAAAGATCCATTGACATCTGTAAAAAAGCATTAGAGTTAAAAGAAGAAGAAAATTTTCTTCACAATTTTATTGCGGATGAATATGTGAACTTGGGAGATCCTTTTAACGCTCTTAAACACTACAAAAAAGCATTGAAAGAAGATCCAACGGATGAATATCCTTTGGAGAATGCCATGATTTGCTTTAGCGATTTGAATAAGAGTGAGGAGGCAATTGCCTTTCTTAATGAATATTTAGATGATTTTGCGTATTCTGAAACCGCTTGGTATGAATATGGGCAGTTTTATTTCAACAGAAAAAATTACGAAGAAGCGATAAAAGGATTTGATTATTTATTGGCCATTAACTCAACTGCAGTTGGAGTGTATGCTAATAAAGCAGCTTGTTATGAAGCGCTGGGTCAATATAAAAAATCAATTGAAATTTATGAAGAAATGCTTGAGTTGGAATATACAAAGGCGTTTACGTTTTATAAAATTGGTTTGTGCTATAAAGCATTAAAACAACCGGTTATGGCTTTGAATTCATTCCAGAGATCATTGAGAGAAGACCCTCAGTTTTATCTTTCGATGATGGAGCAGTCGTATTTATATGAAGAAATGGGCGGAATGCCGGAGGCTTTACATTTTGCACAGGAGGCGACTAATCTGAATGAAAATAATCTTGACTATCAAAAAAGATTAGCATTCTTATTTATTGATTCCGGAAAGTTTGAAGAAAGTCTTGCTTGTTTGAAAAAGCTGGTTGAAGCAGAGCCTTCAAGATTTTATAACTGGTATGCTTATTCAGAAGTATTGATGCTTTTGGGAGAATATGACGAAACGGTTACGCTTTTAAATGCTGCTGTAATATCACACAACAGAGCAGAATTGTATTATCAGTTAAGCAACTGTTATTTCAACCTTAAAAATCAAGAAAAAGGTATTGAATCTCTTCAATTGGCATTAAGCTTAGATCCAACGCTTGCACCGGATATGCAGAAAAAGTATCCTTACATTAAAGATGAGGTGAAAAAGGCGAAAGCTAAAGTGAGAAAGAAAAATTAATTTATCTTAAATAAAAGAGTAAATCCTGCAGTAATGCGGGATTTATTTTTTTATGGCAGGTTTTGCTCTTAAAAAGATTAATCCGGCGATAATGATACTTGCACCTACAAATTGTAAGATGGTTAGTTTTTCGCCGTCTAAAATACCCCAGATAATTGCGACAATAGGCATTAACAAAGTAACTGTTGATGCAAACAGTGGAGTAGATACTTTCAGTAATCTATAATTCATCATCATGGCGAGCCCTGTTCCGAAAATCGATAATAGGCTTACAAACATCAACCCTGTCATAGTATCCTTAGAAAAGCTGAATGTAGAAAAGAATCCTGTAAAGGTTAAAGCGAGTAATGACGGGATAAATAATACAAATGAGAATACAAAAGCAGATAGCACAGTAGAAGAAACTTCCATGAGTTTAGACTTTACTGTTGTTGTGCTCACGGCGTAACATAAAGTTGCTAATAACAACAATAGGATAGGAATAAACTTAAAAGCGCTATTGTCATCTCCTCCGAAAGCTAATATACAAACCCCTGTAAAGCTAATAAAAACGCCAATTAGCTGCTGTTTTGTAGTTTCGAACTTCCACACGAGAGCGCCCACAATAATCACGAAAATAGGCATCATAGAGTTGATGATTCCTGCAATGCTGCTGGTAATTTCCTTTTCTGCGATGGGAAATAGGAACATAGGAATAAAGCTTCCCGTGAATGCTGCTAAAATAAGCCATTTTAAATGCTTCTTTGGAAATGATTTATATTTAGATAAGGCAATTGGCATTAAAACAATTCCTGCAATAAGAACTCTTAAAGCTCCTACCTGAAAGGGATTGAAGTGATCTAAAGACTTTTTAATCAAAATAAAAGAAGATCCCCAAATAAGGCTCAATATGGCTAAAAGAATCCATTTTTCTTTATCTGCGTTCATTGTTTTCGTGTAAAATTTTTAAAAATTCTTTTTTAGGAATCATGCAGGCACCCAAGCTTTCCAAGTGTTCTGTGTGAGATTGGCAGTCAATGAGTTCAAGGTTGTTTTTATTACTTTCAACAAAATGAATGAATCCTGCTTTTGAGGCATTGCTTACTTTTGCAAACATACTTTCTCCGCAAAATACATTTCCAATTTGCAACCCATAAAATCCGCCAACCAGTTCTCCATCTTGCCAAACTTCAACACTTTTGGCCAATCCGTATTCGTGAAGTTGAATAAAAGACTCCATAAGCTCGTTCGAAAGCCAGGTTCCGGATTGTCCTTTTCTGCTTATTTCCTGACAGCCTTTAATAACTCCTCTGAAATTTTGATTTTCTGTGAAAGTGAAAACATTTCGATTCAATATTTTTCGCATCGATTTTGATACTTTCAACTCTTCAGGAAATAACACAAACCTCGGATCGGGGCACCACCAAAGAATTTCCTCATCGGGATTATACCAAGGGAAAATTCCCAGCTGGTAGGCAAACCAGATACGTTCGATAGATAAATCTCCACCAAACGCAATAATTCCGTCATGACCATCGTACAGAGCAGGGTCGGGAAATGAAATCTCGTTTTCGTCTAATCGAACCATTTTTTGTGAAAAAAAATCCTACTTGAATAAAGCAGGATTTATATTTGATCGTTGTCTTTTAATTAAAAAGGTAAATCATCGTCTTCGTCTCCAGCAAATGGATTCTCATTAGAAACCGGAGATGCAGATTGTGATGGGGAAGCTTGAGTAGGTTCAGAACCGTTGTCCATAACTTTCTCAATTTTCCAACCTGTAATAGAGTTGAAATATTTAGTTTCACCTTGAGGAGAAGTCCATTCTCTTCCTCTGATGTTGATTCCCACCTTTACATTTTCTCCTTCTCTAATATTATCAAGTAAATTTATCTTATCAGATAAAAATTCTATGTTTATTGGTTGTGGATACTGTTCTTGGGTTAAAATAACCATTTCTCTTTTTTGAAACCCGCTCGCAAATGTCTGAGCATCAAAAAGTTTCTTTACCGTTCCTTGTAATTCCATATCGTAAATATTAACGATGTAAAAGTAAGAAAATGAATCGTAATAAAGGCTACGAGAGAAAAAAAATTAAAATATTTTAATTTTTTTTTGTGAAAAGTTTGGAAGTAAAAGAAAATGTCCTATATTTGCACTCACAAAAACGATACAAGCTCTTTAAAAATATAACTTAACAAAACAATGCGGATGTGGTGTAATTGGTAGCCACGCCAGACTTAGGATCTGGTGCCGTGAGGCGTGGGGGTTCGAGTCCCTTCATCCGCACAGGTTTTGCGAAAATAGCTCAGCTGGTAGAGCACAACCTTGCCAAGGTTGGGGTCGCGGGTTCGAATCCCGTTTTTCGCTCCACTCCATGCCCTGGTGGTGGAACTGGTAGACACGCAGGACTTAAAATCCTGTGTTCGTAAGAACGTGCGGGTTCAAGTCCCGCCCGGGGTACTAAAACCCTCTGTAATTTTATTACGGAGGGTTTTTTATTTTGAGATAGTTCGTAAAAAGTATATTTTCACTTTGTTATCTTATTATAATAGTATCCCATTCCTAAGATGAGTTTAATCTAATTACCCATTATTAGAAACTAATTTTCTTAATTAATTTTACTTCTTTATTTCGAAAGAAGAATATTCTCGTTATTGTCTTTTGCTCAGAATAGTTTGAAAAGGTTCTTTACAAATAAAAAAAGATATTAGAACTTGGATAAAACTATCCTCATTCTAATATCAAAAATTAAATCTACTAATGATATGTACTGAAAAATTTCTTTTTTCTATTTTTTGATAAATGTTTTTGAAAGCGATTTTTTATTTCCTGTTATTTTAATGAAGTAAAATCCTGTTGAAAGGTTAGTAATATTAATCTTCTCATTATAAAATCCTTTTGAAGAACTGATTTTTTGAGTTGATACAATACTTCCTTTAGCATCAATAAGGTCTACTTTTACCTCTCTTTCGTCTGATTTGAACTTTACATTGATTTCCTGATTTGCGGGATTTGGATAAATTGTGAAATCATTTGCTGAGGTTTCAAGTTCTTTGGTGGATAAAGTTCCATTAGAACATAGCGGAATTCTATTCACTCCATCAATTCCCCAAGAAGCCTGAACCGGAATACACATCCAGTTTAAAACAGTTGGTAAATGATCTGTTTCTCTGGTGGTAGATAGATAATTGAAAATCTTAAAATTATTGACAGTTCCCGCGTTACGAGTCGGAGAGCCTGTAACTGAAGCGTTATTATTGTTCGGGCTCGAATCAACAAGTGTATTTCCTGAAGTTTCATCGCATTTCCAGTTGGCTAATAACTGAGCATAATACGGATGTGAAGGTGTGATATTTTCATTCGCCCAATTTACCAAAACGTCATTAGGAAGAGCCGATTTCCAAACCCTGATATCCTTGTAAGAAGCGGTTAAATTTTGCCCGTAAACATTCGTTCCGTCCTGATTGATTGTGAAAGGAAGCCCGGAATCAATATTTCCAATGGTATTCATTTTGGCAAAAGTTACAGGAACTCCGTCTTCATATAAAGTCACAAGGCCATCTCTGTCGAAGCTTACGGCAATATGTTTCCATTGATTGGTTTCCATTTTTCCTCCTACAAGATCTATTCTATTGGTTCCATCACCAATATTTATTTTATAGGTTTGCCCAGAATATCCCGAGATGATAACCCCTTTATTTTTACCGTTTGCCCAGTTTTTGTTACCAATCATTACCGGATCGCTTGAAAAGCTTGCATTAGGTTTTACCCAAAACTCAATGGTGAAATCCTGAGTGGCTCCAAAGTTGAAAGGAGCCTGATTTGTGGGTTTTGCATACGTTCCTGCAGGAAAATTAAGTTGATTGAAGGTTTTATTAGATTCAAGAATCGTTTTGCTGATTTGCTGAGGAATGAAATTAGGGTTAGAATAGATCGTAAAAATATTCCTTTCTGAAAGATTACCTCCACCATGAGCACTTTGAACGGCTCCATGATCGGTTGTTAAAACAACTAGCCAGTCTTCGTTATTATAAGTAGCTCTGTTTTTCATTGCATTTACAATTTCTCCAACATAAGCATCTGTTTGTTGAATAGCGGAAACATATTGAGGAACAGACGAAGCGAAACCGTAAGAATGTCCTGCGTGATCTACATCATCAAAATCAATAAATAAGATATCCGGATTATCGGTCTGTAAAGCACTAATTGCTGCATTTTTAACCGCTACATCGGAAGTGAAGTTGCTCTGAACATCTGCATTCTGAACAATTTGATCATTGATTGGAGCCCAGCTCGCTAAAGAAATTGTTCTTAGGTTTGAATTATACGTTTCTGCTCTGGTTAAAAAATCAGGGTAATTTACATAGTTCGGGTTGGTGAAACTATTGTCCTGAATATTGTGTTTGGTATGCCAAACGCCTGTAAGCATTGTACTCCAGCCGTTTCCGCTCCAGGTTGTTGCTGCGCAAAGTCCATCTATAGAATAGATTGATTTTGAAACCAGATTCTGAATGTTAGGAATGTTGGATGACATCATCACATCCGCACGGCATCCATCGATCCCAATAAAAAGAACTTTTTTTGTCTGAGCGTTGAAAAAACTACTCATAATGACAGCAAGAGAAAATAGTTTTGTTTTCATAATATTAGATAGTTTAAAAATAAGAATGTTTACAAATAGTAATTATATTTTTATAATTGTAAAATTAATTTACTATTTGTAAACATGTATGAACTTAAAATTAATTAATTGATAATTAAAAAGTTGAATGCTAAATCAAAAAAGAGGCTGAATAAGTAAACTTAGTTTGAAAGAATTAGCAAAGAATTTCTTCAGCCTCAGATAAAGTGTTGAAAATATAATCGGGTTTGGATTTTTCAAGTTCGGCTCTGTTTTGCGCCCCTGAAAGAACAGCGATGGTCAGTCCGCAGCCTGCATTTTTACCTTCTTCAATATCAATAACAGAATCGCCTGCTTTTAATACTCTTTCGGCATCATTAATATTAAACTTCTTCATTGCAAGATGGATCATTTCGGGGCTTGGGCGACTTTCTGAAACATCATTGGCTGTAATTAAAACATCATAATGAATGTTCTCTTTCCAGCCCAGTTTATCTATAAGCAGTTGCGCTATTTCGGAAGTATATCCCGTATTCAAGGCTACTTTCTTGTTTTTAGATCTCATTTTCAGCAAGAATTCCTCAACTCCAATAATGGGTTTTACCTCTAGGTTTTGATAAGCATCTTTTAATTGGTCTGAAAAGTTTTCAAAAATGGGCAATGCATCCTCTTCATTTCCTTCAATCTTTTTTAATAAACTGCTGATGGCTTCCAGTTTTTCCATTCCCGCACAGGTGGATAAGACTTTTTCTAAAGAAACCTGATAGCCATAATCATTCACGGCATTTGTTAATGTTTTGTATACTACATTGTCTTCATTGATCGTAGTTCCAGCCATATCCAGAACCAATAATTCTATATTCTTCATTTATTTTAAGTGTAAATTTTATCGATGTTAAATTTTGAGAAGCCGCCGCTTCCGGTCATTCCTTTGCCTCCAATTCCTGTTACGATGTGGATGTTTGGGGAAGGATTATGTTCGAAAATATCTTTCGTTTTGCATTGAGAATAGATTCCAAACCAACGCCTCTGGATTTCGTAAGTGGGCAGGTCTATAATTTTTTTTGCTTCGTTGATCATGAATTCATCAATTTCCATATTCAGATCATATCCTAAATTGTCAGAATCTTTTGCGTCGGCATATTCATGAGAATCTCCTAAAATTATAGAGCCGTCCAGCGCTTGTTTGAATAAAATATGAACCCCGAATTTTTTCTCAAAAGAATTGGGGTCTTCCATTGATTTGATCTTTTCGAAAGAAGCACATTCTTCAAACGCTTCATATCTTCTAATGGATAATCCGGTAAGAATATTTCCCTGTAAAGAATAAATTCCCTGTGGTTTTGTCTGTAGCATTTGAAGTTTACTTACTTCAAGATCACTTTCGTTAAAAACGGTTGGATAGAGGGTCTTAAACTCATGTCCGCCACAGATAATAATTTTAGCAGCATTGAATTCTGTTCCATCTGAAGTAACGGCGGTGCATTCACGATCATCTTCATATGTTTCCAGAACGGTGGTGTTGTAGAATATTTTTAGGTTGAATTTTTCCTTTAAAAGAGCGTGCAGTTTTAAGATCATCTCGGCAGAATCTACCGACAATTCTTGTGGGAAAAATAATCCGCCTTTGCAATAATCTGAACGAAGGCCGTCAAATTTATTAATGCATTCACTTTTTGATAAAAGAACAGATTCATAGCTGTTATTTTTATTGATCTCGTATAATTCTTTGATCAACTGCATTTCTTCGTCATTGGAAGCAATGTACACCGAACCGTTTTTTCTTATGGTTAAATTGGTTTGCTCCTGAAGTTCATTATAAATTGCTAAACTTTCTCTTCCGAAGTTTTGCCATTTAAGATCCATTCCGGAAGGAACAACCTGACCGAAATTTCTTACGGTAGCCCCCTGAGGCAGAGAATTCTTTTCTAATAAAGCTACGCTAAGACCTCTTTTTAAGGCATGATAGGCGTGGAATGTTCCTAGAATTCCACCTCCTACAACAATTAAATCGAATTTTGTTGTCATTGTTACTGTAATTTATATACTTTCCGACGTGTCGAAATTGATGTATGGTTGATTGTTAATTTTATTTTTTCTTGATTTTCTTCTGAATGCGATAAAGGCAATAAGAGAAGAAACTAATGCGATGACCACGATGATGTAGTTGAGTTTGATATAAAAATTGAGCCATGAGGTTTGGGAAGATCCGAAGTTCTTATAAAGCAGAATCAAAACACTTCCCAGATACCCAAAAGAATCTACAAAATAGATGAGAAATCCCACGTTTCCTTTGATGTTAAAGGCGGCAATCATTCGGTCAAAATAAATTCCGTTGAAGGGGATGTAGCATAAATACATTCCAAAACCCGAAAGAACCATCCATGGAAAAGGCGATAATAAGTTGTTTTCAAATAGATAGGTTGAAAATCCGACGGTTAATATTCCTCCGAAAAGGATGTAATGATAATAAGCAAAGGCTTTTTTGTTGTTCTTCACTTTTACCATAAAACTCAGGATTAAAAGCACCATGATCGCAATTGGAACTTCCGTTAAGGTAAAAACTGAACTGTCAAATTTGATATGTAAATTATCCCAGATCTCACGGTTGAAATTATCTCTGAAATCTCTTAAGATTGTCAAGCTCACGTATAAAAAGGTGATACAAAGCATCGGTACAAAAAACTGCTTGATGATTTTTTTTCTTTCTGTGGTGTTGAGTGGTCGTCTTTTATTTTTTAAAGCAATATCTTCTTCCGTTGGCTTTGGAAGCTTCTCTAACATGAATCCGAAGATCAATAAGGGAATTACGAAGAGTAATCCGGCAGAAAACGGCATCCAGAATTCTGAAATATTAAAGGTGTCCATTAAAAACTTTCCGACAGATTTTGTAAATCCTGAAGAAACCACAAAGCTTGAGCATAAAAACAAACCAATGATCTCTGTTGTTTTTCTTCCTTCGATGTAGGAAAATACAATTCCCCAGATCATACCCAGCGGAATTCCATTAATAAACATAAAGATGATGTTGTAAGGAGCGGGAACAACTGCAAAACCTAACAAAGCCAATTCGGCAACAGCAATAAAAGTGAATAAATAGAAGATTCTTTTCTCGGGTTTTAATTCTGAAATAAATTTAATTCCGATAAATTTTGAGATAAAATAGCCCATTACCTGAGCAATGATGATCAACACTTTATAATCAACACCGAGATAAGAAAGACCTTCGAAAGAAGCTACTGTAAAAGGTTTTCTAAAACCGTACATGCAAAAGTAGACCCCAAAAGCAGCGAATGCCGCTTTTAGAGTTACTCCTGTTTTTTTATTATTACTTTCTGCCATGGTGATGAGGTTAGAAATTAAGTTTTATACCCAAATTGCATCGTACGCCATAGTATTCAACCTGCTCCGGACGTGTTTCATCTTTTCCGAAATGATAGATCAAAGGCTTGTTCAGAATGTTATTCACGTCTGCGTAGAGTAGCAGATATTTTGTGAATTGATACGATGTTCCGAAGTCTAAGCTGCTGTATTTTCCGTAGTAAGAATCGTTGATATCTTCTTCTGCATATTCTACAGCATATTTCCCTTTATAATTGTAAGCCAATCTTGCATTGAATCCTTTTTTCTCAAAGAAAATCTGGATGTTGTATAATTCTTTTGCCTGATACGGAAGCTTTACTTTTCTTCCGCTTGGTTTTTCCATCTCAGAATTCATGAAAGTGGCATTCAGCTGTGTTCCGAAATACTGAAGAAAACCGGGTAAGAAATCGAATCTTCTGTTGATTCCCAATTCAATTCCGCTTAGCCAAGCTGCTTTTCCGTTGTTGGGAGCAGAGAATTGTACACCGCTATTTCCATTGTACGTACCGATGAAAGAATCTTGGAAGATCGGATCTGTGATTGATTTATAGAAAACACCACCACTCAAAATCCCTACATTAGAGAAGTAATATTCTCCCATTAAATCGAAGTTTAAAGAATAAGTAGGATTCAGATTTGGATTTCCTCCTATAAATTTATAATCTGCTTCAATGTAAGTTCCTCCAGGAGTTAAATCACCGAAATTGGGTCTTGAGAATGTTCTGGTTGCCGCAAAACGTAGATTGGTTTTGTCGTTTAAAGCATATTTAATGTGTAACATCGGTAAAACGGCAAGATAATTTTTGGTGTTTTCTACGGGTGTTAATACGTTATCCACCACATTATAACCTCTTACTTTGGTGTTTGTATTTGATAATCTGATTCCTCCTAAAATGGTCATCTGATCATTTACTTTATACGTTCCCATTCCATAAGCGTCTGCATGTTTTTCAAAAACATCGAAGTTTCTTCCTAACGCCTTGTTAAATTCAAGAGACTCTGAATCTGCAGGATTAATTTTTAAATTTCCTTGATTTTGAAACCAAAACTGATTCATTCCCGTTGTTGATAAAACAGGCCCGAAAGTATTCCCGATGTGGGCATTCATTTCGCTTAAATATTTTGTGCCGTTTGGCTGAGTGGTGATGAATTGACCAAAATCAGATAGATAAGGAGCAGAAGCATTGTTCCAGTTGTAAAAGATATCAGAAAATCTTGCATTACGTTCTTTATCCCTGTATTTGAAACCGTATTTTAAGGTCAGTTTATCAGAAGCGTTGATCTCATGATTAAAGGTGGCCACAATTTTATCTTTTTCATCAACAAAAACTTTGTAGAATTCTAAATCGGTGAATTTCATTTTAGAAGCGTCCATTTTGAAATTAGGATCGCTGTAAAAACCAAATAAGGCATCTGTATTTTTATAGTCTAATTTTCCGCCGTCTGCCTGCCAATAAGCTCTTGGTCCGTTTCCATGATCTGAAATATAATTGGGATTAATACCAACGCCAGATTGAGTGTATTTGATGACGTAATAAGAATTATTTTGCTTGTCCGGAATGTTCCCGTATTTGAATCTGTTGTCGTAATAGGATAGGTCCCAATCTATTTTTCCTTTGTTGAGATTATGAACGGCTCCTAAAGAAACAGATGTTAGTTCAGTGATAAGTTTATTGTGAATGTTCTGTAGCTCAACTCTTACCGTATTATCTGCCGCATTGAATTTATCAAACCTGATTCTGTGTTTGTAATGGGTTTCGTCATCAGCAAGTGTTCCATACATTCCTTTTAGATAAAATGTAGTTTTTGGAGATAAGACATATTCAAAAGCGGTATTGATTCCTGTAGTTTTTCTAACCCCGTTATAATCGCGAAGTTCAAGCCTGAAAACACCTTCGTCACCACTTCTTCTCGCTTCAAAATTATCTGTTGACCAGTTTCTTGTGAAGTGAGCCACATTAAAAAGGTAACCAAACTTTTTATCTTTTGTTCTTCCTCCGTAAAGTAGCCCCAAATTATATACTCCTTTATCAGCTTTTGCATTGTACCCGCTTCCTAACGTAATTTTCAGTTCAGGTTTCATCGGGGGAGTTTTGGTGATGAAATTTACACCGCCGCCAATTCCGTCTGCTTCCATATCGGGAGTGAAAGATTTATTAACATGAACGTAGGAAATCAATTCTGTTGGAAAGAAGTCGAAAGCTGTCGCTCTTGAGGTGGTCTCTTCTTCTGCGGTTGGAAGTCTGTTTCCATTGATGGTTGTAGAGGCCCAAAACGGGGGTAATCCTCTTAAAGAGACGAATCTTCCCTCTCCTTGGTCTCTTTCAATAGATACGCCCTGTACACGTTGTACGGTTTCTGCGGCGTTTCTGTCCGGTAGTTTTCCGATTCCGTCAGATGCAATGACATTGCTGATATTGATGGCATTTTTTTGAAGATTTAAAGCTCTTGCCTCTGTGTTTTTTAAGGTTCCGGTTACTATAACTTCATCAATGCTTTTGTGTTTTTGAGATAAATTAACAGTACCTAGGTCTTTAGTTTGTCCCGATACTAGATCTACATCTGTATCTTTAGTTTCATATCCTATATAGCTTATTTGCAAATGATATTGTCCGGTTTTTACATCACTGATGATGAATTTTCCGTCAACATCTGTGGTGGTAGTTTTAGAAGAGCCTTTTATTTTTATGGTGGCTCCGGGAAGTGGCTGGCTTTCATCCAGGACAACGCCTATAATAGATTGTTCTTGGGCTGATAGCAGCGTAATACAACAGACAAAAACAAGGATAAATAGTTTCTCAAATTTTGCTCGCATTTTACAAATATTAAATTTCTATTGCAAAACAAGCTAATAATTTTAATATATGTAATAATTTGAAGTTAAGTAATAATTAACAAATTCATTAAAATAAGACCAATATATTACTAGAGCTATTTTTAGGTAAATAATGTTTAAAAAGCTTTATATAGGAGTTTTTAATGGTTTTTATTAATTTAAAAGGAATAAATCATTAATAAAATTAATTAATAATCTGAGTGGCTTTTGATTAATTCTACGTTAATTTTGAAATGCTTCTAAAAATAAAAAGTTGAGTATTTGTAAACTTTTTATTTTAAAAAGGAAGATTGAAAAGGTTATAATTACCCAAAATAATAATGAGAAAACAATTAAAAGTTGTCTTATAGTAAAAAGTGATTAATGTTTATCGGAATAAAAATAAAGAACAAGCATAATGCAGCTTTCATTGCTGATGCTTACGGGAACGTGAGGGAATTTTCCATTGAAATATAAAGAGTCTCCTTCTTTTAGGATAATTTCTTCGTTATCGATTACATATTTTACTTCTCCCTTCAGAATGTATTTAAATTCCCAGGCATCGGTGATTACTTTTTCTCTTTTTGCGTGAGGTTCAATAGTTAACAAAACAGCTTCAAAACCTAATGAATGAAGACTTTTACTGAAAATATGCATATACTTGAAACCTTCTGCTTCAACTTCTTTTTCAATAACTTGTTGGTTCTCTTTAGGTAAATGAATGAACTTTGCATGAGATTTTTTCTCTACGCCTTCAAAAAAGTAGCTGGCATCAATTTCTAATGATTGAATAAGATCCAGAAGAACGGGAAGGGAAGGAATGGTTCTTCCATTTTCAATTCGGGAAATAAGTCCATTGCTTACATCTGCTCTGAGAGCCAATTCGTTAATGGTTAAATTATTTTTTTTTCTAATATCTTTTAATCTTTTTCCGACACCTATTAAAAAATCGTTCATAGTATTTAGAATTTAACCCGAATTGTTTTGAATGTTACTAATTGAGAACAAATTTAGTATTATTCTATAGAGTGTATGCTACGTTTAAAATCAATTAACTGAAATTTTTTATTGTTATTTTAAAATGTCAGAATCATTAAATGGAGTCCAAATAAGAAGATCTATCTTCTAAATCTGAGTTTCTTCCCACATCAGGCTTCCGGCTCAAAATAAAAAATGCTATTTTTGTGAAATTCGTTACTCTTATGAAAAAAATTATTCTGATCGAAGACGAAACCAGCGTAGTCTCTTTTATAAAAAAAGGACTTCAGGAAAAAGGCTATGAAATTTCTGTGGCCTTCGATGGCCGTACCGGAGTTCAATTGGTGCAGGCTAATGATTTTGATCTGGTAATTCTGGATATCATGCTGCCGGAGATGAACGGGTTGGATGTCTGTAAAGAAATCAGAAAAACGAATAAACACGTTCCTATTCTGTTTTTAACGGCGCTGGGAACATCCGAAAATATCGTTCTCGGGTTAGAAAATGGGGGAGATGATTATCTGGTAAAGCCATTTAAGTTTATTGAACTGGTAGCCCGCATAAAATCATTATTAAGGAGAAGTAATAATAGTCCGGCTCAGGAAATCGCAGAACCGGAGGTTGATAATGAGCACGTTTTTCAATTCTCGGATTTAATAGTGAACGATTATACTAAAAAGGTAACCCGTTCGGGAGAGGAGATTTCTCTTACTTCTACAGAATATAAATTACTGTTATACTTTCTTAATAATCCTGAAAAAGTGATTTCCAGAGCAGAAATTCTGGATGCGGTTTGGGGGGTAAACTATGAGTTGGGGACGAATGTTGTGGATGTTTACGTTAATTATTTACGGAAAAAGTTAGATCAGCAAGATGATAATAAATTAATACATACCGTGATAGGAATGGGGTATGTGTTGAAAAAGCCTTAATTGAATGTTTAATAGAGTTGTCACAAATCAAACCAAAACGATGGTACTTTTAATGCTGGTTTTTACCGCCATTATATTGTTGTTTAGTGGATTGGTTTATTTTTCTATTGTCAACTTTTCACATCAGAGATTTTATGAATTGCTGAAAATCCGTACGACAACTATTGTGCAGATTGAGAAAAGCAAAGACCATCTTGATCTTCCTGAAAATTATGTTCTGAACAGTTCAAATGACGAAGAACTTCCGATGGAAAAAGATTATGTTTTTGCGGTTCCAACGGATTCTAATTTCAAAAAAATTTCTCAAGAAGTACATATTCCGGATTATTTTTTCAAGAATATTATAAAAAGAGGTGAGGCTAATTATAATGATAAAGAGTTTTATTACATCGGGCAATCTTTTAAGTCTGATAATAAAGAATATATCGCCATTGCTTCTGCAAAAAATCATTATGTAGTTTATTATTTAGGTTTTCTAAAGAGAACGTTGATCGCTTGTGTTGTGCTTTCGTTGTTCTTTAGTATGATCTTTTCTTTTTATTTATCTAAAACCTTATTTAAGCCGATCTTAAAAATCACAGGAAAGGTAAAGGAAATCAGTTCTGAAAATCTTCATTTAAGACTGGAATCTCAGCCTGATAATAAAGAATTGAATGAGTTGGTAGATACCTTTAACGGAATGCTTAACCGTATTGAAACCTCATTTGAAACCCAAAATCATTTAATTGGAAATGTTTCCCATGAATTGAGAACGCCGCTTACTTCGATTATGGGAGAAGCAGATGTGGCGCTTTCTATCAATAGAACAGCCAATGAGTATAAAGAAACCTTAGAGATTATTTTAGATGAAGCCGAAAAATTAGATAAAAAGATCAAGGCTTTATTGATGATTGCCCAAACCGGTTTTGATGGTAAGGTGCAGAAAATGGATAAGGTAAGAATTGATCAGTTGCTTTGGGATGTTATTGAGACATTGCGAAAAATTGATGTTCGAAATAATATCTATCTGGATATAAGTATGTTGCCTGATAATCCTAAAAAATTAAAAGTTCAGGGTAATGAGCAGTTGTTGCATCTTGCGGTGGCCAATATTATTCAAAACGGATGTAAATATTCTAATTTTCAACAGGTAAAAGTGTCGTTAGGCGCTACGGATACAGATGTTTATATCATTATTAAAGATGACGGAATTGGTATTCCTGAAGAGGAAATGAATAAAATCTACGATCCTTTCTTTAGGGCGTCTAATACAAAAAATTACGAAGGCTACGGAATCGGGCTTCCTTTGGCAAGAAATATTGTCAGAATGCATCGTGGCGAACTCATCGTAAGTTCTCATGAAAACGAAGGAACGACTGTTCAGCTTCGTTTTCCTAATTTCTATAGTACTCAGCAGGATATTGTTTAATATTTTCCAAACGTTGGTTAAGCGCAAAGTTTATAAAACTAGTGTTTATTAAGGCGCAAGAAAATCAAAGATTTTCAGCAAGATTTACATTATCAATTTTATCGGAGATAAAATCGTTGCGCCCTAAAAACGGATTTACAAATTTATTTTGCGCCTTTGCGTTTAGCTAATTTCGCCTATGTTAACTCACCTTAACAATTTTCTAATCTCATTTTAATCTCTTTAATGACATTTTAATTCTATTCCAAAGAGCTTCTAATTTGGTCGCTATAGTTTTGTATTATCAAAAAAGATAAACACGAAACTAAATCATAAAGATATGACTAAAACGATTTTAATTGCCACGGATTACTCTCTAGAGTCTTTAAATATATTGAAAAAAGTACTAAAAGAGAAAGATGCAAAAGGGGATGAAACTCAATATAATATTTTGCTTGTATCGGGATATGAAATGGGAGATTCTATCAGAGATCTATTGTTTACAACCAAAAGCTCAATCTTCAATAAAATAAGGCCTCAGGAGTTTGTTGACGCCTATGGGATTATCAAAAATAAATACCCTCATTTAATTAGTAAAGTAGTCTGTGATATTTTCACGGGAAGCTTCCAAAGGACTTTTAATAATTATGTAAAAGCAGAAAATATAGAAGAAGCCTATTATTCTCCGGCTATTAAAAGCAAAGGGAACGGGAAATTCGACATTGCTTCTTACATCAAAAAATGCAAAGATCTGCAAACTCAGGAAATTACTATTGAGATTGCTAAAAGACTTCCGGAAAGAGGAAGGCTTGCAGAGGTCTTTGTTGAGGTTTAAAAAAACACACAACACTTTAAAAATTAAAAAATGTTAAGAAATTATAGTAACAGCAGGACATTGGGAGACAACATTAGGTTGGGGACGCTGACCGCCTTTACGGCAGGGACTATAAATATAGCATCTCTATTAATATTTCTCTCTTTTACCTCAAACGTAACAGGGCATTATGCCATCTTGGCGGCAGAAATAAGTAAAGGAAACTGGACGCAAGTTGCGGTAGTCGGAGGTTGGATATTTTTGTTCTTCTTGGGAGGCTTTGTTTCTAATTTTATTGTCATTAATTTCAATAAAAAGAGTAAATATTTTGCGCATTCAATGCCTATTGTATTAGAAATACTATGTCTATTGTTTGTGGGAGTTTATGGACAGTTTTTCTATCGGAAAACTTTAGAAGAAACAGAATTTTTGGTAGCATTAATGCTTTTTGCAACAGGTTTGCAGAATGGTTTAACAGCAAGTATATCAAACTTCTCTGTAAAAACAACTCACCTTACGGGAACAACAACGGATTTGGGAATACTTTTTTCCATGTTTACCCAGAAAAAATTTAGAAAAAACGGAGAACTGATTGCAAGGGCAAAATTACTAACAAGTATTATGTTTGCTTATGTTTTGGGAGCTGTTTTCTCAGGGTTAACGTATTATTACTTGGAGTTTAGAGTGTTCTATGTCATTAGTTTATGTCTTTTGATTGTCATTGGGTATGATATGTATAAAATCCATGTCCGACATTTCAAAACACGGTACAGATATAGTAAAATCTATAAAAAACCGAACCTTGTAGCTTATTTATATAACAAGATCCACGGGATTCCGGAAATAAAGGAAAAGAGACAAGAAAAAAGAAAACTTGTATTTGAAGATTAAGTACAAGAATAAATATAATAATATCAGTATTATTTTTTGTGTAAACTAGCTGTGAATCAACCCTCTATTTGTATAAGGCAACTAGAGGGTTGTTCTTTTGTAAAAAACTGATTATTGTAAAACACTGTTTAAAGAGCTTTACGGCAAGATTGTTGATTTGTTGATAATTAAATTTTAATTCACGGGTTTAATGTTTTTATTCCCGTTTTCATTGACTATTTTTGTAAGTCGATTTAATGTTTTTATGTCAGATATAATTCAGCTTTTACCCGATCATGTAGCCAACCAAATAGCGGCAGGAGAAGTGGTGCAGAGACCTGCGTCCATAGTGAAGGAACTTTTGGAGAATGCAATAGATGCAGATGCTAGCAAAATTGAGCTGATTATCAGAGATGCCGGAAAAAATCTGATACAGGTTGTAGACGATGGAAAAGGGATGTCTGAGACGGATGCAAGAATGGCATTTGAAAGACATGCAACTTCCAAGATTAAAGGAACTGAAGATATTTTCAAGATTATTACAAAAGGTTTTCGTGGAGAAGCTTTGGCTTCTATTGCAGCAGTTTCTCAGGTTGAATTGAAAACAATGCAGAGAGGGGCGGGTATCGGAACGAATATTTATATTGAAGGCGGAGTTTTCCAATTTCAAGATCCTGCACAAACAGTGGAGGGTTCTAATTTTTTAGTTAAAAATCTTTTTTACAACGTTCCAGCACGAAGAAAATTCCTTAAAAACAATAATATAGAATTCCGTCATGTCATTGATGAATTTCAGCGCGTGGCGTTGGCTCATGAAAATTTAGAGTTTTCTTTATTTCATGATGATGAACCTATTTTCAGATTAAGAAAGGGGAATCAGATGCAGCGTATTGTTGATATTTTTGGAAGAAAATTACAGCCGCAGCTTATTCCTATCAGAGAAGATATTATCTGGTGTAAACTTCACGGGTTTGTTGCAAAACCTGAAGGAGCAAAAAAGACAAGAGGCGAGCAGTTTCTTTTCGTAAATGGAAGATATTTTAAAAGCCCATATTTCAATAAAGCGGTTCAGGAAGCATTTGAAGGATTACTTCTTCCGGGATATGTTCCTACGTTTTTCCTATTCTTAGATCTTGATCCTGAGAAGATAGACGTTAACATTCATCCACAAAAAACAGAAGTTAAATTTGAAGATGAGCACCTTATTTTTGCTTTGCTTCGATCAACCATAAAAAGATCTTTAGGGATTTATAATATTGCACCAAGTTTAGATTTTGAAAGAGATCCGGATTTGGATCAGATGATGAATAAGACCTATCCAAGCAAAGGAAATGGTGGCGGTACTATTAAAATGCCTGAAATTGTT
Organism: Chryseobacterium polytrichastri; assembly: GCF_900142445.1. Taxonomy (GTDB): domain Bacteria; phylum Bacteroidota; class Bacteroidia; order Flavobacteriales; family Weeksellaceae; genus Chryseobacterium; species Chryseobacterium polytrichastri. Next base: position 71,409 of record NZ_FRAV01000015.1, on the reverse strand, counting down.
GTAGATAAAGACTATAATCCCTTTTTGGAAGAAAAAGTGGTTAATCTATCACAAATTCAAAACATTACAGAGATGTATCATCAGAATATCACTGCAGCACCTTCAAAAATTAATTTATTTGAAGATGAAGATTTTGATGAAGATTTGATGAGGCTTCCGAACGGATATTGGTTGTTCAATAAAGGAGATCGGGCACTGATGATGGATTTAGGAAGAATCCATAGGTTATTGGTTGCTGAAAATAATAAACCGGTAAAAAGAGGAGCAACAAACAGTCATTCTCTTCTTTTCTCTTTGGAATATCACATGAATGAAATTGAGAAAAGTAAATATAACTCAATTAAAAAGTATCTTCCCGAACTTGGTTTTGAGACGAAAGTGGCCCATGAAAATGTACTGAGAATAGATTCGGTTCCTGAAGGATTGAAAGAAACTCAAGTGATGAAATTCCTTGAAGATCTGTTTGAAATTTTAGAATATAAAACGGAAGAAGAATTTTTGCAGTTTTATAATAGTCAATGGAATAAATTGCAATCTAAATCCAGATTTGATTTTATCTATAAAAAAGATGCGGAACAATTGGTAAAAGACTTTACAGCATTAGGATTCCCTGAGTTTTTACCCGATGGAAAACGATGTTTTTATGAGATTCCGTTCAATGATTTTAAGAATAAATTTTAAAAAACATGTTTAATAATATACCACCCATTACAAGAAATATTATCATTATAAATATTATAGTGTTTATTGTTTCAAGTTTTTTATTGAGAGATCAACTAACGGCTAGTCTTGCTGCTTTTTATCCGTTTTCACCCTTTTTCCATTCTTGGCAGGTTATTACTCATATGTTTATGCATGGAAGTATCATGCATATTTTGTTTAATATGTTAACCTTGTATAGTTTTGGACCTATATTAGAGCAAAGCTTAGGTGGTAAAAAATATTTGATTCTTTATTTTGTAAGTGGATTGGGAGCATTCTTTCTTTTTAATTTATGGAATTTCGTAGAAGTACAACAAATCTCTAATGAGTTACAACAATTAGGCTTTAATGTAAATGCTTATTTGTCGGGTGCTCAAGGAGTTTATAATGGAACGGCAGAATCTATTCTTAAGCAACAAGGATTAGTACAAGATCTAAATGGTATCGTTGGTACTCCTATGGTAGGTGCTTCGGGAGCTATCTTTGGAGTGATCGCAGCTTTTGCTACGTTATATCCAGATTCAAAAATCATGATCATGTTTATTCCTGTTCCTGTTAAAGTAAAATATATATTACCAGTAATTATCGTTGTTTCTGTCTTTTTAGGAGTTTCTGGAAATGTTGGGGGTATTGCTCACTTTGCACACGTCGGGGGAGCTTTGGTAGGATTTTTGTTAGCTTGGATCTGGAAAAAACATTTATACAGATTTAACTAAACACCTTTCGTGAAAATCCTTCGCCTCATATTTTTAATACTTCATGTAGGAATATTCCTTCTTTTATTGGGAATGTTGCTTAATGCCTATGTTCCACCTAAGGTATTTCCTTGGTTTAATTTATTATCATTAGGCTTCCCTATTCTAATGATTGTGTATGTTATACTAATTTTTTTCTGGATCTTCAGTTGGAAAAAAAGAGCTTTTGTATTCATGCTACTAGGTTTGATTTTTACCAGCCCTGTAAAGAGATGGGTGAATTTTTCTACTGATAAAAAAGAAACTGCCAATTTCAAAATAGTCACATTCAATACAAAGGGAGGTTCTTATGGGATGAAAAATATTGATGACTATGTTAATTCTTTAAATGCAGACATTGTTTTTCTACAGGAAAAAGGTGGGCATGAATATCATTTTAATGGTTTAAAAAATACAAGCGGAAATTATATTGTTTCGGTATTTACTAAATATAAAGTTATTGATCAAAAAGAACTTATCAACAGTGATTATTTTTCAAATAATGCATACGCAACACAAACAGATATTGAAATAAAAGGGAAGATATATCGTTTTATTAATGTTTATCTTCAGCCATTTAAGTTTGAAAAGGCAATGGTAAAACTCAATGGAAACAGTGAGGAAGATGAAGAGAAATTAAAGAATGTTGTCAAGAGATTGGTTCCAACTTTTAAAATGCACCAAGATCAAGTAAAGGATATCAAAAATGGGATTGAAAATTCGCCTTATCCTGTAATTTTAGTGGGAGATCTTAATTCTGTTCCTAATTCTTATGAGTATTACCATCTCTCAGAAGGCTTACAAGATGCTTTTTTAGAAGTGGGTAAAGGAAGTGGGACAAGCTTTCATGATTATAAATTTCCATTGAGGATTGATTATATTTTTACTTCAAAATCAATACAACCAATTACATACAAAGTTGACTATTCTGTTAAGCTTTCAGACCATTATCCGGTAATTGGTACTTTTAAACTAAAGTAGCTATTTCATAAAGTTCGTTAAATAATCTGGCATTGGTAGGGTTTTTGCTTAAATAGGGTGTACCCAAAGATCGTTATTCCATGAAGTTGAGCCAGATATTGTTATTTTTTCATATTTCAATTATTGTTTTACTCCTATGTACATTAGGAAATGCATGGATTCCACCTAATATTCTGGGTAATCTTAACCTTCTTTCTCTTGGGTTCCCTTATCTTATACTTCTACATCTTTTACTAACCTTAGTTTGGGTTGTCAAAAGAAAAAAAATAGCAATTGCCTTTGTATTAAGTACTTTTATTTTTTATAATCCAATTAGAAGATGGGTTAATTTTACACCAAAAAATGAGAATTCAAAATCAATAAGAGATATTAAGGTGTTGACTTTCAATGTTAAATATGGAGATTTTGGTTGGGACAAAGTGAAAAAATATATCAATGATCAGGATGCTGATATTGTTTTAGTTCAAGAAAAAGATACTAAAACAGCATTAAGAGACGATTTGATAAAATATCCTTCAGTAATTTTAAAAACCAAACACAAAATTGTAAGACAGGAAAATCTTGTTGAAGAAAAAGACCGTGGAAATTCATTCTACGCAGATATTGACATCAATGGAAAAATCATAAGGGTAGTAAATGTTTATTTGGAGCCTTTTAGATTGCATAAATCAATGTTTCAGTTTGATGGATTGGGGAAACAGGGAGGAAAAATAAATACCCTTCTTTCTCACATGATTCCTACATTTAAAGCTCATGAAGATCAGATTAGAAGAATTAGAAAAGCGGTAGATTTATCACCTTATCCTGTGATTTTAGCAGGAGATTTTAACTCTGTTCCTAATTCTTATGAATATTATAATTTAGGGAAAGATTTACAAGATGCGTTTTTAACAGTTGGAAATGGAAGTTCTTCAAGCTTTTATGATTATAAAGTACCTTTGAGAATTGATTATATTTTTAGTTCAAAATCAATTATTCCTTTAAGCTATAAAGTAGACAATTCTGTGAAATTATCGGATCACTATCCTGTAATTGCAGAATTTCTGCTAAATTAGTTCCATGAAAAATTTAGTTTTTGTAATTCTTACTTTCTTTGTTTTATGTACCGCATGTTCCCCAAAAGAAACTGTTAATCTTAATGCCGATCAGGAGACTAAAGTACATTACGATACGGTTGCAATAGATTCTTTTTCTACAGGAGCCACTTCCATTGATGTTGTTCGGAAGATAAGAATGTCTTCTCAACGTTATCAGGATTCTATAAAAGAAGCTGTTAAGGTTCAGAAGGAAGAGAAACGAATTAAAGACGAGTTGGATAAAGAAAATAAAAAGAAACAGGACGAAGAAAAGAAAAAATCGGATGAAGAGAAAAAAAAGAAGGCAGCAGAAACTTCTTCAAATGCTCCTAAAACTGAATAAAAATATTTAATTTTAAAAACTCATTAAAAATATACAATATGAAAAAACAAATTTTAGCAGCATTGATGATTTCAACTCTTGTTGTATCATGCACGAAATCAACAACAAAATCTGAAACTACTGAAAATGCTGATGGATCTGTGACTACCGAAACCACAACGGTAAGCCAGACTGGTATTGATACATCAAAAATTGATAAAGCCAAAGAAGATGCTAAAGCTAAAGTAGATGAAGCTGGAAATAAAATAGATGCTGCAGCTCAGAAAGCCAAAGATAAAATAGATGCTACTGCTGATAAAACTAAAAATGATCTTCACAAAGCAGGACAAGATATTAAAACAGAAGCAAATAAAGTAGGGAAAGATGCAAAAGAAGCCGCTGCAAAAGGAGCTTCGAAAGTAGAAGACGCTGCTAAGAAATTAAAAGATGATTTAAACAAATAATAAACAATAAACAATAAACCGCAGAACTTACTGCGGTTTATTATTTAATTCCAATAGAGGATCAATGTATTCTCTGTCGTTGCTTAATCTTGGGACTTTATTTTGTCCTCCCAATTTTCCTTTGGATTCTAGCCAACAGTAAAATAGATTGGGTTTTGCAATATGCACGATAGGTCGTTTTAGCGTTAGGTTATTATATCTCTTCGCTTCATAATCCGAATTGATAGTCTTTAAGTGCTGATCAAAACAGTCGATAAAATGGTCTAAATCGCTCGGTTTTTCACTGAATTCAAAGATCCACTCATGAGCGCCACCTTCATTTTCTTTCATGAAAATAGGGGCTCCTGTGAATTCGGTTATGCTGGCTCCTGTGGTTTGGCAGGCTTTCGAAATAGCTGATTCTACATTCGTAATCATCAACTCTTCTCCAAAAGCATTGATATAATGTTTTGTTCTTCCTGTAATTTTTATTCTGAAAGGGTTTGTACATGTAAATACAACCGTATCGCCAATTAAATATCTCCATAAACCACCGTTGGTTGTAATAACCATGGCGTAGTTCTTGCCGATTTCAACATGTTCCAGGCTTACTACTTTTGGATTTGAAAAATGGAACTGATCCATCGGAATAAACTCATAGAAAATACCATAATCCAGCATCAAGAGCATTTCATCACTATCAGGTCTGTCCTGAATACCGAAGAAACCTTCAGAAGCGTTGTAAATTTCGTAGTAATTAATCTTTTTACCGATTATCTGCTGGAACTGTTCTTTGTAGGGTTTAAAGCTTATTCCTCCATGAAAGAATACTTCCAGGTTGGGCCATAATTCTGAAATATTTTTAACATCAGTTTCATGCAAAACTCTTTGTAAAAGAACCATCATCCAGCTGGGTACACCTAAAATACTTCCTACATCTTCATTTTTAACTTCAGAGGTAATGGCTTTGAGCTTACTTTCCCATTCACCCATTAACGAAACCTTTTTACTTGGCGTCGTAGTAATCTCAACCCAAAAGGGAAGATTGTCGATTAAAATAGCAGATAAGTCTCCGAATTTTGTGTTAAAATCGGCATACAGTTCTGAGCTTCCTCCTAAACGTAAATTTTTGTTGGTGAAAAGTTGATTTTCAGGATGATTATTGGCGTAAATAGCTACCATATCTTTTCCTGCTTTCATGTGGCAATATTCCAGGCTTTCGGTAGAAATAGGGATATATTTACTTTTCGCGTTGGTAGTTCCCGAAGATTTAGCGAAATGCTTGATATAGCCGGGCCAGCTTACATCTTTATGACCCTGCCTTGCTCTTTCGATATAGGGTTCAAAATCTTCATAGGTAACAATCGGAACCTTATTTTTAAAGTCCTGATAGCTTGAAATAGAGTTAAAACCATATTTTTTTCCGTACTCAGTATCTTCAGAATGAAACAATTGGGAAAATAGAATTCCTTTTTGTGTTTCAATAGGATGATCCATAAAATTCTGTATCTGATCTATCCTTTGGCGGATGAACCAGTTGACCACAGTATTAAAGAGTGCTTTCGTTGCCATTTCCAAATATAATGATATTTGACTTTTCTAAGAATATTTTATGAGGATAAATAAAAAAACCGCTACAAATTTTGTAACGGTTTAGTATTTAGATTTATTGTTTCTTAGCAATATTCGTCATAAGTCTAACTTCTTATGATATTTTTCATTTTCTAATATAGGTCCCATCAGAATTTTTTATTATTTCGGATGTTTTGTGTTTGCTTCTAATGTAAATGGGTTCTGCATCCTCATCAGAAATATATAAAAAAATTGAACTATTAAAGACAGGCTCATTAATAAGAACAGTCCAACAAGGGAGTTTTTTATTTTCATTTCCATGTATACTTTTTTCTTTCTCAAATGATGCCCCTTTTATATTTTTTTCATTGTAATATTTTGCTTGTAAGTCTTTTAGTATAATCTTTGCTTTTTCTAAAATTTCTTTTTGAGTATAATTCATTTATGGAATTTTTATAGGTTCTAAATTATAATTATATATTGGACTAGTTCTGATGTCATTTATATATTCTAAGGAACTTTCTAATTCTGCTTTTGTCCATCTTTGTCGATTCTCATAAATTTGTTCCCATACATACATTTCCTTATCTAATAAATCTATATCATGATATGCCTCTCCGGCATGTTCAAAATGTTTAACATGCGCCATTTCGTGAAAAGCAACAAGTTCTGAAGCTCCTTCAGGTAAAACGAACTGTTTATTTACTGCATCAAAACCACCAACCAAATCATTTTCTCTCATGAATTGAAATAAATCATCAGCATTGTCTATTACTCCTAATTCTGGAATTTCAACAGCTTTGAAGAGTTTTTTAATTGCTACTGTATCATTTTCCAAAATTAGATTTATACCTTTTTGTTTTAATATATCTCTAAGTTTAATTAATTGTTCAAGAGTTACTAATTTACCTCCATATTCATCTAATTTAGGAGCTGACATCCAATCTAATTCTCCTTTTTCTAATCCAACTGGCTTATTGCCATCAGCAAATATAGCATCAATTTTCTTTTTAAGCCATTCTGCAACTTTTCCATTCTTTATGGCTTCTATCATTTCAAGAAACTCTTTTTCAAGCCATTTAAAAAGGTCTTGTGTTGTGTTTGCAATTTTCTTTCCCAAATTTTTAGAAAAATTCAGAGCTCTTGCTCCTGCCTGTTCTGCTTTAGCTGTCAATCTACTGATTTTTGCAGATGCTTCGGCAACTAATGAACTTCCACCCGTAAAGTAAGCAATAACAGCATCTAAAATCAATTCAAAGGCAACTCCTCCAATGAAGTAAGCCCAGAAATACTCATTGTAGTTAGAGATTTTTTTAGCCAAACCAGAAATAAAAGTAGAAATGTCTTTCCATATTTTATCATCGGTGAAAAGCTTTTTAATACCACTTAGAAACTCTTTTGCATTCTCATCAAATAAATCTACAAAATCTTCTATAAACTCCAGCTTTTCTTGGTGTTTTGCCAACTCCAAAGCACTCATTTTCTCTAACTCAAAAATAGGAAGTTTGTCGACTATCATTGCTAATAGCATAATAATCAATTGTACCAAAGAGATAAACCCGTTGAGTATCCCACAAAGAAAAGCATTGATTTTTGCAATTTCTCGGTTTAATTTTTCACTAATTACATTTCCAATGTTTGAAACAATGTCCAGAACGTCCTTAAACAATACTTTTAGCTTATTGTAAATACTTTTTATACTATCAGGCATATTATCCTCTATTAAGTTCTTTACAAGGAATGTGACAGCAAACAAAATGTCATCTGTAATAGTAGGGGTTGCCTTCACGATGTTGAAAACAGCAGCAGTAGAAATTTCATCAAACGAGGCTATAAACCCCGAGAGTTTTTTTAATCCAGCTTCTGCAATTCCTTGTTGATTATCGGACATGTTCTTATACTCATTGCAAGGAAATGGGACGGGAATAATGGGTTTGTATTTTACTTCTTGTTTAGGAAAGCCACTTGCACCAGCTATATTTTGGAAATTATTATACATTGGCTCTGTATAAAACTTAGTATAATCATAGTTTTCTTCTGTAAATTTCCATTTTTCAGTGGCTTCAATACCTCCTTTTAGCCAGTCTGCCAATTGGTTATTTAATGAAGATACTTTTTTAAAAGCTTCATTGATTTTACTTTTGTCAAGTATCTCTAAGTAAATAGCACCTTTCAATAATGTATCATCAATTCCATAATCTTTGGCAATTAGCTTGATAAGACTATTAAAATCTGAGACACTGCCATCTATTGTGTTACCATGGTAGTTAATGGTCTTTCCCTTACTGTTATAGTCTCTTAGTAATCTTTGTCTTGCATAATCACCCATTTTCACCCTACAAGCTGTTCCAAAAAAATTACTGGTGTTTTTGGAAATCTCCTCATAATAAATAGTAAAGTAGTCAGGTTCTATTTTTCTTTTTCGTATCTGTCAAAAACTTCTATTCCACTTTTACAGAAAACAGCCTGATGATTAACTATACTGTATTTTTCTGACTTTGGATAACTATCTTTTAACTCTGGAGGAACTATAAAAGTTTCGTAAAAAATACTGTTTTCGCCTAAAGGACTGTCGAGATTTCTGCTTAACACATATTCTAATCTTTGTATCATACCATTTGGTTATAAAAGTATTATCAACCAAAAGTAGATATGGGTAACGACAAAAGTTGACGTATTAAAATAAAAAAACCGCTACAAATTTTGTAACGGTTTAGTATTTAGATTTATTGTTTCTTAGCAATATTCGTCATAAGCAGCCTGAAGATTTGCTGCAATAGCTCCTGCAGGGTTACCTTCAATATGATGTCTTTCTAGCATATGAACCAATTCTCCGTCCTTAAACAAAGCTACACATGGTGAGCTTGGAGGGAATGGTGCTAAGTGCTTTCTAGCTTCTGCTACAGCTTCTGTATCAAAGCCAGCGAAAACTGTTGTTAAATGATCAGGTTTCTTATCTCCTGTTAAAGAATACACAACTCCTGGTCTTGCTGCGCCTGCTGCACATCCGCAAACAGAATTAATCACCAATAGAGTAGTTCCTGATTGTTTTAATGCTTCTTCAACCTGTGTTGGTGTTGCTAAGTCTTGGAAACCTTTATCTGTAAGTTCTGCCTTCATAGGCATTACTAAATCTGTTGGATACATATTTTTGTTTTTTAATCTATGCAAAGTTAAACAATTCTTTACTTTTCTTCAATATATAAAAACTATCAAAGTATTCGTAAAACAAGATTGGTGATATATTAATAGTTTAATGATATTAAAACAATAATGAGATAATGTTATTGATTATCGAAAATAATTGTTAAATTTGAAATGATTCTGAAAACAATAACCATGAAAAAAACATTTACATTTTTCCCTTACTTTAACGGAATATTCAATTCTCTTTTAGAATCATAAAAATATTGAATATCTCAAGATAAAAAAATGAAGCCCGAAACTGGAAATGTTTCGGGCTTCTTAATCAAATCGATATGCAAATATTGAATATCCTTATCTATTGCTTGGAAATCACGCCAAGACTTTTCTAAGAAAGGAGTTTTTTAGCCATTTCGGAAATACTCTTTCCATCAGACCTTCCAGCAAATGCTTTTGAGGCAACTCCCATTACTTTTCCTAAATCTTTTATAGACTCAGCACCTGCTTCTGAGATAATGTTTTTCATTTCAGCTTCCAATTCTTCTGGAGAAAGCTGTTGTGGTAAAAATTTCTCAATAACTTTCATCTGAGCTTCTTCTACTTCTGCAAGATCATTTCTGCCTTGTGCAGTAAATTGTTCGTAAGAATCCTTACGTTGTTTGATCATTCTTTGTAAAATAGCAATTTCCTGCTCTTCTGAAACTTCTGCACCTCTAGCTTCTGTTTTTAGAAGTAGGATCTGAGATTTTACAGCACGAAGAGAATCCAGAGCTACTCTGTCTTTTGCTCTCATTGCTGTTTTTATAGCTTCACTAATTATAATTTCTAAACTCATGGTTTGGGCTTTAAGCTTTATGCAATAAGCAGTACGCATTTACGCTCGAATTAACAAGCTTAGAGTTTACTGCTTATTGCTTGTAGCAATTTAATCTACATCTTTATTTAAAAATCTGTTTTCTCTGATTTGCATAGAACCATTGTTGTCAGATAAATACGTGTTTATATTTTGATCTGAAGCATTAGTTCCGTCAATAGAAATATTTTTTCTCTTGAAAGCAGGAACAGATTCGAACTCACTTGCGCTATCAAAGCTTTGGTAGCGAGAGTTGAATTCTTTTAGTTTATTTCTTCTTTCTATTACTCTTTCTTGTTCTGCTGTTTTATTCACAAAAGTGAATTCGCTGTCAGAAGAAGTTTCAATTTCAGTTTTGCTTTCATAAGCAGGTCTCTCTTCAGTTTTTATTTCCTCTTTGGGTTGATAGAAACTTTCAATTTTTGGAGCCACTTCTTCTGTTACCTGACTGTATGTATTCGTTGGAGTACTAAACTCTGCTTTTGGCTGTCCAAAATCAGTTCTAGGCTCGCTGATGGGTTCGTTTACAAAGAAACTAAACTCAACCGGTTTTTCCTGAGAATAAGTTGGAGTAGAAATATTTGTTTTTGGTTCTTCTCTTCTGTCTTCTGTTTCAAATGAGAAAGATTGAATCTCTAAATCATTAGGATCGTTATCGTCATCAATAGCAAATAAGCTGTATGCATCCTGCTCTTCTTCATCACCTCTCCAGCCTTGATTAGAACTACCTAATGTATCTTCCTCTCTATCAGAGAATTTTACTTCTGTTGTAATGCTCTCATCCTCGATAATCATTTTTTTTTCAGTAGTCATAGACTTAAACTGTGGACTGTCGTGGTCTTCGTCGTCTAATCTGAAATGATTTTTTCCTCCAAAATCGTAGCCATGCTCAGGAGCAACCTCTCTTTCTTCTCTTGTTTTAAACGGAGAAGTTTTATTAGAATCTAATTTGTCATTAAGACCAATTCTGATTTTTTCTGTTGGGCCTGCGAATTTTTTATCGTCATTAGAAAAACCTGTTGCGATCACAAGAACGCTTATTGCATCTCCTAATTCTTCATCAGCACCCACCCCGAAAATAATATCAGCTGTATTTCCAGCTTCTTTCTGAATGTAATCCATGATGATACCGATCTCGTCCATCGTTACTTCTTCTACACCACTTCTGATCAACAATAATACATTTTTAGCACCTGTAATCTTATTGTCATTCAATAGAGGGGAATCCAGCGCTTTTCTTACCGCTTCATCCGCTTTGTTTTCTCCTGAAGCTGTACCTGTAGACATCAAAGCTGTCCCTGAATTTTGAAGCACAGATTTAGCATCTCTAAAGTCAATGTTTACATCAAAGTAACCTGTAATAACCTCTGCCATACCTTTTGCCGCATTGGTTAATACTTCATCGGCTTTTGAGAACCCTTGTTTGAATCCAAGGTTACCAAACTGCTGTCTTAGTTTATCGTTATTGATCACAATAAGTGAATCAACATTATTTCTTAATTTTTCAAGACCAATTTCAGCTTGTTCCAGTCTTCTTTTCCCTTCAAAACTGAAAGGAACGGTAACAATACCTACCGTTAAGATTCCCATATCTTTAGCCACTTTAGCGATTACGGGAGCTGCACCAGTTCCGGTTCCACCGCCCATTCCGGCAGTGATAAACACCATTTTGGTATTATGTCCCATCGCAGCCTTGATCTCTTCAATACTCTCAATTGCTGATTTTTCTCCTACTTCAGGATCGGCACCTGCACCTAATCCTTCTGTAATCGTAGTTCCTAACTGTACTTTGTTTGAAACCGGGTTATTATCTAGAGTTTGAGCATCTGTATTACAAACCACGAAATCTACTCCGTGAATTCCTTTCTCGTACATGTATTTTAGGGCGTTGTTTCCACCGCCACCAACACCAATTACCTTTATGATCGCTGAGTTACCTTTTGGTAAATCAAATGAAAATCCTTGTGTACCTATATTTTCCATAATATCTGTATTTACTATTCTACTTCTTCAAAGAATTTTTTTACTTTTTCCATAAGCGACTGTCCGAAAGTCAGTCTTGCCGCTCTTTTATTTTCCTGTGGGGTTTTAACTTCTTGTTCCTGAACAGGTGCTGTGTGTTGAGCCGTTGTATTGGTTTCCACAACTTCGTCTGCAATTTCTTGCTTAGGAGCTTCCTGAACGAGTTCTTCTTCTATTATAACCGGTTTTTTGTCTCTGATTTTTAAACTCTCCATTAATAATCCAATAGAGGTTGCAAATTCAGGACCTTTTAAATATTGATTTTTATCATTAGCAATATACTCATTTGCAAAACCAATTCTACTATCAAAACCGGTAGTATAATTAGCAAGCTGACGAAGATGTTTCAAATTAGATCCACCTCCTGTAAGAACAATTCCCGCAATCAGTTTTTTCTTTTGTTCAAAAGCACCATACGCCTTTAATTCTGTATTTACCATTTCAAGAATTTCTTCTACTCTTGCATTGATAATCTGTGCTAAAGTTTTAAGAGAAATTTCTTTATCTGGTCTTCCATGAAGTCCCGGAATAGTAACAAATGTGCTGTCTTTTTCCAACTCAGGAACTGCAGAACCGAATTTTACTTTCAGTTGCTCTGCATGTTTCTCTATAATGGAACAGCCTTCTTTAATATCTTCTGTAATGATCCCGCCACCATAAGGAATTACACATGTATGACGGATAATATTATCTTTAAATATAGCTATATCTGTAGTACCACCACCAATATCTACGATGGCAACTCCTGCTTCTTTTTCTTCTTTGGTAAGAACCGCTTCTGAAGATGCTAAAGGCTCTAAAGTAAGAGCTTCCATTTCCAAACCGGCTTCTCTTACGCATCTTGCAATGTTTCGGATACTACCCATTTGTCCCACAACTACGTGGAAATTAGCTTCTAAACGTTTCCCGTGCATACCAACAGGCTCTTGAATTTCACCTTCGGAATCCACTTTATATTCTTGGGGAAGAACATGGATAATTTCTTCTCCGGGAAGCATAACCAGTTTCTTGACCTGATCTTTCAGTGCTTCTATATCATCATCTGTAATAAATTTGTCGGGGTGCTCACGCATAATATAATCGGAGTGCTGGAGAGAGCGTATGTGCTTTCCTGCAATACCTACCGTGACTTTACGGATAGGAACTCCTGCGCTTGATTGTGCTTCTGACACAGCAGCCTTAATAGAGTTAATGGTTTGCGAAATATTATTCACAATGCCCTTATGAACTCCAAGACTTTTGGCCTTCCCAACACCGAGAATTTCGATTTTCCCGTGTGCATTCCTCCTTCCGACAATCGCGACTATCTTTGTTGTCCCTATGTCCAGACCTACTGAATACTCTTGATTTTCCATTGTTTATATCGATTTGATTTTTTTTATTCTACTTTAACTTTTGCTTTTGCCTTGGCAGGAGTTATTTTCTTTTCTGTTTTTTTAGTTTCTTTTGCTTTTGGCTTGGCTGTAGCCTTTGGCTTTGTACCTTCCTTCGGTTTTTTAGAAGTAGAGCTAGGTTTCTTAGTTTCTTTCTTTACGTTTCCTATTTTGAGCTTAGCCTCTGTTTTTTTAGCAGGGGCTGGCGTTGATACTTTTGCAAGTTCTAAATTCCCCACTTTTAAAATACTGTCGTTTTCTTTAAAATAAGGATTTAGTGTGGTCACAATCTGATTCTGATACTTTATAGAGATCATATTGTATTTTAAAGGATCCTGATAAACTAGATATTTTTCTACAAAAGCTTTAAATCCTTTTACTTTTAATTCTATATTATCCAGATCACCGAGTTCAACTTTATAATTTCCTTCGCTTGTGAGAAGGTTGTAATCTCCGTTGTTGTCTTTTGATATCCCAATGAAATATTTTTTACTGAAATCATCTTTGTCGATTTTCTCAACCAGTTCCGCTAATTTTCCATATTCATCGGTTTTTACATTTCCAGTAACCAACATACAAGGGTGTGAGTACGTTTTAGAGATCGGAAATTCAACTCCTTTATCATCTACATAAAAATCTCTTCCATCTTTATTTAACCTGAAAATAGGGACTCTTTGTTTAATATCAAGATTAAGTTTCCCATTAAGGTTTAAGTAGACATTGGCACTGTCTATAGCCGGAAGTGCATTGATCTTTTTTTCCAACGCCGGAATATTAAGGTCTCCTACTTTTCCTGATGGATTTTCTTTGTTTACGATGGCTCTGATATCTTTTTCATCAACGAAATACACCGGAGTTTTTTCATTCATTTTCACAGAAATATTATTATCCGTGATCTTCTGACCCCCAAATTTCTTCAATGAGAAACTTAGCAGGAACCCAAGAAGGATCACTGTGATAGCAATTTTTAATATTCTGTATTTATTTTTCATTTTCTTTTTTTCTTTTAACGCTATGTTCGCAAAGATTTTCTTTTTTTATATTTCTTCGTTCGCAAGGGCGTTTCACTCAGCAATGGCTTTAACTTTTATAATTTGTTTACAACTCTTCTTACTCCATTTTTAAATAATGTTGAATGAAAATTTAAAATCATTCCTAACTTCATATCAGCTATTCTTAAATAGTTTAAAAGCTGGAAAAAATGATAATCATTAATATCCTGAACCGCTTTTATTTCTATAATTACTTTATTTTCAATTAATAAGTCTACTCTGAACGCTTTTTCTATGACTAAACCTTCATAATTGACACAAATATCTTTTTGACTTTCAACATTCATTCCCTTATTTTTCAATTCGTGAATTAAACATCGCTCATAAACATTTTCAAAGAGACCAATTCCAAGTTTGCGGTGAATTTTCATTCCTGCATCAAAAACTAAATTTGAAATTTCATTCTCTGTCATATTATATATTTTTACTCTTAAATGATAATTCTGCTATCATTTGCTGAGTGAAACGCCCTTGCGAACGAAATTAATACGCTTTCCAAAAAAAATCATTGCGCTCGTTGCGTTAAGCTTATTTTAATTAATTTTTCTCCAACCATTCACAAATAGGATCATACAGGGTGTCAATGTTTCCTGCGCCTACTGTGAGAAGGATATCAAAATCTTTTTCTTTTATCTTTTCAAAAGCATCTGATAAATTTGATACTTCTTTTTTATCTAAATTAACTTTTTTCAATAACCAATCTGAAGTTATTTCTTTAAAATTTTCCTGAAGTTCTCTTGCAGGGTAAATATCTAGTAAGATTAATTCTTCAGTATCACTTAAACTTTCTGCAAAACCGTCTGCAAAATCTCTGGTTCTGCTAAACAAATGGGGTTGAAAAACCACCAATAATTTTTTTTCAGGGTAAAAGGTTCTGATAGATCCCACTACAGCGTTAATTTCTGTCGGGTGGTGTGCATAATCATCAATGTAAATTTTACCGGTATTATAAATATGCTTAGTATATCTTCTTTTAATCCCTTTAAAATTAGCAATTGCTTTCTTTAATGTTTCGAAATCAACGCCTAAATTGCTTAAAATAGCTAATGCAACCGTTGCATTTTCTACATTATGAATTCCCGGAATTTCCCAAACCAAATCTTTTATCGTTTCGGTTGGTGTATGAAAATCAAAATAGATTTTATCATGATCCATTCGAAGATTATCTGAATAATAATCTGCTTTTTCATTGACCGCATAAGTAATATGAGGTCTTCCGATCTCAATTCCTTTTCTTACAAAAAGCTGTTTGTCTTCTGGAACTAAAGCTGCAAATTGTTTAAAGCCTTCTTCAATTGTATTTTTATCGCCATAAATATCCAAATGATCTGCATCTGTGGAAGTTATCACAGCCCAATCCGGAGAAAGGTTAAGGAAACTTCTGTCATATTCATCGGCTTCTACTACAGAATAGGTTGTTCCGTTATATAAAAAATTGGATTTAAAATTCTCGGAAATTCCGCCCAAAAAGCAAGAAAAAGGTAAATCAGCTTCTTTACACAAGTGAGCGACTAGAGTAGAAGTTGTTGTTTTTCCGTGCGTTCCGGCAACGGCGATACAATTTGTATTTTCAGTAATTAACCCTAAAACTTTTGCACGCTTTAAAACTTCAAAACTATTTTGATTAAAATAATCTAAGATCCCCAACGTTTTAATGGCCGGAGTATAAATTACCAATGTATTTTCTTTTTCAAGAGACGTAAGTCTTTCGTCAATAAGATCTTCAAAAACAATATCAATTCCCTCATTCATTAAATTCTGAGTGAGTTTAGTGTTGGTTTTATCATAGCCCAAAACTTTTTTACCTGAAGCATTGAAATAGCGTGCCAAAGCACTCATCCCGATACCTCCGATTCCAACGAAGTAAAAATTTTGATATGTTTCTAAGTTTTTCATTCCCTTTACATTAATTTAAATATCTCATCTACAATCTCTTTTGCTGCATTTGGCTTGGCAAAATATTTTAGATTTTCAGACATTTCTTTTCTTAAGCTTTCATTTTCACAGATTTCTGATAATGTATTCCAGAATTTCTCCTGCATTTCAGAGTCTTTTACCATTTTGGCTGCATTTTTTTCAACCAGATTCAGCGCATTCTTTGTTTGATGATCCTCTGCCGCAAAAGGGAAAGGAACCAATAAAACAGGTTTTTGTGCTACGGCCAATTCTGAAATAGCAATGGCCCCTGCTCTTGAAACAATGATATCGGCTGCTGAATAAGCGATTTCCATATCTTTTATGAATTCCTTGATTTGTATCTGGTTGTTTGAATTTCCATCAACTGGTAACTGACAACTATCAACAATTTCTTTATAATCTAGTTTTCCGGTTTGCCAGATTAGTTGATATCCTTTTTCTTTAAGGCTTTCAAGATTTTCTTTCCAACCATTATTTAATGTTCTTGAACCTAAAGAGCCCCCAACAGAAAGTATCGTTAGTTTGTCTTTATTCAATCCCATTTTTTCTTTTGCCTGAGTTGTTTCCTGCATTCCTGAAATAATGTTTTCACGAATCGGATTTCCCAAGAATTTTATTTTTTCTGCAGGAAAACCTTCCACTGCTGGATAGGCTGTAAAAACGGCTCTTGCTTTTTTACTTAAAATCTTATTTGTGACTCCTGCGTGTGCATTCTGCTCCTGAATAAAAATAGGAATTCCCATTTTACTTGCTTCATACAAAGCGGGTCCACTTGCAAAACCACCTGTTCCAACCGCAAAGTCGGGAGCAAAGTTTTTAATAATTTTTTTCGATTTAGATAAGCTTTTCAAAATTTTGAAAGGCAAACCTAAATTGGATAACATATTTCCTCTGTCGATTCCTGCGATATCTATTCCTTCGATTTTATAGCCAGCTTGTGGAACTTTTTCCATTTCCATCTTTCCGTTGGCACCAATGAACAAAAATTCTGCAACAGGAAATCTTTTCTTGATCTCATCTGCAATAGCAATGGCCGGGAAGATGTGTCCTCCTGTTCCGCCGCCTGATAATAATATTCTTAACTTTTTGTCCATTTATATAAATTTTGAGATTGCTTCGTCGCTTTCGCTCCTCGCAATGCCATTACGCGATATCGTTTATTTCTGCTATGCTTTGTTTTTTGCCCATTCCTTCTTCATCGTATATCTGTATTCTTGAGCTTATATTTAAAATAATTCCTAATTGTAAATACGTCACCAACATGGATGTTCCTCCATAACTTATCAGCGGTAATGGCTGCCCCGTTACCGGAATTAAGTTGATGGCTACTGCAATATTTACCGACAGCTGTATAAAAATCATGACCCCGAGACTGAGGACGAGTAAAGACCCGAAAAAGGCGGGCATTTTACTGGCAATCATCACAATCCTGATCATCATAATCAGATACATACAAATAAGAAACGCGGCTCCTATAACGCCATATTCCTCAACAATTACTGCAAAAATAAAATCGGATGCAGACTGAGGAAGCATTTGTTTTAAGGCACTTTTTCCTGGTCCCATTCCGGTAATCCCACCATTAACGATGGCCGCTTTGGCCTGCATTACCTGATAATTCTTTGCCTTTAAGCTTTCATCATCTACATCAGCCGCTTTCGCTTTACTTGATGTAAATGTTTCTATACGGCTCATCCATGTATGTACACGGTTTCCACCGATCATGTTGGTGTTTAAAGCAACTATTAAAAAGAAGATGATAGCTATAAATGAAGAAGAAATAAATCCTGCAATATATTTCCAATGCAATTGGCCTATAACCAAAACAACTACGGAAACCATTAAAATCATTAATGCCGTAGAACCATTATCTTTTGCAACCAATACAAAAACCAGTAGAATAGGACCGAAGATGTACATGATGTTCTCTATCGGAAGCCTTTCCCGTGTTATTTTCTTGGTTAAATATCTACACAAATAGATGATCAACATTAAAAAAGCAAAGGACGAAGGCTGAAATGAAATAGGTGTTCCCGGAATTTTCAACCATCTGGATGCACTGGCTCCATCAATGGTTTGACCTGTAAACATTGTGATAATCAATAAAACAATCATTAATCCAAGCAGGATGCTGCTGAGCTTTCCGATGTATTCGTATTTTATTGTTCCCACAACTCTCATAATGGCTAAGCCCAGAAGTACAAAGAACATATGTTTCATAATGTGACCTGTTGTAGTCCCATTATTTACAATATATTCCAGATTTGAACTCGCAGAATATACAGGGAAAATAGAGAAAATGGAGATCACAAGAATGACCATCCAAAGTACTTTATCGCCCTTTAGAAATTCAAATCTGCTATCTGTGTTCTGTTCGTCCATATTTTTTTGTATTGATGTAAAATGTACTTTCTATGTACTGCTTTTTACATTTACTTTAATACCTGTTCTTTAAACTGACAACCTCTGTCTTCGTAGCTTTTGAATAAATCAAAACTTGCACAACATGGAGATAATAAAACAGTGTCCCCATTTTTGGCTAAAGATTTTGATATTCTTACCGCTTCTTCCATACTCGAAGTGTCATAAATATATTCTTTTTTGTCTTTAAAGAAATCTATAATTTTTTGATTATCAATTCCTAAACAAACAATTGCTTTTACTTTTCTTTTAACGAGTTCCTCAATTTCTGAGTAATCATTTCCTTTGTCCTGTCCTCCAACGATCCAAACGGTTGGTGTTTTCATGCTTTCTAACGCGTAATAGGTTGCATTAACGTTGGTTGCCTTGCTGTCGTTGATGTATTTTACGCCATCAATTTCAGACACCAGTTCCAGTCTGTGTTCTACAGCCTGGAAAGTCATTAATGAATTTCTAATACTTTCATTATTGATCTGTAATATTTTACCCGCGATAGATGCTGCTAAACTATTGGCAACATTATGATTTCCCAACAATGACAGTTCTTCAATTTTCATTGAGAATTCATCTTTTAACTTTACGGTAAGGTGGTCTTGGTCTACAAAACCTCCCTCAGATAAACTTTCTTTAGTAGAAAAAGGAATCATTTTCGCTTTTACTTCCAATTTTTCAAGAATGGTCTTACTCATTTCATCATCTTTATTATAGATGAAGAAATTATCATTCTCTTGGTTTTCAACTATTCTGAATTTTGCTAATGCATATTCTTCATAGTTGTAGTTATATTGATCTAAATGATCTTTAGATAAATTCAACAATAAAGAAATGTATGGTCTAAAATTCTGAATATCATCTAATTGGAATGAGCTAACCTCCAAAACATAATACTCATGATTTTCATTTGCAACTTGTTTTGCAAAACTGTAACCAATGTTTCCGCCTAAACCTACATTCAATCCGTCATTTTTCAGGATGTGGTAGATCAAAGAGGTTGTCGTTGTTTTTCCATTACTTCCTGTAATGGCAATGATCTTAGCATTCGTAAATTCCGATGCAAATTCAATTTCAGAGGAAAGTCTGATTCCTTTCAAATGAATTTTATTAATGATTTCCGCTTTTTTCGGAATTCCTGGGCTTTTTACGATCCAGTCTGCATTTAAAATTCTTTCTTCATCGTGGCTTCCTTCTTCAAAATCAATCTCATTCTCCGTTAGAAATTTCTTATAGTTATCCTTAATGACTCCTTTGTCTGAAAGAAATACTTCCAAACCCTTTTTTTTAGCCAAATAAGCAGCGCCGCAACCACTTTCTCCTCCTCCTAAAACAACTATTTTCATATTAATCTTTTGGTATTTATGTACATTGTATTAATGTATTTGGTGAATCATTAATACGCTGATACATTTTACTTTTTTTACAAATCTTATCTCATTTTTAAGGTGATAAGACATACAATTGCCAACATTACACCAATAATTATCATTCTGTTTACGATTTTACTTTCGTGAAAACCTTCTTTCTGATAATGATGATGTAGAGGTGACATCTTAAAAAATCTATTGTTCTGAGCATATTCCAGCCCATATTTTCTTTTTCTGTATTTGAAAACCACGACCTGTAACATCACAGATATGTTTTCTATTAAGAAGATCCCACATAATACAGGAATCATTAATTCTTTTCTTAAAATAATGGCTAAAACAGCAATTACTCCACCTAGCATCAAACTTCCTGTATCGCCCATGAATACCTGCGCCGGATAGGTATTATACCAGAAGAAACCGATTACAGCCCCTACCATTGCGACCACAAAAATGGTGGTTTCACCCATATTGGGGAGAAACATAATATTGAGATAATCTGCAAAAATGATATTCCCGGAAACGTAGGTGAAAAATGCTAAAGCCATTAATATGACTGTACTTGTTCCTGCCGCGAGACCATCAATTCCATCGGTAATATTGGCTCCGTTGGAAACTGCTGTTACAATGAATATAACAATTGGGATGAAAACAATCCATGCCCATTCGTGAGCATCTTTATCGTTCATCCAAAATAACATTCCGCTATAATCGAACTCATTGTTTTTAGCAAAAGGAACTGTAGAAACCGTAATTTTTTCTGTAGGCATAAAATTCTGCTCTACATTATTTCTGTTAACTACCTTTGCGTCTGCATATTTTCTTTTAACCGTAATGTCGGGATGGAAATACATTGTAACTCCGACAATTAGCCCTAATCCGACTTGTCCTACAATCTTAAATTTACCACTTAGACCGTCTTTATTTTTCTTTACCTTTTTTAAATAATCATCTAAGAATCCTATTGCTCCCATCCAGATTACGGTAACAATCAGAAGAACAATGTAGATATTGGTAATTCTGGTAAATAGCAGAACCGGAATAAGCGTTGCCAAAATAATGATAAGACCTCCCATGGTAGGAGTTCCTTCTTTTTGTTTTTGTCCGTCTAAACCTAAATCACGAACTAGTTCTCCCATCTGTTTTGCTCTCAGATAGTTGATGATTCTTTTTCCGTAAACAAGAGCTATCGTTAAAGACAATAGAACAGCCATTCCGGCACGAAATGAAATGTATTTTAACATTCCAAGTCCCGGGATGTGAATTCCATGGGCGGTTAAATATTCGTATAGGTAGTATAACATGTTTTCTTTTTAATTTACTTACTCATTAACTTCCAGAGCTCAATAATTACTTCTTTGTCATCAAAATGATGTCTTACACCATTTATCTCTTGATACGTTTCGTGTCCTTTTCCGGCAACCAAAACAATATCTTTAGGTTCTGAGAATTTTATCGCCATTTTTATGGCTTCTCTTCTATCGGGAATTGAAGTGTATTTGCTGAAGTTTTGAGGTTCAACGCCTGCTTCAATTTCTTTTATAATTGCTGTCGGATCTTCTGTTCTTGGGTTGTCTGAAGTGATGATCGCCAATGTTGATTTTTTACTGGCAATATTTCCCATTTCAGGTCTTTTAGAGTGATCTCTATCGCCTCCGCAACCAAAAACTGTGATCAGTCTTTCATTTTTTGTTCTGATGTCATTAATGCTGTCCAGAATGTTTTCCAACGCATCCGGAGTGTGTGCATAATCTACAATAAAGAAAATTCCACCATCTGATTTAAATGTTTCAAATCTTCCTGAAACTCTTTTTAATTTACTAATTGCCTGAAGAATTTCATCTTGCTCAAAACCAAGTTCAGAAGCAATTCCGAAAACAAGTAATAAATTGTAAACATTAAACTTTCCTGTTAATGTTGTCCAGAATTCTTTACCATTAAAATTCAATAACATTCCGTTGAAATCAATTTCCAATGATTTTCCGTGAAAATCTGCCATGGTTTTCAAAGCATAAGACTTTTTGGTAGCCTTTGTATTTTGAAGCATAACCATGCCGTTTTTATCATCCACATTGGTGATAGCAATTGCGGTATCCTGAAGCTCGTCAAAAAATCTTTTCTTCGTTTTTAAATACTCATCAAAAGTTTTATGATAATCTAAATGATCGTGGGTAAGATTGGTAAATCCGGCTACTTTAAAATGCAGACCTTCAATTCTGTTTTGGGAAATTCCGTGAGAACTTACTTCCATGAAAGCAAATTCGCAACCTTCTTCAACAGCCTGCGCTAAAATTTTATTAATTGTAATAACATCAGGAGTTGTATGTGTTGCCGGAATTATTTTTTCTCCAATTCTGATTTCAACGGTTGAAAGTAGAGCAGAATCATAGCCTAAATTTTTAAATACATCAAAAAGTAATGTAGAAACAGATGTTTTTCCGTTTGTTCCTGTAACTCCAATTAATTTTAATTTTTCAGAAGGATTTCCGTAGAAATTAGAAGCTAAATGACCTAAAGCTTTAGAAGAATCTTTTACTTTAACATAGGTAATATTTTCATCTAAATTTTCAGGAAACTCTTCACAAACAATTGCTTTTGCTCCTTTTTCAATAGAAGGTGCAATAAATGAATGTCCATCCACAACCGTTCCTCTCATTGCAATGTAAAGAGAGTTTTCCGTAACCTTTCTGCTGTCGAAAACCAATTCAGAAACTTCACGAGTGTTTTCACCGTGAATTTCTAGGACTGGAATTCTATTTAATAATTCAATTAATTGCATTTCTTTGATGCTTTATATTCTTAATAATTTTAACAGGATTTTTATCCTGTCTATATTTAATTGTCTTTTCGGAATTCAATTCCATAAGTTTTACTTATGGCTATTAATATTGAACCCTTCGGGTTCTTTATCATTTTATTTTCTTCCTTTTTTTAATAGGATTATCATCCTATCCTTATTTAAATTGTCCCTTTGAGACTCTTTCCTTAATTCTGCAGAGACAAATAAATTCTCTGATTTTTACTAATTGTTGTACCTTCTAATGGAAATTGTTCTTTTATTCTACCAACTCCTTTATAATCTACACGGTATCCTAAGTTTTCCAATTGTGGAATAATATTTTTACCAATTAATCCTACTACGCTTGGCATTTGCTTATTGTTTACTGCTATTTTCACATTAGGCTCCACCATTTTGTTAAGGTTTACCTTTCTGTCTACAAGCATTTCTTTTTCAACATTTTGAGGCGTCTTTAAGAACGTCTTTCCAGCTATTTCTTTAAACACTGGTGCAGAAACTGCTCCTCCGTAAAAACTTTTAGCCGTATTGGGCTCACTGATCATCACATAACATGTGTATTTTGGATTGTCAGCTGGATAGAACCCCGCAAAAGAAGCTCGGTATTTCATTGGACCGGGAAGCCAATATTCAAACCTTGCGGTTCCTGTTTTCCCTGCCATTTTTAGGTTAGGAGTAAAAATACTTCGTCCTGTTCCTTTTTCTACCGCTTTAGTTAATGCGCTGGTCATCATTTTAATCGCCTTTTCCGATGCGATTTTATTCACCATTACTTCAGGTTTTGCACTATACATTACCTTTCCGTCCTTCATGATTTTGTCTATGAATAATGGTTTTAGCATTTTACCACCGTTAGCAACTGCGTTGTAGAAAGTTGTTAATTGTAATAAATTAATGTTAGATGAATATCCATAAGAGATTGACGCTAATGTAGCTGCATTCCATCTTTTATTTTCAGGCGTTAGGATCTTCGGTTTTGTGATTCCCGGAAGCTCGATGTCCATTTTATCAAACAATTTCCAACGTCTCAGATGATCAAGGAAAATCTGTGGTTTGTTGGCATAATACTTTGTGATCAGTTTTGAAGTTCCTACGTTACTGGACTTTGCTAATACATCACTGATGTCATAAACTCCACCACCATGACCGTCTGAAATCCTTTGTTTCGCATACGTCCAAACTCCATTTCCTACATCTACGGTTGTATTTTCATCAATAAAACCATCATCCATTGCTGCCAATAAAGAAATGGTTTTGAATGTAGAACCCGGTTCGATATTATCCTTTATCGCATAGTTGTAAGAATCCTCATAATTACCCTCTTCATTTCTTCTTAAATTAACCATAGCACGAACTTTTCCAGTTGCAACTTCCATTACAATCACGGTTCCGTGTTTTGCTTCGAAAGAGACCATCTGTTTTTCTAATGCAGAATGGGCAATGTCTTGAATTCTAAGATCTAACGTGGTATAAACATCTTCACCGTCAATAGGTTCCTGAACTTTCCAGAAGTCGATGGGTTTCCATTGAGAAGAATTAATTCTCTGTTCTAGTCTTTTTCCGTCAGTTCCTGTCAGATATTTTGAGAAAGCACCTTCCAGACCAGCTTTTAATTCACCGTTATCGATTCCGATTGTTCCGGCACCGATTTCTGAAGTGGCTAATTCTCTTTTATAATTTCTGTCAACAATAAAACCTCCTTTGTTTTTCCCTTTTACAAAAATTGGGAAGTGTCTGATTCTGTCGTATTCGTCAAAATCAAGCCCTTTAACTAAAGTGTAATATTGATTTTTCTTTTTCTTTTGTTCATCAAATTTCTGTCTGAATTCAGTTTTTGGTTTTCCGAACATTTTACTTAAAGAATCCGATAAAGCGCCAATGTTGTTCTGATAGATGGTATCTTTCATCGTTTTGAAATCTAAATAGATATCATAACGCATCACGGTAGTTGCCAAAATGGAACCATCAGAAGCAAATAAATTTCCACGAGCTGCTTTTAGGGTAGCTTCGCGGTAATTTTTATTGATATAATCGTCTTTGATCTCCTGAACATTGGTATTTTGAAGAATGATGATCCTTGCAATGAACATTACAAATACGCACAAAGCCACCACTGCGAAGAGGTAGCCCCACCTTAAGGTTCTTTTACGTTTGTTATCGTATTCATTTTGCTTTTGCATCTGTACTATCCAATTTTATTAACAATTTGTGAGGATGGTTTTCCAGTGTCATCAAAGAATCTCGGGCGACTTCTTTTCCCAATTGAGATTCCATTTTTACTTTAATCAGCTTACTTTGTGCGTAAGCGTTTCGAGATTTATATTCTTCTGTTTCTTCTTTTAAGGCGTTTACAATTTTAATTTTCTTATTGACGAGATGATTACTGTAAATCATCGCCATCATTAAGACAAACAACAGTAAAAAATACTTGTAATGTATTTTTATCTCATCACGATTCAGGAAATTCCCTTTTATAATATCTATAAAAGTAAGTTTCTTCTGAGGGCGAGATGTTGTTGTTCTTTTTGCCACTTTATTTATTAGTAATAGGTAATATGTAAAAATTGCTTATTACCCATTGCTCATTATTTATATTTTTATTCCTGTTCTCATTTTAGCACTTCTGGCTCTTGAGTTTTCTTCAATTTCCTTGTCATCAGGAATTATTGCTTTGCTCTTAACCAATTCAAATACTTTTTTATAATTTCCGTAAATGTCTCTTGTGGGTTCACCCTCGAACATTCCGTTTTTCAAAAATCTTTTTACCAAACGATCTTCTAAAGAGTGATAAGAGATTACTACCAGTCTTCCGTCTGGTCTTAAAACATTATATGCCTGAACAAGCATTTCTTTTAAAACTTCCAATTCTTGGTTTACCTCAATTCTTATCGCCTGGAAAAGCTGTGCATAAAACTTATTGATTTTATGCGGAGGAAGAAAACTGAAAAGTTTTTTCAAATCTTCCGTGGTATTGATGCTTTTATTTTTTCTGTGGTGAACGATATCTCTAGCTAATTTTCTAGCTTCTCTTAATTCGCCATAGTAATAAAATATGTCTGCCAACTGCTCTTCTTCGTAATCGTTGATGACTCTTTTGGCATCAAGCCCCTGCATTACATTCATTCTCATGTCTAGGGGAGCATTACTTCTTGTAGAAAATCCTCTTTCTGCTTCATCGAACTGATGAGAAGATACTCCAAGATCTGCAAGAACTCCATCAACCTGAGAAGCTCCATACATCAGTAAGGAGTTTTCTAAAAATCGGAAATTCTGATTGATCAGAGTAAATCTCGGATCATCAATCGTATTCTTAAGTGCGTCTAAGTCTTGGTCAAAACTGAATAATTTTCCTTTATCAGAAAGTCTACTCAATATTTCTCTTGAATGGCCACCGCCACCAAAAGTGCAGTCCACGTATGTTCCGTCTGGATTCGTTACCAAATCATCAACACTTTGCTTTAACAAAACGGGGTTATGATACATGTTTAAGTTGTGTTTTTTTTCGCTTTTATTATTTAGCGGTTATTCTTCATCTAAAGAGCCCATCACGTCTTCGGCAAGGCTGGCAAAATCTTCTTCGTTGGTAGAGATCACTTTTTCATAAGCGTCTTTATCCCAGATCTCAAACAATTCACCTGCGCTCGTTATCACAATATCTTTTTGAAGATTTGCGAAATGCGTCAGGTCTTTTGAAATCTGTAATCTACCTGCATTGTCCAATTCTACAGTTTTTACACCTGCCGTAAACATTCTAATGAAATCAGCATTCTTTTTAATGAATCTGTTTAGCTTATTAATTTTGCCCATCAATTTATCCCACGCATTCATAGGATAAACTTCTAAGCAGGATTGGAACACAGCTCTTTTGACTACAAACGCCTTGTCTTCAAAGTCTTCCATCTGTTTGATTAAAGATGAAGGAACTTTTAAACGGCCTTTGTCGTCAATTTTGCACTCATATGTTCCAATGAAATTTTTCATTTGGGACAAATTTATATAATAATTTCCAAAATCGCCCACTTTTTCCCACTTTTTGACTTAATGTTAATAAGTTTTATTAAAGATTGAAGACTTTGGGGGTAAGTTGTTGATATTATTCATTTTGTATATGCTCTTATTTGGGCTTTAATAAAGAGATTTTGAAAAAAAAAAATAAAAAGCGTGTTATTATATTATTTTTACTTTAAATTAGGCATATCAAAATATTTTTGAGGTTTAATTTGTATTTTTGCAAGGCTTTATTAAGGCATTTTATGATATTTAGTACAAAAAAAGAAAAGAAATATACTTTTGTAGAGGCGGGAGAAGGACATCCATTAGTGCTATTGCACGGTTTAATGGGTGGTTTGAGTAATTTCGATAAGATGGTGAATTTTTTTTCCGATAGAGGATTTAAGGTCTATGTACCTCAATTGCCTATCTATGATTTGCCGGTACTCAATACTAATCTTACCACATTAGCAAAATATATTATAAAGTTTATAGAGAGCCACATCGAGGGGCCTGTAACCATTGTTGGAAATTCAATGGGAGGTCACATTGGGCTTATCTTAACTTTGGCAAGACCGGATTTAGTAAGTAATTTGGTTTTAACCGGAAGTTCCGGATTATATGAAAGAACATTTGGAGACAGTTTTCCAAGAAAAAATGATAAATCATATATAAGGAAGAAGACGGAAGAGGTTTTTTATGACCCTGCTGTGGCAACTGAAGATCTTGTAGACGAGGTTTTTGGAGTGGTGAATGATAGAATGAAGGGAATAAAAACCGTGATGTTGGCAAGAAGTGCCATCAAACACAATATGTTGAATGATCTTCCTAAAATTGTAACACCAACGTGTTTAATTTGGGGAAAACAGGATAATGTAACACCTCCGGAAGTTGCAATTGATATGCACAAGTTTATCCCTAATTCAGATTTGTTTTGGATTGATAAATGTGGGCATGCCGCAATGATGGAAAAACCAGACGAGTTCAATGAGATTCTCTACAGCTGGTTAAAAGATAAAGTTTAAAAAAATATATTAAACCATTAAGAGTTTTTCTTAATGGTTTAATTTTCTAAAAAATATTCAAAATGGTTATTAAGACAGCAGAGTTCGTAAAGAGTAGTGGTAAATGGCAGGAATGCCCGGAAGCGACAATCCCTGAATATGCTTTTATAGGAAGATCAAATGTTGGGAAATCATCATTGATCAATGCAATGCTGAACAGGAAAGATTTGGCGAAAACTTCGGGAACCCCAGGGAAGACTCAGCTGATTAATCATTTTATAATTAATGAAGACTGGTATCTTACCGATTTACCGGGGTATGGTTATGCTAAGGTTTCAAAAGTGATGAGAAGGGATTTTGAGAAACTGATCAATAATTATATTCTGAACAGAAAGAATCTTGTGAACCTTTTTGTTTTGATAGATTCGAGACACAGTCCTCAGAAAATAGATCTTGAATTTATTGAATGGTGTGGAGAAAGTGGTGTTCCTTTTTCAATTGTTTTTACGAAAGTTGATAAACTGAAACCCAATATCGCAATAAAAAATGTAGAAGATTACAGGAATGAGCTTTATAAGACCTGGGAAGATCTTCCGGAAATATATGTGACTTCTGCCGAAAAGAAAGAAGGATGTGATGAAATCCTAGATTTTATACAAACAACCAATGAATTTTTAAAAAATAACAGTGTAAATTTCGATGAGTAATATTATTTGGAAAATTAAAACGTTTGAGGAATTTACGGTTCCTGAATTGTATAATCTTCTTAAAGCTCGAAGTGAAGTATTTGTAGTAGAGCAAAATTGTGTATATCTGGATGCTGACGGTTATGATCAGCAGGCGATTCACGTTTGGGCAGAGGAAGAAGATGGTGAAATTTTAGCCTATTGCCGAGTTTTCGACAAGGGTATTAAGTTTGAAGAAACTTCATTAGGTCGTGTTATAACCACGCAAAAAGGAAGAGGTAGAAGCTTGGGCAAACAACTTATACAATACGCCGTTGAAACGATAGAAAACCGTTATCATACTTCTGAAATCAGAATTTCAGCGCAAGATTATTTATTAAAATTCTATGGAGATTTTGGTTTTGTAGATACCGGAAAAAAATATTTAGAAGATGATATTCCCCACACGGAAATGATCAGAAAATAAAGAAAAGCGAAGAAATTAATCTTCGCTTTTTTGTTGATATATGTTGAGTGTTTTTAGTTTTTTTGCGTGATAAGGTTAATTACAACCTGAACAATAGGATCTGTCTACATATACTTTACTACTTCCCGAATAGTAATAGCAACCTCCTCTTGAGCCTACATTTAGAGCGTTTCCATTATAGGTACATCCTTTACTCTGAGTATAATATGATCCAGAACTTCTTGTTTTACTTCTTTTAGCTTTTGTGCTTTTTTTCTTTGAAGCTTTCTTTGCGTATTCTGTTTTAGAAATAGTGTTATTGGTTGCTGCTGAAAAGCTGGATGGCAATAATAAGCTTAAACCTAAAAGGCTTGTAAAAATTAGTGTTTTCATGGTTATTAGTTTTTAAATGGTTTTCATTAGTTATAGTTTTCTAGTGTTTTATGAAGTTCCTCTTTGAAATTATAAATTTCATCAAGGTTATTAAGTAAAACTTTTTCTCCTGATTCTTTACCATTATGGAATGTTTCCAGATATTTATTAGCCGTATTAAAATGTAACCTGCACAGAGGTTTTCTGTTATTATCATCTAACAGAATTCCGAAATAGGATAATGTGTCTCTATAGGCAATTCTTGAAGATGGTATTCTTTCTCTTAAAATAGCTTTTATAATTTGGAATCCTTCTAACTCTTCTTCTGTGGTGACAATTTTAGAATCATTATTTTCATCAATAGATTGGGCCGCTTTTACTCCTTCATCTTGCTTTTCAATTTGCTCATTAATACTTAATGCAGATTTAAGCCTGAAACTGATAGATTCATTGATAGAGGTTGTTAATGCTTTTTTTGTATATTCTTTAAAAGAAATCATTCTGTTGGCAGTCATTGGTTTTTCAAAAAATCGGCTTACCAGAAGTTTTACCAATTCATCAGATGGAGTCTCAATTTCTTTTTCGAATTCTTTCCTGATGGCTTTGATATATTTTAATGCTTCTGCTGAATCTAAAATACTTTCAAGGTTATAATCTTTTTTAGTAAAGCTTTCTAAAATTTTAATTGAGCTGTCTTTTAAGTCTTCAATATTAATGGTGAAAAAAGGCTTCTCATCCATAATATTTGGTTTCTCAAGATCAGTATAAAAATTATAGACAATTCCATTCGTAAGAACCCCAAGTCTTGTTTTTGATACATGATAATACCTGTGAAGTTGAGAATTATGGGCATCAGCACTTTCTTTCCAATGTTTACATTCTATAATGAAAATAGGATTATCATTATGCTTAATTACATAATCTACTTTTTCACCCTTCTTCGTTCCAATATCACAAGTATGCTCCGGAATAACTTCGGTAGGATTAAAAATATCATACCCTAAAATTTGTATAAAAGGCATAACAAAAGCGTTTTTTGTTGCTTCTTCAGTACCGATATGATCTTTTAAACCAACTACTTTCTGATGTAATTGTTCAAGTTTTATTTTTAAATCCATTAGTTTGTTTTAGATAGTTTCATCAATGATTTCAGCGTATGGTGCATTGGTTTTCACGGAAACAATACCAATCTCCATAGAGGCTTTTGAACTGTAGTATTGGCTTTTACCAATAATTTCACCGTTTTTAGCTTTCAGTACAAAGTAATCTTTATCATTTACTGCAACTCTTCTATCATATCTAGTATCATCTATGGAGTTGATTCTTACAGACTCTATTCCTTTAAGGCAAGATGCTTTTTGAACATAGCCTTCACTCACTAAAATAATCTCGCCGTTTCCTGCTTTTAAGTTGAATTGATATTCGTTGTCTTTTCTTTTGGTGATAATAAATTTTCCCATGATTAATATTGTTTTAGTTTAAAAATCTTTTTGAAATTTCTTCTTCTTCAAGGATTTGATTTCCAGGTAAAATAATTTGAAGTTTTCTTGTTATTGGGTTTTCAATAATATGAGCTCCAGATCTGCAATTTTGAAACCTATATTTGAATGCTTTTAATCCTGCAATAAAGCCTTGATGTACTGTTTTTTCATAAACATGTTTTGAACAGCTTATTCTGAAAATACATTTTCTCCTCTTTTGGGCAGGAATGCAAAACCAGTATATTTTAATGAGAAGAATAAGTAGATTTTTCATTTTCTTCTTTTGAGAATACAACCATTTGATATGAAGTCATGTAGCCTTTTTGAGTTTCAGATCCAAAACACCCTGTTATGGGTTGAACATAAGTAGAAACACTTTCTAATCTTACATAATTCCAACCTTGGTTATTTTGAGCTGCTATTAAGTCTTCTAATTGTTGAGCAATGTTACTTGAGCTCATATTTTGATGATTTGCTGTTGCTACAAATGGGGTTACTTTATATTCCATGATTCGTTTTATTTAATATTCCAAAAATAGAACTATATAAAAACCAATCCTTACGGGTTCCCGTAAAACAAAAAACCTTCCAAAAAAATAGAAAGGTTTAATAGAATATGTTTTAGAAATCTTGTTATATAATCCCCAGATCTTTACAAAAAGCAACCAATTGCTCATTGCTGGTGACTTCCAAAGCTTCTTTTAAACTATTTAATCTTTTCTCTACACTGCTTAAACTATTGGGTCTGATGTTGTTGTTTTGAAGATAAACAGGAATGTTTTTTTGCAAAACACCTTGTGATAGGAGAGAGACTAGCGTAATATCATAAGCAGAAAACTCATAATTGTTGAGCTTTTTTACTTCCTGTTTAAGGTCCAAGGATAGATAGTTCTCATTAACGTAGACAGAAGCAATGGCTTTTTTCAAATCTTTTGAATCATTCCTTGCTTTGCGTACATAGCCGTTGATTTTAGATTCTGTAAAAAGAGAATCAATCACCCCGGATCTATGTTCTGCGGAAAAAACAATCACTTTTAGGGAAGGCTGAATCGCTCGTAATTGCTCTACCAGTTCTATTCCGTTTTTTATTTTCTGTTGATGATGATCTTCTTCGTAATAAAGATCGGTGATTAATAGATCATAGGTATCTTTTTCTCGGATAGATTTTTGAACTTTAGCTAAAGCATCATCACAATAGGAAACATAGTCAACATTGGGAACATTCAATTCTTCTAATGTTTTTTGTATAGAGATACTGATACTTTCGTGGTCTTCGGATATTAAAATTTTTTTAAACATTGTTTTCTTTTTTAAATAGGAAATGAAATAGTAATCTTCAATCCTTTTTCGATTTCGGTATCAAAAATAATTTCTCCATGGATATTTTCAATACGGGAAACCGTACTCGTGAGGCCATTCTTATAAATTAATTCTCCAGAGATGCCTATACCATTGTCTGTGTAGGAAATGGTTATGAAATTATTTACTCTTTCAAATTTGAATACCACTCTGTCTGCCTGACTGTGTTTTTTCATATTCACTAACAGTTCTCTAATGATTTGGTAAACTTCATCTTGGCTTGATACCTTAAAATCTTTCCAAATTGTTTCATCATTTCCGGCAACATAGGTATTAATTGATTCATTTTTAAAGGAAGCAACAAGCTGTGATATTTTTTTACTGAAATCTTCCTCATCCTCTTTTGAATCTATTTTTTCGTAAGAAATATCTCTAGATTTTTCATAAACGAATTCCAGTTCATCCAGCATTTCATTTTTATCAATATTCTCCTGATTTTCAATTTTGGCCATTACCTGATAGATGCCATTGGCAACAACGTCGTGAACTTTTTTGGAGAGTTTAAGTTGGTTGTTTTTTATTTTTAATTCGTTTTCTTGTTTGAGTCTTATTTGCCTTCTACGATACCAAATGATAATGATAATTAATGCTAAGACTAAACAAGCTACGAGAAAATACTGTTTTAAAATTTGATTTTGTTGTTCGGCAGTGTTTGCTTTTAATAATTCATTTTCTGCCTTATTCTTTTCAACATCATATCTTATCACCGCAAATTGATTTTTTGCTTTGCTTCGTGAAATATAGATGCTATCATTTAATTTTTGATACAGTAAGAAATATTTTTTTGAGTTTTGAGGACTTTCTGAGATGACAAGCTTTTGAAGAGCTTCGATTTGATCATCAGGACTTTTAATTAACTTAGCTACTTCATACATCTTTTTCGCAAAAGTTAAAGCGAAATCATATTTCTCCTCTTTAATATAGTAGTCGGAAAGATGAGCATAGCTAGAGTTTAATCCCCATAAGTCCTTTTCTCTTAGTCGTATATCTAATGCTTGGGTTAATTCAGGAACTGGATTGTATTTTGGATCTTCAAGCCATTTTGTTTTTGCAAGATTGGTTAGAGTTCTGGAATATTCTTTTTTATTTTTACTAACTTCTTTAAAAATTTGATTGTATATTTTTAAGGCTTCTTTATAATTTTTAGTTGCTTGGAGAGTTTTGGCTTTATTATTTAAATAAATACGGGTATCTAAAGCATCATTTGAAAACTTAATGGCAAGATCATAAAATTTCAAAGAATTTTGAAAGTCTTTTAAATTATACGAGGCTATACCAAGATTATTATAGTTTGATTTTATGTATTCATAGTTTGATTTCTTTTGGGAATTAAAGAAATTAGATGCAGCCAAAGAAGTTTCTTGTGCTCCAAAATAGTCTCCTTTTTCTGTTAAAATAATGGCGATATTCACTAAAGATTTACCAGCTCCAGCACTGTCTTTTTCTTGTAAAAAAGCATCTTTTGCTTTATAAAAGTTGGCAACAGCATTATCTGTATCTCCTTTATCTTTAAATTCCCAAGCTTTTTCAAAAAATGAAGTTTGATTTGAGATCTGCTTGATTTGTTCAGTGTTATTTTTAGAGCAAGAGTAGAATAGTAGAAGAAAAATAAGAGAATATGGTTTCAATGTAAATTAGTTTTAACTAATTTAAAAAAAATAAGCGAAAGAGTACTCTTTCGCTTATTAATATCATTATTTATTTTCTAGGAGGGGTTTGCCCAGTATCTCCTCCTGTATCACCTGGATTTCCCGGATCTACTCCACCACCCGGATTACTCGGTCCTCCACTTTGTATTGTAACCGGATCTTGGTTGTTATTACACGTTGTTGCATTAGCGTTGTTATGTGAGAATGCTAAACCTAGTAGCATTAATATAAATTGTAACATATTTTCAAAAAATTTATTGTTAAAGCATTCGTGTTCTTCCCTGCGAAACAGATCGCAGATAGTTTGACACGGTTAAAAAAATTGAAGCGCTTCTAAAATTTTTTGGGAAGTGAACCTTCAAAAACGGAAGAGAAACATCTGCTTCCCAACCCGGAGTTTTCTTCCGTTTTATCTGGTGATTTAGAAATCAGTTTTGTACATTTGTTTTTGTAATGTTTTGTTTGTCACTGATTTCTGAAGCAAAGATGCGACAATGAGTGAGGCAGGTGTTAGACAAAACATAGACATCGATAGACAAGAAATGGACAGGAGTTTTGTTACGGAAACCCGTAATGCGACATGATGAAAAATCACCTATTTTGTAATAGCCTATAAAAACTAATTATGTCCAAGAAAAAACTATTAATTCATGAAGTATTCAGAAAAGCTGAGGAAGAAACCGGGAAGAAAACGAAAAATGGGCTAGCAGCTTATTTATGGTCTTATTTTGATGAACGATTTCCAAATTATATTACTGATAAAACATTGTCTAGGTATTATGATACTTTTATACGTGATAATGAAGACAGAAATATAGATTCTGATATTCTTGATAAATTCAGCCAATATGTTGGCTATATGGATTTCGCAGACTTTTCCAGTACCTTTATTAAGAAAGACGATGAAGCAAACAAGACCACAGTCAAAATAAGTGTGGATGAAGATGAGGAGTCTTTAACAGAAAAGCTTTCAAAAATTATTATCAACATAACGAATGAACAGCACTTCAAAATGCCAGATTTGATGAAGAAAAATGGACTGGGTATTATGGAAATCGGCTTGTTGTTGTGTCTTGTAACAGGAAATGTTGTTTTTTCTAATAATAAAAAGATGACTCCTATGGGTTTTATGTCAAGTGGAAATCCGGCTATTGAGAAAAAGTATATGTATTGGGATGGCGAAAGATATATGGCAACAGACAGCAGTTATATTAATCCTGGGATTGATATCGTTGCGATGAATGCGCACAAATTTCTGCACTTTAAAAAGATCATGAGAAAAGATACTTTGACTGAAATGAATGCTCTTGGAAAAACATGGTATTCAAAATATAACAGCGGAGTAGAATTTTTTACGGATGATGGAGTAGATCCGGAAACCGGTAGAGAATTAAGAAGAGCAACACCTCTTATTATATTTAAATATGCAGGAAAGCCCCAAGACTCTATAGAGGTGCAAGAATAAATTTCATTCACAATTATTTAAAATTCAATTAAAACAATTCACATTAGAATCACTTACTTTCGTCTTATTTTAAGATGAACAAAGGAATATTCTCACTTTTACTTTTTGCTTTTACTTTATTTTCGGCTCAGGAGAAACCTGTACAAATTGCATTTCTTTCAGATGTGCATTTTCAGGATTTGTATGGAAGCTTTTCGGATAATGATTTTAAAGGAATTATCAACCCGAAAACAGGAAAGCCAACGATTCTGAGAACAATGGATTCTCAACTACATTCCACAAGGGTTTTTAATGAAAATTATTTTGCCTTTCTAAAAGCATTAGATGATATTGCCACAAAAGGGATTAAAATAGTAGCTATGCCCGGAGATTTTTCGGATGATGGACAAGCCTATAACTTGCGTGGACTCCGTAAAATTTTAGATCAGTATCATAAGAAATATGGAATTGATTTTTACCTAACCACAGGAAACCATGATCCTGTTGGTCCGTTTCGACAGGACGCAGGAAAAGATGATTTTTTAGGGGAGAAGGGAAGTCCATTAGGGATTTACAGCAAAGAGAATCTGGGAAAAACAACATCTAAGATTATCACAAAAGATATTGCAGAATCAGGGTATTTGGAAATTTTGGATGAATTAAAAGACTTTGGATTTTATCCGAAAGAAAAAGATATGTTTTGGAGCACTCCTTTTAGCCAAGATTCATATATAAATTATTCCTATCCAAAAGCTGTTCAACAAGCTGCATACACCCAAAGAATGTATGAAGTTACCAAAGGATTTTCTGTACCGGATTTAAGTTGTGTTGTTGAGCCTGTAAAAGGAATTTGGATGTTGGCCATTGATGGAAATACTTATATTCCTAAAAACCTCAACGAAAATTCTAATAATCCTTCTAACTACAATGGCGCAAGTATTGGGTATAATAATGTCTTGACGAATAAGCAGCATTTGATCAAGTGGGTGAAAAAAATTGCAGAAGAAGCTAAATTGAATGGGAAGACACTAATCGCGTTTACTCATTATCCAATGATTGATTTCAATGATGGAGCCACTCACGAAATCAAAAATTTGTTGGGTGAAAAGAAATGGCAATTGGAGCGTGTTCCTGAAGAAGAAGTAGCCAAAGTATTTGCAGGTGCGGGTTTACAAATTCATTTTGCGGGACATATGCATATCAATGATACAGGAACAAGAAAGATCGATGGTAAAATGTTAGTCAATGTTCAGGTTCCTTCATTGGCGGCCTATTTGCCGAGTTATAAAATTCTCACCATCCATTCTTCTGACAAAATGGAGGTACAGACAGAAGTTTTGAATGATGTTCCTCATTTTGATGACCTTTTTCCTTTGTATGAAAAGGAATACGAAGCATTAAGCCAAAATAAAAACACAAAGCTTTGGAATAAGGACATTTTGAAAACCAAATCTTACCATGATTTTATGTTATTTCATTTAAAAGAATTAGTTCGTTTAAGGATGGTTCCGAATGATTGGCCTAAAGAATTTATAGAGAAAGCGAAATATTTAAATGGAGAAGATTTGCTTGTGATGGCGCAAAAGTCAGGATCTGAAGTAACACAAAAAGACATTCAATCAAAAGGATTCAAGAAATGGAGTTTTGAAGATCTGTTATTTGATTTATATAAATTCCAATCTGCTGATGAATTGGCTAAAAAAGATATTCCAAAAGAAAGGTTGCAGCAATATCAGCTATTGGAAAAGCTGTATGAATCTAATACTTCTCTAGATCCTTTTATCAAACAATTAAAATCGGTTTTTAAAATTCTTTCTTTATTATCAAATGGAGATCCTGCAGATCATTTTGAAATTGACTTGAAAAAGCAAATGATAGAAAGGTTATAGTTTTTTATTTCCCACGGATTTCACAGATTTACACAGATGTTTGCGCTTCATCTTTGTGTTTAAAATGTTCTAAACGCAAAGATTTAATCATTTAAACTTTTAATTTTAGAAAGCAAAGGCAAATAAATTTGCTGCGCGAAGCTGAAACATTAGCTTCATAAAATCAACTTGTTGATTCATCTTTGCTCACTTGAGATGAATTATTATTAAGTTAAAACTTTGCGTTAAATTCCTAACCAAAAGCAATAAAAAAAGACTGCCTAAAAATCAGACAGTCTCTCCTTTAATATGATTTTAATTATTTTCCAGTCACAGGATTTTTCCTTTCATACGTATTGTTATCGAAGCTGATTTTATAGTTTGATTTAAAAAGTTTGCTAGGAAGATAATAATCTGTAGTGATAATCTGAGCTCCACTTTCTTTAGCCTTTTCAAACCTTGAATAATCTTCTTTTCTGGCTTCCATCGTATCGGCATCGGCTCTGGTACGAATGATATAGCCTTGTTTTACAAGAGCATTAATCTCAGGACTTGGGTCGTTCATAAATAAAACTGCAGATTCGGGCGTTCCTGGGGTAGAATTGGTGAAGACCATTCTTCCTTTTAACGAAGGATGATCTTTCATATAAAGGTCTCTATTTTCGCTGTTATTGTCCAAGACAAAAAGAAATTTACCTTTCGCGTTTTTTACTTTTGGCCAATTTTTTTTAAGAACCGCTTCATTCAATGTTTTATAAGAACCTCTGATGTCATCAGGAGTAATGATTTTATTTTTACCTAAATATTTTTTCAACTCATTATCTAAATCATCAAATAGCTGAGGAGTATAATGTTCAGGCTCTGTTCCAAATTTATTGGGTTCTCCGTCTTTGGGCTCCAATGTAATAAATACAGGATCATGATCAGGATGAGCATCAGACCATTTTTTAAGATCTTTCAAGCAATCTTCCAGTGTATAATACCAAGTCTGATAATCAATATCTGTAATGTGGATCATTTTGTAACCTGGTTTTTTCATTTTTCCTTCAGGATCGAAAGGCTGTGTTGTTTTAACAAGGTCTAAGATCTTTGGATGAGCATATTTTCCTCCTTTACTATCTGCGTATACATCAATTTCAAGATTTCGAAGCCCTAAATCTAATTGTTGGGGTATTGGGATATGTTCATATTGAATTCTAGGCAAAAAATTCATAGAATCTTTTTTCGATAAATAGCTGTAAACCTCTGGAAGAATAGCTTTTTTGTAGCTATTATGAGAGCCAATTACCTGAATTTCATTAATTTTTAAATCATTAAGGTTCTGTGATTGCGACCAAAATAGGTTTAAAGAAGAGAGGTACAAGACTATAAAAACGGTCTTTTTCATTTCGTCAATTTTTGTAATGGCGAAATTAACGACTCTTCGTTTCTGGCGATTTACATATTATGTTAAGTGTTCTTTAAGATTGTGTGAATGAGAAAAAACATGATTTTTTAAACCGTTGATAATGAGTGTGTTTTTATTTTCTCTTTTTGAGATATTTATATTTTGTTGATTTTAAGATAATATTATGTTAAAGTGATTTCGTGGAAGATCATTTTACTTTGTATGCCGAAAATGAAACGAAGATGAGGTTAAAAAAAACCACTGTTACGGGAATAACAGCGGCTTTTTTACTAAGCAAAGCAACGTTTATTACAATTTACTTTACTTAATGATATGTACCACAAAATTAATTTTTTTAAATTTAAAAAGCTAATTCCGATCGCATTGATCTTTTTGGTGTCCAATCACGCCAATGCAGAAGGATTTACAACAAGTCATCCTGCTTTTTCGCAGGTGAATGAAACTATTTCCGGCCTCGTGCAGGATCAGGAAGGATCGGCCATTGAAGGCGCAAAGATCTCTGTTGTAGAAACAGGGGCTACAGCAACTACAGACGCTCTGGGAAATTTTTCTATTTCAGCTTCTGTAGGGCAAACGTTATCTATTTCTTATGATGGATACGAAGTACAAAAAGTGAAGATTACTTCTTCTTCAGTTTCCATTAAACTTCAATCTAAAAAGGCTGCAACTTCTATTGAAGAGGTTACTTTGGTGGGTTATGGTTCTCAAAAAAAATCAGATTTAACGGGTGCGGTAAGTCAATTGAAGGCAGAGAACTTCAAAGAAGGAATGAATATTTCTGTTGATAATTTGATGCAGGGAAAAATCGCGGGTGTTCGTATCGTTCAGTCGAGTGGAGAGCCCGGTGCAGGAGTGAATGTTTCCATCAGAGGAATTGGTTCTATCAGAAGTGGTAGTACGCCTTTATTTGTTGTGGATGGTGTTCCTTTGAGTAATGATGCAGTAAGTGCACAAAGCCCGAACGTTGGTTTAGGAAATGCTCAGGCGAAAAACCCGTTAAACTTTTTAAATACATCGGATATTGAATCAATCACTGTATTGAAAGATGCTTCTGCAGCAGCTATTTATGGTGCAAGAGGGTCTAACGGTGTTGTTTTGGTAACGACAAAAAGAGGAAAGAAGGGAGAGCCAATGTTTACGTATGATACGTATCTAGGTTTTTCTTCGGTTATTAAAAAATTAGACTTAATGACCGCTGATGAATACAGATCAGCAGGAATAAATAAACTATATGATCACGGTGGAAATACAGACTGGCAGGATGAAATTTATAGAAATGCAGTTTCATCAAATCATTCAGTATCATTTTCAAAAGCTACAGAAACGGGGAATTATTTTGCGTCAATTTCTCACATGGATCAGGATGGTATCGTTCTGAATAGTAGCTTTAAAAGAACAACGGCTCGTTTGAATGCTGAAGAATCTTTCTTTGATAACAAAAGATTAAAGGTTAAAGTAAATCTTACGGCGAGTGACATCAAAGAAACCGGTATTCCAAATGGTGGAAATGCAGGATCTGATGGTCAGGTGATTATCCACGCTTTGATGGCGAATCCTACACGTTCTGTGTATGATGATAATGGAAATTATACCAATTTCAACATGAATGCCCATTACAATCCGTTGTATTTGTTGAGTATTTATAATGATAAAACCAATACTTTCAGGGTGTTAGGGAATACAGAAGCTACGTTGAGAATTTTACCGGGATTAAATTATAAATTCAATTTAGGGATCGATAAAACAATGTCGGAAAGAAATACAACCATCTATCCGAATGTTACCGACAGAACACCTAAAGGAATGTACGTTCAAGCAAATTTAGATTCTTATAATGTACTTTTGGAACATTATTTAACCTATGATTTTAGCTTAAATAAAAATAATTTCAGTTTATTAGGTGGTTTTTCTTATCAGAAATTCAAGTCTACCGGAACTTACTTTGGGGTAAAAGATATTGCAACTCAAGGAGCAGGGATTCCTCCGGAAATAAATCCCGGATATTCAGGAACGGCGTTTGTTCCTGGAGCCGGTTACGCTCAGGAAAATGAATTACAATCTTATTTCGGAAGGGTAAATTATAATTTTGATAAAAAATATTTATTAACGGCTTCATTAAGAGCGGACGGTTCTACACGTTTCGGAAAGAATAACAAATACGGATATTTCCCTTCTGTTGCAGTAGGTTGGACGGTTTCTAATGAAAATTTCCTGAAGGATTCTCAAATCGTTAACGAACTAAAATTAAGAGGAAGCTGGGGACAAACAGGTAATCAGGAAGTTCCGAATAAAATTACACAGGCAAGTTCTTCATTGACGCAGGCTGCGGGGTATTATTTGTATCCTAATTTAGATTTGATCAACGGGGTTTCTATCAACAGAACGGTAAACCCGGATTTGAAGTGGGAAGTTGTTGAGCAGACGAACATTGGTGCAGACTTTAGTTTATGGAAAAACAAATTGTATGGATCATTGGAATATTACCATAAAACAACAAAAGATCCGATTTTAAATATTCCTTCAAGTCCGTTAAGTCCTACAAGTAATGTTTGGAGAAATGTAGATGCCAAGATTGTAAATAAAGGTTTTGAACTCTCTTTAGGTTCAGAAATTATTAAAAATGAAAATTTCACATGGAATTTTGATGTAAACGGAGCAACAGTAAATAATGTGGTGAAAGATCTTCCGGTTTCAGCAATTTATTCGGGAGAAGTTTCTGGGCCTGGACTTTCAGGTGTTACTGCGAATATTTACAAAAATGGTTATGAAGCAGGATCTTTCTACATGTACAATTATTTAGGAGTTGACGCCAACGGAAAATATATTTATGAGGATGTGAACGGGGATGGAAGAATAGATCAGAATGATAGAAAAATCTTTGAAGGTGCAATTCCTAATTTCACTTTCGGGATCAATTCTTACATGAAATACAAAAAGTTTGATTTTTCATTCTCTTTTATCGGACAGACAGGAGGTTATTTGGTGAACAATACGGCATTGGATTTAAATATCAACAACTTAGCTTCAGACAGAAACGTTTTGAAAAACTTTTATGATTCAGGAGCAAGCCCTACAAACCAACCGCAATTATCTTCTTTATATCTTGAAAAATCAGATTTTATTCGTCTGAACAATGTAAGATTAGGATATACTTTCGATATGAGTCAATTGAAATTCCTGAGAAGTATTAATCTGTATGTAAGCGCACAGAATTTATTTACAATTACCAGCTATACAGGTTATGATCCGCTTGTTGATACCAATAAACAGGTGGGAGGAAATCAGTCTTTGGGGGTTGATTACACGACATATCCATCTGCGAAAACTTTCATTTTGGGAGCAACTGTTAAATTTTAATTTAAGTTAAAAGAAATCATGAAATCTAAATTTTTAAATATTAATAAAATTGTTTTATCCGTTGCTGTACTGGCTTTAGTTGGGTGTACAAATCTGGATGAAAAAGTAATCGATGAGGTTTTAGGTTCTGAAATAGCAGATCCAGAAGCAGCTTTGGCTGCGGCTTACAGCCAGCTTGGAGAGGGAACTTTTGTAGACCACGGAAGTGTGTTCGCTTTACAGGAATATTCTACAGATGAAGCGCTTTTACCAACAAGAGGAAGCGACTGGGGAGACGGTGGAAAGTGGAGAGCCATGCACGAATTTTCTTGGGATGCGAATAGTGATGTTGTAAAAACAACCTGGAACCAGCTAAATTTCGGGATTACAAAATCGTTAACGGCAATATCGAGTGCAAGCAAAAGTGGTGGAGCCAATAAAGCGTTATTTTTAGCAGAAGCAAAAGGATTATTGGCTTATTATACCTATACAACGATTGATTTGTTTGGGCAGGCTCCTTACAGAGATCCAGATAATATTAATGCTCCCATCCAAATTAGAAAGGCAGAAACTACAATTGATGATTTAATTAAAGAAGTGGAGGGGCTTATTCCAAACTTAGCAGATATTAAAACTCA
Organism: Chryseobacterium polytrichastri; assembly: GCF_900142445.1. Lineage (GTDB taxonomy): Bacteria > Bacteroidota > Bacteroidia > Flavobacteriales > Weeksellaceae > Chryseobacterium > Chryseobacterium polytrichastri. Next base: position 28,959 of record NZ_FRAV01000015.1, on the reverse strand, counting down.
AAACACCCACGCGGGAAGATTTACAAAACAGGCAGCTTATGCATTGTTGGCGGACATGTATCTGAACAGAGCAGTTTTGAAAAATAAAACGGCAGGTGATTTCAATTTTCTAGAACAGGCTGTGAATGGAGGAGGAACGGATATGGATAAAGTAATTGAATATTCTAATCTGTTGATTAATAATCCAAATTTCAGTTTAGAATCTAATTATTTCCACAATTTTGATATCAATAATGATACAAGCAAGGAGATGATCTTTACGATTGTTCAGAAGAAAATTGCGAATTCGGACAAAGGCTCGGATAATGATTTGGCGTATATGTCAATGGAAAGAATTCAGAAGCCTTCTCCGGATAACAGAGGAACGAACGCTTCTTGTATTACTCCGGAATTCTATTATTCTTGGGATGGGAACCACAATGACCCTCGTTTCCAAAGAACCTATCAATACGAAGATGGAACATGGTTTAGAAATGACGGAACAGACGTAAGTGTACCCTCAACAAGCAAAGTGGAAGGAACAGGAAAACCTTGGTTTCATTTCAACAGGGGATTGCAGGTTGGTCAGCAATATGGCCCTAAGATTCTATCGAACGGAAACTTTGATTTAACTGCGGATGGAAGAATTAAGGTCTATAAACTATTCACAGAAAAAAATACGACGCTGGCCGCAGATTTTACACCAGAATTAAACTTTGATAATCCTTCGGAAGCTGTATTTACACAAGCACAGATCAACAGAGGAGTAAGAAACTTCAAGTTTGAATTCGACCCTGGTTATGGAAATAATGGAACCAGCGGGATGGATGTGCCGTTGTACAGATTAGGAACAATCTACATGATGAGAGCAGAAGCGTATTTTAGAAATGGAAATGTTGGGGCTGCTTTAGCAGATGTCAATAGATTGAGAACGAGTAGAACGAATGATGCTTTAAAAGGAAATGCTCCTGGCGTTGCGCTTGCTTCTCTGGATGCAAATACTTTATTGAAAGAATCTGGATTTGAATTGTATTGGGAAATGTACAGAAGAAAAGCGTTGATCAGGTTCAAAAAGTTTGATCAGGCGGGAACAGCAAAACCAGCTTCTCAACCTTACAGAAGAATATTCCCGATTCCTCAGGCAACCATTGATGCCTCGAAAGATTTTACTCAAAATTCAGGGTATTAGTTTTCTTCATATAAAACGATTATTTTTTGTAAACAAAAAGCGAAGAGGTTTTTCTCTTCGCTTTTATTTTATCAATAGGAATGGGTTTTAGCCAAACTTAAAAAGATTTTAAATCTTACTCTGCATTCAACATTCCCAATTCTCCGAAATGTTTTTTAAACTTCTGAATTTTTGGTCCTACAACAGCACTACAATAGGGTTGATTAGGGTTTACGTTGTAATATCCTTGGTGATATTGTTCTGCCGACCAGAATTTTTCGAAAGGTGTTAATTCTGTAACATAAGTTCCTGACCATCTTCCTGATTCTTGAGATGCTTTAATGGCTTCTTCTGCTTTTGTTTTTTCAGCATCGTCTTTATAATAGATTACTGAACGGTATTGCGTTCCGATATCGTTTCCTTGTCTGTTTAATTGAGTTGGATCATGAAGGAAAAAGAATACATCCATTAATTGCTCGTAAGAAATGATTTTAGGATCATACGTGATCTGTACTACTTCTGCATGACCTGTTTCTCCTGTGCAAACCTCTTCGTAGGTTGGATTATCTTTATGACCTCCCGAATATCCTGAAATTGCAGATTCAACGCCTTTTAATATATTGAAACAGCTTTCTACACACCAGAAACATCCGCCTCCGAAAGTAATTTGCTCTAAATTATTGTTATCCATTTTAGGTTGATTATTGTATTAAAAAAACTAATCAAAAGTAAGAAAAAGTTTTTCATTTTATGTTGAAAAGAGTGGTTTAAACACAAATTACACTAATAGATTTCACAAATAATCACAAGAAAAATATAGCGTAAACATCTGCGTAATCGGCAAAATCTGCGAGAAGTTTTCCAACATAAAATTATATGTAATAGAAATTAATCTTTGCGTTGAAAAAGTATACAGATAACAGAAGTGTTTTCAAGAATGATCCTTGTTAAGGTTTTAAACCTTGACAAGGATAAACAAATGATTCTCACGAATGAAATACAATAGATAAAACACAAGCATCTGTGAAAATCTGTGCAATCTGTGGGAGATTTTCCAACATAAAATTATATGTAATAGAAATTAATCTTTGCGTTGAAAAAGTAGACGGATAACAGAAATGTTTTCAAGAATGATCCTTGTCAAGGTTTTAAACCTTGACAAGGATGAATAGAATACGAATAGCAGAAATGTTTTCAAGGATAAAACAAATAATTTCCACGAATGAAAGACAATAGATAAAACAACAAACATCTGTGAAAATTTGTGCAATCAGTGGGAGATAAAAAAAGCACCCTAAAAAGGATGCTCAAATATATTTTAAAATAGCTTTCAATTACTTTTCCCAAACCAAAGCACTTGCTCCTAAAATAGCAGCGTCTGCTTCGTCTAGTTCACTGAAAACCAATTTTACTTTATTTCTGAATATCGGAAGAAGGTTTCTTTCCATATGAAGTTTAGCAGGTTTCAGGATGAAATCTCCGGCTTTAATTACGCCTCCAAATAAAAGGATAGCTTCGGGTGAAGAGAACATCACAAAATTAGCCAATGCTTCTCCTAATTTCTGACCTGTATATCTGAAAACTTCAATAGAAATGGGGTCGCCTTTCAATGCACATTCATGTACCGTTTTGGAGTTGATAGATTCTTCAGGATATTGACTTAACATAGATTCCGGAAACTCTGCTCTCATCTTTTTTGCAGTGATCGCGATTCCTGTTGCTGAGGCATATGCTTCTAGGCTTCCTTCAGATCCTGTGCTCCAGTGTTTTCTTCCGCCTGGTTTTACAATCGTGTGACCAAGCTCTCCTGCAAAACCATCATGTCCGTAAATCAGTTTTCCGCTGGAAACAATTCCGCTTCCTACACCTGTTCCCAATGTAATCATGATAAAATCTTTCATTCCGCGTGCTGCTCCGAAAAGCATTTCACCATAAGCTGCTGCATTAGCATCATTGGTAATAGTACATGGTAAGTTGAATTTATTCTGCATCAATTCACCAAACGGGACTACGCCTTTCCAAGGTAAATTGGGAGCCTGTTCTATGGTCCCAGTGTAGTAGTTTCCGTTGGGAGCACCCACGCCAATTCCGTCAAAGTTTTTCTCTTTTCCGTATTTATCCATCAGCGGATGCACTTTTTCATACAAAGCATCTATGAATTCTTCAACTGTAGCGTAGGCATCAGTGCTTAGATTGCCTTTTTCAAGAACTTCACCTCTGTGGTTTACAACACCAAACTTAGTATTTGTACCACCAATATCAATTCCTAGGGCAACGTGTTTTGATAAATCTATTAATGACATTTCTATTCTTATAAATTCTAAAGGGTTAAAAATATAAAAAAGATTGTATTAATGGATGGTTAACTCAACATTTATTGCTATTTTTTTTTACGCTATTTTTGCCGTTTTCTTTTTTCGCCTTCCCCACCAAACAAGGAAGCCAGTAACTGGTAATGAGGCACATATCAAACTTACAACAAATGCAATGATCTTTGTTGGCAGTCCTAAAATAGATCCTACGTGAATATCATAATTGGCACCTACTGCTTTTTCTCCGAAATTCTTGTCTTTCATGTCGTGAGTATGAAGAAGTTCTCCTGAGTTTTCATCAAAAATTAGGCTGCTGCTTTTATGATAAGAATAAGATAAATGTTTTACATAAACCTCGAAATTCGGGTGCTCATGATCATCCATGTGTTCGTGTCCCAAGTCTATAGCAAAGCCAAAAGAATCCGGGTATTTTGCTTTAACGGTATTGCTTATCTTATCTAATGTTCCTTCTGTTCTTAATTCTATCGGAGCTTTGGTTTTGATGTGAGAGAAATCCGGATATTTTGTTTCGCCTCCTGAGAAGATCACATAGATAGTTGCCTGAACAATAAAAAAGGCATAGAATAACCCAGTGATAGAGAAGATCAAAGCAAAGATAGAAGCATAAAAACCTAGGATGTTATGAAGATCGTAGTTCTTTCTCTTCCAGCTTTTGATATTTTTCCATTTGAATGAAAAACGTTGCTTTCTCGCTGCTTTGTTTTTAGGCCACCACAAAACGATTCCCGATATCAACATGATGATAAAGATAATAACAGGAATTCCAACGACATACGTTCCCCAGTCTTGTTTCAACAAATAACTCCAGTGAATCATTTTTACAATTTGGAAGAATCCGTTTTTCTCGTCGTAGGTTCTTAAGACTTTTCCGTCGTAAGGATTTACGTATGCTACTTTATAAATAGGGAATTCATCAAAGTAGTTCCAGGCGTTTGTATTGTGCTCGTACCAATAAAATTGGTAAGACATTTTTTTGTCGATAGGAATATTTACCCAGTGAATAGGGTATTTCTCTTTCACCTGAGCGTCCACAGACTTTTCTAACACTCGGATGGGAAGAATCTGCTTCTGGTCAATATTTTGTGTATTATGATAGATGACATCTTTTCGGGTAATGTTCTCAATTTCATCTTTAAAAACATACAGTGCGCCGGTAATGGAAATAATGAAAATCAAAAATCCAATACCTAAACCAAACCACAAATGCAGTTTTCCTGTCCATTTTTTAAATACGTTTGGCTTCTTTTTATGATGTTTCTTTTTCATAATTTTTTTAAGTTCCGCAAAGATAAGTTTTTAATTTTTATTTAGAATATTTATAATTAACGGGATTAGAATGGAAAATATTATTCTTTTTTTATTAAATAATTTAGCTGTTTTTTGACGCAAAGTTTTATTGTATTTAAGTGAAATGCCTTTAGTTTTATTTGAGTGTTGTTTATTTTTTCTTCAAATTATTTTCATCTAGTTTGTCATCCCGTAGGGATCTAGACGCGAATCTTTCCATACAATTTTCTAATACTATGCTTGGATCCCTACGGGATGACAAACTGAATGGATATTTTCAAATGTTTAGATCAATGATTGCTCTTTAGTCTCGATGTTCTATGTTAATATGCAAATTATTTAGACTAAATTTTTAAAACTAAAAATCAGCCGGATTAGCTTGTGATAAGTATTGCGTTTGTTGTGGAGTTAAGAGGCGTAAAAATGAGATGTTGAAACATTATTTTTCTGGGTGTTATAACAAACCTAACAGGTTTTTAAAACCTGTTAGGTTTACAATAGAGTGGAAAGATTCGAGTTTAGATCCCTACGGGATGACAAACTGAGGGTTGATTTTGCGATGAAAAAATGATAACCAGACAAATACCCTAGCCCCGATTGACTCCTGTATTTTATTTTTTTTAATGGAGTCGTCGAAATTTGTTCCTCGTTTTGCAACGACATCCTTTTTCTGAAATGGCTTAAAAAAAGCGTGGGCGAAAAAGATATAGTGGAAAGCGGGAAAAAGCTTCAATTAAAATTTATATTCCACCATAAAGGTTCCTCTTAATCCTAGCGAGTTGGTAAAGTCGGCATCTCTTGCTGCCCACCATGCAATTGCAGGTTGATAGGTCTTGTTGAAAAGGTTTTCGATCCCTAAAGAAACTTTCCAATTTTGGTTAACTTCATAGCTTGATCTTAGGTTGAAAACAGTATAATCCGGTACTTTTCCCTCTCCATAAGCATACACTCCTTTGGCATTGGGCTCGAATCTGTTTTGTCCAAAAGCATGTAACATATCAAGACCCACAGATAAAGCTTGAATTGGTCTCACTTGAACATAAGCTAAGACTTTCGGTGCAGAAATTCTGCTGTTGTTGATTTTGGTTGAATAATCTCCGTCATCTTTTACAGAAGTAATCCCTTCCATCCAGCTGTAGCTTCCTCCGAAGTTGATCCATTTTGTGGGAGTGAAATGTAAAAACCCTTCCACACCATAAACCACTTCCGGTGATCTTTGAATCATTAAAGCTCTGTCCGGACTTTGAACAAAGGTTGCTCCCAATTTGGATGTACTTACATAAGAAGTGATCTCGTAGTTGATCCATTTTGAGATTTGCCCTGTTGTCCCCAATTCATAGTTGTTGACAATGATAGGTTTTGTTTCAAGGTTTTGAATCGTTCCTTCTGTTGAGTTTCTTAAAATTCTTCCTAACTCGTTGATAGAGTAGGCCTGAGAAAAGCTTCCAAAAAGATTAATCATCGGATTGATGTTATAACGAACTCCGATATTTCCGACTAAGGCATTGTATTTTAAATCTCCACCTGTTACAAAAATACTTTTGGTGAATGTTCCGTCACTTTTAATCGTTGAAAGCGTGTTGAAATCTCCAACTTTTACGGCAATGTTTTCATATCGCAAACCTCCTTTTATCGTTAATTTTTTCATTAAATCAACTTTAACCAAAAGGAAAGGAGCGATGTTGGTCATGTTCATATCCGGCGTCCAGTAACGGCCGTCTTCCAGTTTTTGAACGGTTTGATCATTCAAAACATCCAATCCGTAAATCATTTCAGCCTGAGAATTTTTACCACTCCAAAGCTGAGTGTCAAAATTGGCTCTTGCGCCTGATTTTTTTGAAATGACATTCGATTGTCCACCATTCAGGAAAGTATCGCTGTATCCATAAACAGTTCTGAAATCCTGTAAGTAAAGGTTTACGTTTAATGAAGTTCCTTTCCACAGGTTTTTGTTATCATAACTTACCTTGAAATTGTGGTTTCTTGGAGTTCCTTGCGGAGTGGTTTCCAGGTTTTTTCCTTCTCCTTCTCCAATTGTTGGAGTAACGCCATATTTACCTGTTTTTAAGGCTAAATTTAAATCGGATTTGGCTGCATAACCTATATAAGATGCTTCAACTCTTTGATTATCATTAATAGCGTAGCCTAATTTCAACATTCCGTTATAGTTATTCATTTTGGCTGTGCTGTAGGTCGGACTCAGATTTACGCCATCTGCGTCCTTCATATAACCTGTTTTTTCATAAGCCATTGAAACCACATAATCAAACTTACTGATCTTTCCGGATAAAAGCTGACTTGCTCTATAGCCTAAAGTACCACCATATGGCTGACCGGTAATTCCAACTTGTGAAATTCCCGAGATCTTCTTGTCGGATTTGCTTCTTCTTGTGATATAATTGATAATACCTCCATCTGCACCATTTCCGTAGATGGAAGAAGCACCTTTAATCACCTCAATTCTTTCGATAACTGAAGGGTCGATAGATCTTAAATCTCTTGCTCCGTTTCGTAGTGGAGTAGATTGTGGGATACCATCAATTAAAACTAAAACCTGGCGTCCACGAAGGGTTTGTCCTGTATTAGAAGTTTGCCCGGAACTTGTTGCCAAACTCGGAACGGTATATTGTAAAATGCTTGTAATATCTGAGTTTACCGTTAATTGCGACTGCACCTGCTTCTCGCCAACAACGGTTATAGAACTTGGTATTTCTTTAATATTTTCTCTTTTTCTGGATGCTGTTAGCACAACCTCATCTACATCTCTTGTGTTGATGCTGTCTTTTACCTGTCCAAATGCTGAAATAGTAGCTAAACAAGCTACAGATAGAGTTAATTTTTTCATTGTACGTTCTTAATTCCCTTTTTCTTTTGTTTTCCTAGCCATACTAAAAACCCTGTAACAGGTAATGATGTGCAAATGAGTCCTGTGATAAACCAAATAATTTTCCCGAACAGTCCAAAGTATGATCCTGTGTGAATGTCATAGTTGGCGTTGGCGTATTTCTCGGCGTTGTTTAATTTTTGATGAGGTTTATTGGCTAATAATTTCCCAGAGTATTTATCAAAAACCAATTGATTACGCTCACTAAATCTTCCATCTTGCCCATACACTGAGATGGGAATGTTTTTTAATTCTTTCCCTTTTTTAGTTTTTCCGTTTAATGGAATTCTAAAACTTGATGAGGTTGCATATAGTTTTCTTGTTTCGCCTGCGGTAAGATCAAAAATTGCATTGTTTTTTACTAACAGCGAATCCGGAGATTTTATTTCCTTTTCCTTAGGCAGCTCGGTTGAACCTGATAAGGCAACGTTGAATGTGTTTTTCACCCAAGGATAGGCAAAGTAAATTCCTGTAACACTCATTAATAAGGCAATAAATGAAGCATAAAATCCTAAGATATTATGAAGATCGTAGTTTTTGCGTTTCCAGGTTTTTACATTTTTCCAATCGAAAGAAAAACGTCCTTTTCTCATCTTCTTATTCTGTGGCCACCAAAGAACAATTCCTGTGATGAGCATGATGATGAATAACACAACCGGAATTCCTACCACATATTTTCCCCAGTCGGAGTTCAGAAGAAGCCCCCAATGGATGTATTTTAAAAGGGTAAAGAAGTCATACTTTTCATTATAAACAGAAAGAATTTCTCCTGTGTATTGGTTTACATACACCAATTTATTGATGAGAACTTCATCAAAATAGTTCCATCCTTTTTTATTTTTTTCGTAATACAGAAACTTGTAGGATTTTGCTTTGTCTAAAGGAATCTCAACAGAACTCAGCGGAAACTTTTCATTAAGTTCTAAACTTACTTTCTCACGAAGAACCTCGATAGATAGGGGTTTGCTACCTACGTTTTCTTTGTTTACATAAATTGCTTCCTTGCGTAAACTGTTCTGAACCTCATCTTTAAAAACATATAAAGTTCCCGATAATGAAACAATAAAAACGATAAGACCAACGGATAAACCAAACCACAAATGCAGTTTGGCAGACCATTTTTTCGTTGAAGAAACCTTCTTTTTATGGTGATGCTTTTTCTTCATATCAAAAAAGTTAACCCTTTGAAGGGCTAACTTTTATTTATTTAAAATTTATATCCTATTGATACTCTAAAGTTTCTTGGAGCTTCTGCTTGATAGTAGTAGTAATTTGCATAAGGTGAACCAGAATATAAGTATCTGTTGAACACATTAAATACATTTAGACCTACTCTGAATTTAGAATTTTCCCAAGAGGCACCTGCATCAAATTTCACATAATCATTCATTTGTTGAGTATTGGTTCCTCCCCAATCCCAGCTACTTCTATCGCCAAGATAAGTTCCTCCGAAGCTTAATCCGAATCCTTCTAATAATCCGTCAGTAAATGTATAATTCAACCAAGCATTTGCTGTGTGTTTAGCATATCCCGGAACTCTTTTTCCTTTCGGGTTATTTGCAGGATCGTTAGATTCTATAATCTTATTTTCTGTAAATGCATAGTTGAAGATTGCATTAAACCCTTTTGTAATTTCTCCTTTCAAATCAAATTCAACTCCTTGCACTCTTGTTTTTCCAAGTAAAATTGAGAATTGCTCAAGTGGGCTGTTAGAAGGATCGTTTACCGTAGAATTGTTTTTGATGATGTTATATGCAGATAACGTGGTATTCCATTTTCCTCCAAACCAATCTTTCTTTACACCCAATTCCATGTTATTCCCTGTTATTGGTTTCACTGCACTTCCATCTCTGAATATAGCAGCTTGTGGTACAAATGCCTGATCATATAAACCATAAACTGACATACTTTCATCTATAGAGTAGCTAATACCGATACGCGGAGTTATTTTATTAGCTTCAGATTTAGTAGCATAATTATTTTCTTTTACGGTTGTGTAACGGGCCGCAAGAGTAAGTCTTAATTTGTCATCAAAAAAGCCTAACTCATCTTGTAAATATAACCCGGTATAGTTCTGTTCAATTGTACTTCCTGCTCCCGCTCTTACAGAAAGAGGTTTTGACTTATCGAAAGGTTTGTAAGCGTTGGTATTGTTTGGCCCGTAATAAAGACCAGTACCATTGTTATCGTAGTTATTTGTATTTAAATTATACCAATAGCTATGATCTGCAACTGTGTTACCAGGATCTGTTGGTGTTGCTGCTTTGTAATCTCCATTAGCATTAAACTTATCTAAATTGTAACCCTGAGACCAATCCGCCATATATTTCTTGCTTCCTAAATCAAGCCCTGCTAGGATTTTGTGAGAAACAGAACCTGTTTTTACAAAACCGTTTAAGAAAACCTGTCCGAATTTCATGGTGTTATCAGCTTCCCAATATCCAAGACGACGAATCATATAGTTTCCTTCGAAGCTACTTGGCCAAAGATTACTTCCCATCGTATATTCATTCACATACGTTAGTTGAGAAGTTAGTTTCCAGTTTTCGTTGAATTTATGTTGTAAATTAATGTTTACAGTATTGTTATCTACTTTTGTAGGATCAACACCTGGATCTGTAGCTGTATATCCTACAGGTTTTGTTGCATATCCATCAAAACTAAAAACATAAGCAGAACCTACTTCAGACATTTTTGCCTTTTGATAGATATATTCTGCTGTTAAAGTTGTTTTGTCAGAAAGCTTTACTTTCAATGAAGGGTTGATAATATATCTGTCATTGAATTCATAATCTCTAAAACTGTTTTTGTTCTGAGCCATTAAATTCAATCTGAAAGCTACTTTATCGGTAATTTTAGTATCAATGTCGGCTTCTCCTCTGTACATATTGAAGCTTCCAAGAGTTACTCTTGCTGTTCCATTTAGGGCTTGTCCGGTTGGCTTTTTAGTTACAATATTGTAAATACCACTTGGTTCTCCGTTGGACATTAAGAATCCTGACGGCCCTTTGATGAACTCAATATGATCTACAAAAGACATATCTTCACTTAAAGGTCCCCAGTTTGATGTAACGTTTACTCCGTTCATAAATGCAGCAGCTCTAGAACCTCTCATGTTTACTCTTGTATACATGTCTCCCCAGTGCTCTAGTCTTTGTGCTCCGGCTACGTTTCTAAGAACACCATCACTCAAAGTTGTTACCTGTTGATCTTCTAATGCTCTGCCTGTAATGATTGAAATATTTTGTGGAATTTTTATTAAAGCTTCATCTAAACGCATAGAAGAAGAACCTTCTTTTTCTACATATTTATTGTAATATTTTCCTTTTACAACAACTTCTTCAATATCATTAGATTTGATAGAATCTCTTTCCTGTGCAAAGGTCATCATTGTTGCTAATAAAGCAGCTCCTATTGTTAATTTCTTCATTGTTTATTTTTGTAAGACAGCTGTCCTGTAATTATTTGATTAGAATTTATAAGTAACACTTCCGATTATATTCATCAGCTTTTGTGGATTTGCTGTGGTATAACCAATCCAGTAATGTTCGTTGGTAAAATTGTCTGCCTTGATCCCAATTCTGAATTTCTTGGTGTCATAATAAGCATTGGCATTCAATACGATATAAGAAGGTAATGTGAAGACATTATTTGTATTTGTAGTCGTATCTAGATTATTTACAATTTTATTTTCACTGGCGTAGTTTCCACCAATTCCGAATCCTAAGCCTTTTAAATTTCCATCTAAAAACTGATAACTTGCATATAGATTAGCCAAATAAGGAGCTCCTGAAGTATTAGGTCTTCTGTTTTCTACAGACGCATCTGCTTGGGTGTATTTTGAATCATTATAACTGAAACCAACAATTGCCGTGAAGCCTTTTACCAAATAAGCATTTACTTCAAGCTCAACTCCTTTGCTTACAATGGTACCATCTTGTACTTGTGCATTAGCATTGCCGGGACTTGGCATATTTCTTAAAACATCTTTTACCTTGATATTATAATAACTTAACGTAGAAGAAATTTTCCCATTGAAAAGACTGGTTTTAATCCCTCCTTCCATCTGGTTAGCCTGTTCTGGAGTTGGTGTTCTTGTAACTTTTGCAGCGTCAGTATAATAATCTAGATTTTTAAAGCTGTTTTGATAGTTTCCGAAGACTGAAAATTTATCTTTAACGACTTCATAAACGATTCCAAGTTTTGGAGAAAAGAAGGTCTGATTAAAACTTTTGCGCTCCTCAGCTTCTGGAGTTGCCGGAACTCCTGGCTTGTTATTGAAATTATCAACACGCAATGCCATTAAAACATTTAAGTTATTGGTGATGCTTAAAACGTTGGAAAGGTACACCGCATAATTTTCCTGAGTTCCGTTGATGAGGTATGGAGTTTCGTTTCCTGCTACAGCATCATATTTTGCCTGCAATGCGGTACCGTTAAAATTGGTATAATTAAAACCTGGTTGGTGTAAAGGTACCGGTATTGGTTCTCCGGCAGCATTTCTGTCAAAACCATTGATGTCATAAAAATTCTGATCATTATTTACTCTTAAATAATCGAATCCTAAAACAACACGGTTTCTTAAGTTTCCGATACGGAAATCTCCATTGAAATTTTGTTGGAAATTAATTGCTTTTTTTCTACTGTCTCTGGTTGATTGGTCACTTCTGTACATGCTGGTAGCATCATCGCCTGTAAAGAATAAATAAGGCATAAATCCGTTAGAATAACTGGAAGAAGTACTGATGTTTGTAGAAGACTTAATATTGTTTGATATTTTATAATTAACCTGTCCGAAAAAATTGATGCTTCTTCCTGTATTGGTTAAATCTTTTCCTAAGTAAGAGTTTTTATAATCGAGATTCAGATCTTTAATATTGTTGACTTTCTGTAAATATTTTCCTGAGTAAAAGAAAAAGGTTTGATCGCTCATGCTTTTCATCTGGAATAATTCCATCTCAAAGTTGATATTTAAACGATCTGTAGGATTATAAGTAAGGCTTGGAGCAATTGCTAAATTTCTTTTGAAACCTTCTGTTTGAAATGTTCCTTCGTTAGTATAAGCCGAATTTAGCCTGAATAATAATTTTTTATCTTGCGTAAGGGGAGTATTAACATCTACAGCGGCTCTGTATGTATCGTAGCTACCACCTGATAAATTGATATTTCCTCCAAAAGTTTCAAAAGGTTTTTTGGTAACTCGGTTGATTACTCCTCCATAACTTGTTAATAAACTTCCGAATAATGTTCCTGATGGACCTTTAAGAACTTCTACTTTTTCTAGATTAATGGCGTCTATAGCTCCGGTTACAGATCCTAACACCCCATTTCTCAAAGAGTTTGAAGAAACAAATCCTCTTAAGTTTACATAAGCACCACCGTCACCGGCTCTTCCATTGGCTGTCCACATAGTTTGCAAACCCGGAATGTTTCTAAATGCTTCATCAACCGTATAAATCCCTTGGTTTTCTAAGATTACTTTATCTATGCTAGAATAAACCTGCGGGTTTTCAATAGCCTTTAAGGTCATCTTATTTGAATAGTCACTGTCTTTTTTGATGTAAGTATTTATAATCACTTCATCAATGCGTTTTGTGTTAGTAGAATCCTTTTCTTGAGCTAAAGTCAGGACGGAACCTAACAGCGAGGCGCAGATCAGTACATTTTTCATGAAATCCAAATTTTCTGCAAATATATTGTTTTTAATTATTCTAAATAAGTTTCAGTATTGATATTTATCATACAATTATTATCCATTAAATACAAAAAACCGCTCCATGCAGTGCTGGAGCGGTTTCTATTCTATAATTAATTTATTTCTTATGCAGGAATTTCTCCTTTATATAAGAATGAAATAATTTCTTTGTTTAATTTATCCATCATTTCGCTGAATAAGTGGAAAGATTCTTGTTTGTAAATAACAAGTGGATCTTTCTGCTCGTAAACAGCTCCCTGAGAAGATCTTCTAAGATCATCCATCTCACGAAGGTGAAGCTTCCAGTTTTCATCGATGATTGATAAAGTGATATTCTTTTCAAAATCATTGATTAAACTTTCACATTTCGTATCGTAAGCTTCTTTAAGATCAGCTACAATCGTCATTGTTTTATGACCATCTGTGAAAGGAACCTGAATCATTTTAAACATTGAACCTTGATTTTGATATACATTCTCAATAATAGGGAATGATTTTTCTTTCAATAAGTTCAGCTTCATGCTATAATCTTCCTGAGCAGCTTTGAATAAAATATCCGTTAATTCCGGAATTTGCTTATTGCTAAAATCACTTTCAGAAACAGGAGAAGCCATTGTGAAATGTTTGATTACTTCAAATTCAAAATCTTTATAACTTCCGTTTGCTTTTCCTTTTGTAACAATAGAGTTAGAAACATCGAAAATCATGTTAGTGATATCGTATTTCAAGTGATCTCCGAATAAAGCATTCTTTCTTCTCTTATAGATAACGTCACGTTGTTTGTTCATTACGTCATCATACTCAAGAAGCCTCTTTCTTGTTCCGAAGTTATTTTCTTCTACTTTTTTCTGTGCTCTTTCGATAGATTTACTGATCATTGAATGCTGAATAACTTCACCATCTTTATGACCCATTCTGTCCATCATTTTAGCGATTCTTTCAGAACCGAACAAGCGCATTAAGTTATCTTCAAGAGATACATAGAACTGAGAACTTCCCGGATCTCCCTGACGTCCCGCTCTACCTCTTAACTGTCTGTCAACACGTCTTGAATCGTGTCTTTCTGTACCAATAATTGCTAAACCTCCAGCTTCTTTTACTTCTTTAGAAAGTTTAATATCCGTACCACGACCTGCCATGTTGGTTGCAATAGTTACAACTCCCGGCTGTCCTGCACCAGCAACAATCTCCGCTTCCTTCTTGTGAAGTTTCGCGTTCAATACCTGGTGTGGGATTTTTCTTAATTGTAACGCTTTTGAAAGCAACTGAGAAATTTCAACAGACGTTGTACCAACCAATACAGGTCTTCTTGCTGCTGTTAATTTTTCAATTTCTTCAATTACTGCGTTATATTTTTCTCTGTTAGTTTTGAAAACTAAATCTTGTTTGTCATCTCTTAAAATAGGACGGTTGGTAGGAATTACCACAACATCTAATTTGTAGATCTCCCAAAGTTCGCCTGCTTCAGTTTCTGCAGTACCCGTCATCCCCGTAAGTTTGTTGTACATACGGAAGTAGTTTTGAAGCGTTACTGTTGCAAAAGTTTGCGTTGCCGCTTCAATTTTTACGTTTTCTTTAGCTTCAATCGCCTGGTGTAGACCGTCTGAATAACGACGTCCTTCCATGATACGACCTGTCTGCTCGTCAACGATTTTTACTTCACCATCAATTACCACATACTCATCATCTTTTTCGAATAATGTGTATGCTTTCAATAACTGACTCATCGTGTGAACACGCTCAGATTTTTCTGCAAAATCAGAGAAAAGTCTTTCTTTAGCTTCGAATTCTTCTTCTTTAGATAAATTTTTAGCCTCAACTTCCGCAATCTCAGTTCCGATATCCGGAAGAACGAAGAAGTTTTGATCAGAGTTTCCTTGAGACATGTATTCAACACCTTTGTCTGTAAGGTCAACCTGATTGTTTTTCTCCTCGATTACGAAATAAAGATCTTTATCAACGATCGGCATATCACGGTTGTTATCCTGCATATACTGAGCTTCTACTTTTTGAAGTAATGCTCTGTTTCCGCTTTCAGATAAGAACTTGATGAGTTGTCTGTTTTTAGGCAAACCTCTGTAAGCCTGAAGTAATTTGAATCCTCCTTCTTTAGTGTTTCCTGCAGCGATTAATTTTTTAGCTTCATTAAAAATTGCAGAAACGGTTTTCTTTTGAACTTCAACAATTCTGTCGATAGAAGGTTTAAGAACATCAAATTCCTGTCTGTCCCCCTGAGGAACCGGACCAGAAATAATCAATGGAGTTCTCGCGTCATCTACCAAAACAGAGTCAACCTCATCCACGATAGCAAAGTTTAATTCTCTTTGTACCAATTCTGAAGGTGAAGTTACCATGTTATCTCTCAAATAATCGAACCCGAATTCGTTATTTGTTCCATACGTAATATCTGAATTGTATGCTTTTCTTCTTCCATCTGAGTTCGGCTGGTGATTATCGATACAATCGATTCTCATTCCGTGGAACTGATACAATGGGCCCATCCAAGCGGAGTCTCTTTTTGCAAGATAGTCATTCACGGTTACCACGTGAACCCCTCTTTCAGGAAGTGCATTTAAGTAAATAGGTAATGTTCCTACTAGAGTTTTACCTTCACCCGTTGCCATTTCGGCAATTTTACCGCTGTGAAGAATAACCCCTCCAATAAACTGAACATCGTAGTGGACCATATCCCAAACTACAGGAGTTCCGGCTGCATCCCATGAGTTTTTCCAAACGGCAGTGTCTCCCTGGATTTCAACGAAATCTTTAGTTGCAGCAAGTTCTCTGTCCAATTGAGTGGCAGTTACACGAATTTCTCCGTTTTGTGCCCATCTTCTTGCTGTTTCTTTTACTAGTGCAAAAGCTTCAGGAAGAACTTGGCTAAGAACTTTCTCCTCGATTTCGTATGAATCTTTCTTAAGAGACTCTATTTGTGAGAAAAGAGCTTCTTTTTCATCAACATTAGCCGAATTTTTTATCTGCTCTTTAATCTGTTCTATCTGCGCTGTGATGGTACTTGTTGCTGATTTTATTTTATTTTTAAATTCAGCAGTTTTCTCTCTTAAGCCATCATCAGACAATTGCTGAATATTGGGTTCAACAGCTTTGATTTTTGTTACAACTTTTTTTACTTCCTTTAGGTCCTGCGCTTTCTTGTCTCCCAAAAACCCTTTAAGAACTTTGTTTAAAAAACTCATAAATTTTTTACTTTATGCTTAAAGCAATATACTTTAAGCGTTTTACTAAATACGCTTACTGCGCAAAAATTGATATTATAAAAAGGGGAATAAGCTTAAAGCTTATTGCTTTATTTAATATTCGTCTTCGTTCCAAAGATAATCTTCGTCCGTAGGATAGTCTGGCCAGATCTCATCAATGGCTTCATACATTTCACCTTCGTCTTCAATAGCCTGAAGGTTTTCTGTTACCTCCATGGGTGCACCAGTTCTAATTGCATAATCAATAAGCTCAGCCTTTGTCATTGGCCAAGGTGCGTCACTTAAATATGAGGCTAATTCTAATGTCCAGTACATAATATTCTATTTTTTTTGCAAAAGTATAAAAATAGGCTATATTATAAGCTTTTTTATACCTGATTTTCAATTCTTTTTATTAATTTTTTACTCCTTGCACCTCACAGACCGTGTTACAGCTGTGTCAGCAACTTGTTCGATGTCATTTTCTCAAAAACCATTCCACAAATTTTTTTATGCCATTTTGGAAGTCTGTGGTTGGTTTATAATCAATTAAAATCTTCGCTTTTCCTATGTCAGCATTGGTTTTCTGCACATCTCCGGGCTGCATTGGCAGAATTTTTTTGATGGCAGTTTTTCCTAAAGCTTGCTCAATGGTAGAAAGCATTTCGTTAAGATTAATAACCTGGCTTTCTCCAAGGTTGATGATCTCATATACTTTTGAATGATTTTCCAGATAGCGGATAGATTTTGTAATACCATCAATAATGTCATCAACGTAAGTGTAATCTCTTGCCGTACTTCCATCCCCGTAGAAAGGGATTTCCTGATCTTCAGAAATTAATTTTGTGAATTTATGTATCGCAAGATCAGGTCTTTGTCTAGGCCCGTAAACAGTGAAAAACCTTAGTTGGATCATGTCGATATTATATAATTGATGATAAACATGTCCTAAAATTTCCCCACATTTTTTAGTAGCGGCATATGGTGAAATAGGATTGTCTACATTGTCTGTTTCAGCAAAAGGAATTTTTTCGTTGTTTCCATAAACGCTTGATGAAGAGGCGCAAACAAATTTGGTAATTTTGAATTCTTTACACAGTTCCCAAAGATTCATCGTTCCACGAACATTCACTTCTTCGTATTCCAAAGGTCTTTCAATGGAAGGGCGAACTCCGGCAAGGGCGGCCAGATGAATGATTACATCAATTTCATGGGTTTTAAATAGGTCTTCAAGCCCTTTTTTATCTCTGATGTCCTGATAATATAAGGTGTAATTATTTGATGTTGAAAGGGAGGTTAATTTCTTAATGTCGGTCTCTTTGTCAGAAAAAGTAAAATCAGAAAAATCTGCTATAGATTCTAATGTATTTTTAATTTTTATCCGATAATCGTAGAAATTATCAAAGTTGTCAATGTTTATGACAGAATGTCCTTCTTTCAATAATAGCTCTACTAAGTGAGAACCAATAAATCCGCTTCCTCCTGTTACAAGATATTTCATTCGTGTTTTTTATCTGTGCAAAAATATAAAATTCCTTTGTGAAAAATATAATCATTAAATTTACTTAAAAAAGTAATATAAAATTAATATGCAGTTTCAAGGGCAAATTTTAAAGATGACGAGTTATGATGCTCAGCCAATTCAGTACTATCTAAACCTTTCGGGTGATCTTATTCACATGAATGAATTGTTAGGAAAAGAAATGACGATAAAGCATAAGGGCTTTCAATGTGTGAATTGTGGGAAGAATAAGCCTATTTATAGAATGGGATTTTGCAAGAGCTGCTTTTTTGAAAGTCCCTATGCAAGTGATACGATTATCCGTCCGGAACTTTCTACCGCACATCTTGGGGTTGCAGAGCGAGATCTGGAAGTGGAAAAACAAATCCAACTTCAGCCGCACACCGTGTATTTGGCTTATACAGGAGATGTGAAAGTGGGGGTTACAAG
Source organism: Chryseobacterium polytrichastri (assembly GCF_900142445.1). Classification (GTDB taxonomy): domain Bacteria; phylum Bacteroidota; class Bacteroidia; order Flavobacteriales; family Weeksellaceae; genus Chryseobacterium; species Chryseobacterium polytrichastri. The sequence continues at coordinate 10,465 of NZ_FRAV01000015.1, read as the reverse complement.
AAGCTCACAAATTCCTACGCGATGGATTGATCAGGGAGCAACTTTCGCATTACCAATTGCCAGAACAGAAAACCGATATGAGGCTGGAATGATAGAAGTTGCGCTGAAAGAACATTTATCAGATAAAACAAATTGGAGAAAAATGCTGCAGGATGATTTTGAAGGAGAAATGGATCTTGTAGATTTTCAACAAAAAATAAAGCAATATTTTCCTGAAGACTTCCAAAAGTTCTATAGTGAAGGGGAAAATGTGTGTAAATTCGATTATCCGTATGAAAAGCCAGAAAAAGTAAATTCATTCACTTTAGACAAAAAGCCTGAATTTACAGGAAAATTAGTTGGGATTAAAGGACAGTATTTAAGTTTTGAAGGAGGAGATTTTATCAATGTAAGAGGACATGAAGGATATGTTGTTGAACTTACGGTTTCTTAAATATGAAGAATATTATCATTCTCTTTTTTGTTGTTTTAATTTCTTGTCAATCAAAATCTCAGGATAAATTAGACTTTTCAGTGAAAAATATTTCTCATAAAGAAGTAGATAATGAAACAGGATGGATAAGAATAAAATTGAATAATCCCAATAAATGGGGATTTATTAATAAAGACAGCTTAGTAATGATTCCTTTTGAATATGACTTTCTTAATCCATTTGAGAATGGTCTTGCATATGCGAAAAATAAAGGAAAAGAATTTTTTATAACAAAAAGGAATCTTAAATTAGAAGGAGATTTTGATGCTGTGAATATTTTCTCCGAAGGGCTTGCTTCTGCTAAAAAAAATGATAAATGGGGGTTTATTGATGAAAGTGGAAAACTTGTTATTTCTCCCAAATATGATGAAGTTGATTATTTTAGACCAAGTGGGTTATGTGCGGTTAAAAGAAATGGGGTGTGGGGCTTTATTGACAAATTTGGGAAAGAAGTTATTGCTATCATCTATCCTGAAGTTAATCAGCAAATGAAGGATCAAAATGTAATTGTTAAAAAAAATAATAAATGGGCAATTTTTGATAATTTAGGAAGACAACTTTCGGATTTTATTTATGATAATGTCAAGAGAACTGATATTTCGGATTTTTCAAAAGACATTTTTACAAGAGATCAATCTACATATTTCGAAAATGGGGCAGCTTTAGTTGAGATTGATGGGAAGTATGAATTTATAAACGCTAAAGCTCGAGCAGCATTTCCAAATAACAAATTTGATTCTGCAAGCGTTTTCGATACTTTCAAAAATGCCATTGTAAAGAGAAACGGGAAATATGGGATTATAAAAACGGATGGAACTTTTAAGGTTCCATTAGAGTATGATCATATTGGATATTTTGATACAAATCATGCCTTTTCAGAATATTATAATGTAAGAAAAGGTGAAATTTATTCTATCTTGAATAGGGATTTAAAAAAGATTGGGGAATCATACGAGCCAGTTTTTAATGATTTTTCAAATTCAGACCCTACCCTTACTTATAAAAACTTAAAGGGAAAGGTCGGTATTATTGATTGGCAGGGAAAAACTTTAATTCCTTTTGAGTATGATGAACTTACGAAGATTGAAAATGAAAAATTATTAATAGCCATAAAGAATAGAAAATATGGTCTTATTGATGAAAGTGGACATTTAAAAATACCTTTCATCTATAACAGTTTATATAGTTTTGATGGATCCGGGGATCAAATTTTGTTTATTGCGGATGAAAAAAAGATAATCAATTTAAAGAATAGAGTAGTTCTTGATGGATATGAAACAATTCAGCCTATTTATTATAATGTTAAAAAGATAATTGTCTCAAAAAACAAAAAATTTGGCGTAATAGATGTAAATAATAAAATACTTCTTCCTCTGGAATATGATGAGATAACAAATTGGGTAGAGTATGGTCCTGAAGAAAGACATTTTATTATGAAAAATGGGCAATACGGACTTGTGGAATTTGAAACTTTTAAAATAATTATTCCTCCTATTTATGATAAATTTATGTTGAGACAAAATATAATTTTTGCTAGCCATAAAGGGAAATCAGGAATTTTAGATATAAATAATAAAGAAATTTGTCCTTTTGTATTTGATGAAATTAAACCGGATAAATCTTTTGGATATAGAGATAGTAATGGTAAAATATTTTATTCCAAAAAAGGAAATAAATTTTTTGAAATAACTTTAAAAGGGAAAATAATAAAAGAGATTTCTCAAAAGGAATATAAAAATAACACAGAATACCAAAATATGTAAATATGAACAAATGGGTTAAGAAGTTACTAATTAGTCTCGGAGTTTTGACAGTGATTTTTTTGCTGGGAAACTTTGGCTTAAATTTTTGGCTTAAAACCCAACTTCCTGATTATATCAAAAATAATACAGATTATAAAGTTTCCTATAAAGTATTCGATGTCGATTTGGGAACGGGAAATATTGTTGCTATCGGAATTTCTGTGAATAGCAAAAATCCTCAAAATATCAATGTTTTGGGGTTGCAAGGAACGATTGATACTTTAAAGATCAATCGTTTTGGAATTTACGATGCTATTTTTAATAAACAGATAAGCACCTCTGATATTGTATTGTCTGGCCCGAATTTGAATATAATCCTTCCTAAGCCGGCAAATCTTAAAACAACTAAAAAAAGAAATGCTTTGGCTTTTGAAAGTATTAGGATTAATAGAGGAAGCTTCAATATTTTTAAACATACAAAACAGAAGTTTTTATCGGTTCAAAAACTCGATGTGTACGTTGAAAATCTACAGATGACAGAAGAGTCTGTAGGAGATCAATTACCCTTTACTTTTGATAAATATGATGTTAAAGGAAAGAACTTTTTTTTTCGGCCAGATAATGTATATGCCTTAACAATAAGCCAGATAACGACGGTTAATGGGCAAATGTCTGTAGATAATTTTCGGGTTATTCCTTTATTGAGCTTTAACCAGTTTACGAGATTTTATCCAAAGAAGCCAAAATTATTTGAATTTTCGATTCGGAAAATGGCTTTTAAAGATATCGTTCTGGCGAAGAATAAAATCTCTTTAACCAATGCCAATTTTGAAAATCCTAATCTAACAGTTTATAATACGAATGCTGTTGCTAAGAAATCTGAAAAGCCTTTGAATTATGAAGTCAACTTAGGTATGATTAAAATAATAAATGCAACTGTTCAGGTTCTGAAGGCTGATGGAAATAAACTTTTATGGGCTAAGAATCTTACGCTTAATGTTGATCAACTAAAATTTGATAAAGAAACAAGAGAGGAAGTAATTCCTGTGGGATATAAAAGCTTTCAGTTTTCAGGAAAAGATATTTTGTACTCCAATCATCAGAATTTTAGTGTGGGAAGTATTGCGCTGAATCCTAAGAGTGGAGAATTAAGAGATATTTCTGTTACTCCAAACACCTTAGATCCGGGAAGAAGATCAATGACTTTTAAAGCAAATGTTGCTGCTTTTAATATCAATGCCTTACAATTTATCGATAAAAAGTTAAATCTTGATATTAAAGACGTTTTAGTAGATCATGTAAATGGCATCATCAAAGAAGGTGAAATTAAAGCAAACAAAACGCCGAAAGAAAATAAGATAAACTCTATTTTAATTCGAAAAGTTTCTCTTAAAAATTCTAATATCACCTACGATAAGGGAAATCAGCCTCTGGTTTTTAACGATCTGAATGCAACAATTAATGATATAGAAGTAAAGTCTAAGCCTAATAATTTAGGACACACTTTTAATGCCAAAGATTATTTTTTAACCACCAAAAATTTTGCTTACAAAACGCAGTTCTATATGATGAGCGTTGGACTTTTAAAGCTTAATAAAAATAAAGTTCAGATCAGTAATTTCGCGATGAAACCACTTGTTTCTAGAGCTCAGTTTATTAAAATGATTCCTGTAGAAAGAGATTTGTATGATCTTAAAGCAAAGCAAATTACAGCAGAAGGAAATTGGGATCTTTTTTCACAGAATAAAAGTATTAATGCATCAAATGTGGTAATTCAATCTGCCGATGCCAATATTTTCAGGAGTAAAATTCCTAATGATGATTTAAAAGAAAAACCATTGTATTCTAAATTGTTACGGTCTATTAAAATTCCGATGTATGTCTCTAATTTAGATCTGAAGAACTCCGTTTTAGTATATGAAGAAGATACGCCGGAAAGTACAGGGCCGGGGAAATTGATATTCGGTAATTTTAATATGAATGTCAAAAACCTTAATTCTGCCAAAATGAAAGGAAAGCCAACAAAGGTTGATATTAAGATCAACTGTTCATTTATGAATCTTGCTCCTTTGTCTGTAAACTGGGGCTTTGATGTTGCCAATCCAAATGATGTATTTACCATTTCAGGCCGTGCTGCAAACCTTCCTGCGAATGGAATTAATCCTTTTATCAAACCCTATCTTCATGTGATGGCCACGTCGGGAACAATTCATGAAATGCTTTTTAATTTTAAGGGGAATCCAAAAGGTTTAAGCGGAACTTTTAATTTAAAGCATAAAGATTTAAAGATTGCTGTTTTAAATAAAGATAATCAGCAGAAAAAAGGTATTCTAACTGCAATTGCCAATTTGGTGGTGAAATCCAGCTCTGGAAGTCTTCCTGAAGATGTTGCTGTAGAAAATGTAGAAAGAGATCCTACAAAATCTTTCTTTAATTTGTTCTGGAAAGGGATTGAGCAAGGTTTGAAGAAAACTTTGATTGGAATTAATGTTGATAAAACAGAGAAAAAAGTAAAAAAGGCAGTTTCTTCCGTTAAGGAAATGAAGAAATCAGTAAAAGAATTGAAACAAAATATAAAGTCAAATTCTAAAAAACCTGAACAAGATCCTAAAGAAAAGAAAGGCTTTCTAAAGAATATATTCAAGAAAAAAGATAAACCCGAAACTGAATAATTTCGGGTTTATCTTTAAAAATATGTTAAAATTGTTCTTATTGAATAATTGCTTACCAATTAATTGCCAAGCCAATTATGTTTGATTTTAAAAATTAAATTCTTCGCTTTCGTGAACGGGAATGTCTCTTAAAAATTTATCGAAGTCTTCTCCGGGATAATTACTGTCGGCTCCATAAGAGTCTATAATCATTCCACGGTTCCCGGCATTATCTTTTAAAACGTACAGCACGGCATTGTCATCCGGATTGCTATCACCTTCAAAACGATAGGTTTTTAAGATCGTTAGGTCAGCGGGTGCATAGTTTTTTTCTGAGTTATCTAGCTTCATTTCACACTTTTCATTCATTCTGAATTCTCGGTGTATGCCTCGCTCAGATAGGGTTTTCATTACCTGGCTTAGAGTTGTCATACGATCCATATATTCTGAGCTATCCATAATAATATTTTATTGATTTACTACAAGAATTAAACCATTAGCACTAAATCATTGGTTTTTTGATGAATTATATTTTTCTTGAAAATTAAGTTTAATGTTAACAAAATTTATAATTAAAATAAATAAAATGGGTACACTTTTTGCAATATCCCAATTAATAAATCGGGCAAAATATGAAAAAAGAAGTCGGAGTTATACTGGCAGGAAGTGTTGGGCTACTGGCAGTATTAAGTTTTATAGGCATTAAAAAAATATTAGGTAAAAAAAATAAAAAATACAGTGATTCTTATTCAGATTATCACAGACACTTTGATGGTAAAAATCAAGATGATGAGTATCATGGAATAGAATTTTATGCACTGAAGTAGTAAAAACATATATTTAATCAGTTTTTTTTAATATCCAATGCTTATTTAGTGTTGGATATTTTTGTGGAAAACTTTAGTGTTAAATTTCATTAGTTTTTACATAATCCATTCTATTTTTACATCAGAAAATGCAGAACGAACATAGTATAAAAGGTCAAGGCGCTCAGCGAAATGTTATCAATCGTTTCGACAGGTTTACCTATGAGCCAGATGATGAAGATTTTGAATCTGTAAAGACTTCTTTCACTGAAATTTTTCCGAAAACGATTGTGAACCAGGTGAAGAGTGAAGATTTGCCAATGGAATATTCAATGAATCCTTACCAAGGATGTGAGCATGGATGTTCCTATTGCTTTGCAAGACCTACTCATGAATTTTGGGGTTATAGTGCGGGAATTGATTTTGAAAGAAAAATCATGGTGAAAAAAAACGCACCAGAATTATTAGAAAAATTTTTCCAAAAAAGAGGATATAAACCTGCACCAATTTTGCTTTCTGGAAATACGGATTGCTACCAGCCTGCAGAACGCCAATTTGAAATCACCAGAAAATTGCTGCAAGTTTGTCTTGATTACAGACACCCTGTTAATATTTTGACAAAAAATGCTTTAGTTTTGAGAGATTTGGATATTCTGAAACCGCTTGCTGAGCAGAATTTAGTTTCCGTTTCTTTAAGTATTCCAACAATTAATGAAGAGCTGAGAAGGAAAATGGAGCCACGAACCAGCTCTTCCAAGAATAAGTTAAAGGCGATAGAAGTTCTTTCTGAGAATAAAGTTCCCGTGCATGTAATGGTTGCACCAATGATTCCGGGGCTGAATAGTGATGAACCTTTACGTATTTTAAAAGCAATTTCAGATGCTGGCGCTCAAAGTTTTGGGTATAATTTAGTAAGGTTGAATGATAGTGTAGAGCCCGTTTTCGTAAAATGGATTGAAACTCATTTTCCGGACAGAGCTCAGAAAGTATTAAACTTAATTCGCTCAACACGAGGGGGAAACTTAGGAGATAAAAGATATTTTGAAAGACAGAATGGACAAGGGAATATTGCGGAAATGATTCATAACACTTTTAAAATAGGAAGAAAGAAATTTTTTGAAGGTAAAGAGTTTCCTAAATTATCGACGGCTAATTTTACAGGAGCTAAAGATCAGCAATTGAGGTTGTTTGATTGATTTTTTTTGTCCCGCAGATTACACGAATTTTTGTGTTTATTTATGACAAAAAATAAAATACCGCTCCTTAAAAGAACGGCATTTTATATAAGCGTTAGCTAATTCTATAGTAGCTCAATTTCAGGGCAGATAAATTCTCGTCGACACAATTCACGATACAAAACCCCATTGCACATATAAAAACATTCTCCAGGGAAAGGATAACTTTCTCCTCCTGAAATGCTTTTTAATTTGTCTTTACTTAGTTTCTTTAGATTTTTCATATGATTTTTAGTTTGATGGTAAAATAAAGATACTTAAAATAATAATATGTCAATCTTTTTTGAATTATTTTTAAGTAAAGCTTTTCTAAAAAAGATTATTGTCGTGGAGTTTATTTAGAATTTTGTTTTAAAATTGAATTAAAGCTTATTATATTTTAGTTTAATCATTACAGAGGAAAACAAAAAACCGCTCCAAAAAGGAACGGTTTTCTTATACATGTTTTTGAATTTCAATTACATTGAATTGTCTGGGCATTTGAAATCATTGCTGCAAGCTGCACAAATTACAACTCCGCTGCAGTAATAATTACAAAATTCAGGTTCTGGAAGTTTAATTCCTTCTGCTCCTGAAATACCTTTTAATTGGCCTTTACTTAATTTCTTTAAATTTTTCATATTGTTTTAATTAAAATTTTGATAGTAAAGTAAATATAATTAAAAAATTATATACCAAATTAGGTTTTGGGGTTATTTTTTTATTAACCCTAATTCAATCAATCTTTCGTGTAAAAACTCTCCTGCCGTTGTATCTTCATATAACTTAGGATTGTCTTCGTTAACACAGTTTTCAAGAGCGTTTAATGACATTCCGCTTACCGGATGCATAAAGAAAGGAATAGAATATCTTGAAGTTCCCCATGATTCTCTTGGTGGATTTACCACTCTGTGAATCGTAGATTTCAATTTGTTGTTGGTATGTCTTGATAACATATCTCCAACGTTGATTACCAACTCATCTGGCTCAGCAATAGCATCAATCCATTCACCGTTATGGTTTTGAACCTGAAGTCCTTTTCCTTGAGATCCCATCAAAAGAGTAATCAGGTTGATGTCTCCGTGAGCAGCTGCTCTTACCGCATCATCAGGCTCCTGAGTGATTGGTGGATAGTGAATTGGTCTTAAAATAGAGTTTCCTTCTGCGATTTTGTCGTCAAAATAGAACTCATCAAGATCAAGATACAATGCCAACGCCTGCAAAACAGATTTTCCTGTTTTTTCAAGCATTTGGTAAGTTTCTTTACCTACTTCATTGAATTTTGGAAGTTCATCAACGATTACATTGTCAGGATATTCTTTTTTGTATTTTGAATCATCAGACACATATTGTCCGAAATGCCAAAATTCTTTTAAGTCTCCTTTTTTGAATCCTTTTGCAGTTTCTTTACCGAATCCTACATAGCCTCTTTGGCCACCAATTCCTGGAATTTCATACTGTTGTTTAGTCTCTGTGGGAAGTTCAAAAAAGTTTTTCACTTCTCCGTACAGGTCTTCTACCAATTGGTCATTAAGAAAGTGTCCTTTTAAGGCCACAAAACCAATCTCTTCGTAAGCTTTTCCGATTTCATTTACAAATTTCTGTTTGCGTTCCGGTTCACCCGAAAGGAAATCACGCAGGTCTACACTAGGTATTTTATCCATTTTTAGAAATTTAACGTGGTGCAAAATTACATCTTTTTTGAATTAAATTTTTTTAGAATTAAGGATTTATAAGTTAAATTTGTACTTATGAAAAAATATTCTTCTAAGAGAAGTATCCAAATACTTGCGCATCTTCTTCAGCAGTACGGAATTTTAGATATTGTTATTTCACCGGGGTCTAGAAATGCTCCGTTAGCAATTCATTTTTCAGAAGTGGATAGTTTTAACTGTTTCAGTATTGTGGATGAAAGAAGTGCGGCTTTTGTTGGGATAGGAATGGCAAAAAGTGAGAAAAAGCCAGTTGCAATTACCTGTACAAGTGGTTCGGCTGTAGCAAATTATTATCCTGCCGTTACGGAAGCATTTTATCAGAATGTTCCACTTTTGATATTAAGTGCTGACAGACCAACAGATTTTGTAGATATTTTTGATGGACAGACAATTAGGCAGAAAGATATTTTTCATCAGCATTCTTATGGTGATTTCCAGCTCTTAGAAGACAGTAAGGAAAACGCCGAGGAAATTAATTTTGATATTATTAAAAAAGCAATTGAGCTTTGTTTTGAAAAACAAGGTCCGGTTCATATTAATATCCCGTTAGAGGAACCATTGTATGAATTGGTGTCCGAGCTACCCACTTTTCCTACGGTTGAAAAAACAATTAAGCACAAGGAATATGAAATTCCATCTAATTTAATTGCAGACTGGAATACTTCACAAAGAATACTTCTTTTGGTGGGAACAAAAGATTACAGCCCTGAATTGGAAAATCAACTTTCTCAATTGGTTAAAAATCATTCTGTTGTGGTTTTGAGTGAAGCGAATTCTAACTTACATCACGATAAATTTTTTAGACATATTGATCGTTATATCTTTAATTTTACGGAGGAAGACTATAAAACCTATGCTCCTGATTTATTAATAACCATTGGGCAAAATGTAGTTTCCAAAAAAGTAAAACAGTTTTTAAGAAGTGCAAGACCAAAACAGCATTGGCATTTGGATGAAGTTTGGCAGCCTGATACTTATTTTTCTTTAACGGAGAAGATAGAAATAAAGCCAGAATTGTTTTTTTCTAAATTGTTGAAATTTATTAATCTAGAGCCAAAACCTTATTTTAATCTCTGGGATGTTTTACGTGATAAAAAAGATGCTAAACATGTAGGTTTTTTAAATACCGTAGAGTATTCTGATTTCTATTTCTTTAATAGAGTTTCGCAAACGGTTCCTGAGAATTATAATATTCATGTCACTAACAGTTCGGCAATACGATATGCGCAGTTATTTGATTTTGGAAAAAGAAAAATATACTGTAACCGAGGAACAAGCGGTATTGATGGTTCTACATCTACAGCAATGGGCTTTGCTATTAAAAATGCGAATCCGACATTGTTAATTACCGGAGACTTAAGTTTCTTCTACGATATTAATGGTCTTTGGAATCAATATATTCCGCCATTTGTAAGAATTATGATTTTCAATAATGGAGAAGGGAATATTTTTAAAATCATTCCGGGACCTGGAAATGCTAACCCAAATACTTTAGACGAATTTATTGCAACGAAGCACCGTAAAAATGCTGAGCACCTTGCCAAGCATTTCGGATTCTCTTACACAAGAGTGGAAGATGAAGCAACGCTTGACCGTGTGTTAGATAATTTCTTTAAACCGGATGCACAACCTAAAATATTGGAAGTGAATACGTATGGTAAAAATAGTGCCGATGTTTTGAAGGCCTATTTTGAATATATAAATGTCTGGTCCTAAAAATGCGATACAGATTATAGGTCAAAAATAGATAATTAAACCAAAGCAAAAACATTTTTGCTTTGGTTTTTTGTTTTGTATGTTTTCATTTTCAATTCAGACTGGTTGTGCATTTGGTTTGGCGTAAGATAATGATTCGAAAAATGTGG
>NZ_FRAV01000085.1 GCF_900142445.1 Chryseobacterium polytrichastri | reverse complement strand
GCTAATTATTAAAGATATTGTGGAAAGATGCGGTGGGGATCCTAATAAAGTGAATGAAATTTTAAATCCAGAATGAGGTTTCGAACACTTATGGCAAGATGCTCGCACCAGCATGGGATCGTATTCTTGTATTTTCTTATAAACTAATTCTTCCATTTTTAAATAAAATTTTATTTAAAATAAATAGTTAAAAATTATTTATTCGTGACCACAATATTCCCATTATCATCAGTTTCACTTTCTAAATATCCAACAACCCTATCCCAATCTTCACTTAAAAAAAAGAGACCAGAATAGTTCTTACCATAAATATCTACTCCTTTTAATAGAATTCCAGAATCACTTTCCAAACCAATAATCAATTTATGTATTTGCTCGGCGAGCTTAAAATTTTCTTGACGAGTAGCAATACCCTTTCTTATTCCATATACTCCGATCATATTTTTTCTATCAAATCTTCCATCACTTAATCTTATCTGATAATCAGTAAATTTTCCAGATAAATTAACGGTTTGTTTTATTAAATTAAAAATATCTTCTTTTGTTTTCATTTCTTAAGGTTTTACATATTGTACATTTGCTCTTATTACAGGTCCAAAAATTAACCATTCATTTTCCTGCATTCGTTTAGCAGTAGGCGAGACATTTGGAATTGCATTTACACCAATTTTAAAACGTTTAGATAAGATTACTCCTGGTGCTTTACCCATTGCAGTAGCAAAATCTTGAGCGGTTGATTTGCTTGTTGTCCAAGATGTAAAAACAGAATAATTATCACCTATGGCATAATCATATTGGTCAGTTTCCTGAAGCTCCTTACCATTGTATTTGTAATTATACAACACCGCTCAACTTTGCAGAACTTGCCTACTTCATTTTTTCTCGTGCAAACAATTACTTTTTGAACGCTTCTCTGTTCGACGGTCCCAAAAATATGGATTTTTCAGTTGAAAAAAATGGGATTTCCCTGTTTTAAATTTCAACTGAAAAAGGTCAAAGATTTTTTTTGTTAAAAATTCAGCAACCCTATAAAAATAAAAACCACCGCAATAGCGGTGGTTTTTCATTATGCATTTCATGTGGGATACGAGCAAAGATGCTCGCACCAGCGTGGGGAAAATTTTATTTGCTGATTCTTTTCAATATTATATAAAAATTATAAGAATTATGTCCTAAAAAAGTTAGTAACTCCAAGTTGTTAACGCTCTTAAATATTAGATACCAATATATCTGGAATATTACCACTTGCAAGGGGGGAACCCTTTGAACCTCTTATAAGTCTTTAATTCTTTAACTTTATTTTATATCGATCTGTTTTACTATTATTAAAAATTTTATTTTTGTGATATAAAGATATTACACTTTCTAAATTTTTTAAAAAAAGTTCATCTGTTTTCCCTTCAAAGAATACCCCAGTCTTTTCAACAATTTTCTTTAAATCATCGAAACTTAAAATTTCATGATGATCCTTATTCCTAAAAAATAAATAATCCTTCCCTTCCGTGCTGTAAACTGTTCTAATTACATAGATTCCCGCATCTTCATTTCCGATTTCGCTTCCATTTAAAATATTTTTAGCATAAATACCTAATTTATTATTGACATCAATCTCACCATTTTTAATAAAAAATTGCTTTATAATTGAATCCATTTCTGATTTTTGTGCTTCGATATTATTCGGAATTAAAAATATTATTAAAAAAAATATAAGCTTTATTATTTTATTATCCATATTCTAATTGTTAAGAGATTGTCTTAAAATTTTATCTGAAACCTTTCGTGGATCTTTTTCCACTTCATCTCTTGTTGCTCCATTATGCTGCAACTTGATATTTTTTGGTGTTGAATGCTCTATTTCCTCTCCAAAGGCAGCTGATGCTAATTGAGACTCTGTAAGGTTAGTGACGTTTATATCTTTACCGTCTGATAATATTATTAAGGCTTGAGTTTCACCACCTTTAGTACTGTCCTTAATAACAGATACATAGTCTTCTATATTTTTTTCATAAATAGTAATGTTTGACTCTAATTTGCCTTCAGAATTTTTTTCTTTAGGAGTATTGGTCTTACCAAAAATAGGAGTATCACTATGTGTTGGGAGATCTTTTTCATTAATGTCAACTTTTATTGGATGATCTGAATTAACTAATTTATTAAATTGTTCTTTTCCTTTTTGGGTTTGTTGTAAATCACTTCCATATTTTTTTTCTTTTTCAGTAGCATATTGTGTATATCCTCCTTTACCACCATTTGCTTTAGTATCATATACTAATTGGCCATTTTTATTTCTCCAGTCTTCATTCTGCCTCCCATCAGGATCAATAAACCTAATCGGATTGCTAAATGCATAATTATACGGACTGTGACGAGTCATTTTTTCTGCAAGAGGATCAACAACACCCCATCTTCCGATATCCGGCATATACATTCTTGCCCCATAATCATACATACCCGTTTCTTGCAATTCCTTTCCATTATACTTATATTGATACGCATTCTGAGTAGTCAAAGCATAATTATGTAATAATCCAAAAGGATAGTAATTATTCGTTTCTACAATTTCACCAGGCTTCCAATA
>NZ_FRAV01000014.1 GCF_900142445.1 Chryseobacterium polytrichastri | reverse complement strand
AAAGAAACATTGGTAAATACAGAGCAAGAGCTAAACCCATAATATCTAAAAATCAAAAAGATAGCTTGTGATATTTTACTAACTTAATGACATTGGGGCAGAGCCCCGAAGTATTTAGATGTCAAAAAGTGTAAGTTGAGCCTCATGCACTTTTTGATATTTTTTCTCTTTTCCTTGATTTTCTATATACTTTTTAATGACATCCTTATTTCCATATTGACCCACTGTATTTGCATAATAACCACTTGTCCAAAAATTTCCTCCCCAAAGTTTAGCTTTGACATCAGGAAAACGTTTAAAAATTTCTTTAGCCGTGATACTTTTTACTTTCATACAAATTTCACTAATGGATAAATTGGGGACACTTTGTATCAAAAAATGAACATGGTTCTCTTCATAACCAATTTCTAGAAAGTGAATTTCATATCGATGAGACAATTCAATACATATTTCTTTAAATCCAACGCCAACCTCTTCGCTAATAACCGAATTCCTATATTTCACAGGGAAAACAATGTGGTAAAGAAGTAAAGTTTTATTATGCCTTTTCAGAATATGATCGTCCATGAATCAAAGCTACAGCTTTTTTAGTCTTTTGAAAAACCATCCGTTTTTCAAACTTTTCCTCTTTAACCCCGAGGCAGAGCCTCGAGGAATTCTTTAGATTAAAATCAATGGCATTACATAAAAACAAAACTCGCAGAAAAATCTGCGAGTTTTTTGGTCAGTCATTTTAAGTGTCCAATTTTTACTTTACTTACTGTTTAATGAATTTATAACTTTGTGAAACTTCCCCTTTCACAAAAATTTGTAATATATAATTTCCTCGAGATAAGGATGCTACGTCAACCTGATCTTTTACGGAATTTAATGATATTACTTTTTGACCGACCATATTGTATATTTCTGCTTTCTCAATTTTATCAATCCCTTTGATGTAAAGAATATCTTTTACAGGATTAGGATAAATTGATCCATTCGTTTTATTTTTTGTTATATCATGAGTCGCAAGAATCTCCTCCGGCAATTGAAGATAGAACGCAACCACCTCATTATTGGCATTCATTCCTATTCCTGCTATCTTTCTTCCATCCTGAGATATGGCTAGCGGAAGAGACATCGTAACACCTAGTGTATTGACACCTACCGACGTAGCATAATCATTTAAATTAATACGTCCTCCTGCCTGAGTCCAGATAAATCCTTCTCCAGCCATTGGCGGTCCGGAGAAAGGTCTAAAAAAACCAATAACTGTTTGTCCGTTAGCCGATATACCGGTCGCGCTTCCACTGAAGAAGAAAGAGGAATTAGGATGTGTTATGTAAGTAAGTCCCGAAGTACTGTTCCAAACGTAAGGGTTCGGTACTTCTTCTCCAATAATTGTATTTCCATCTGCTGAAACAGCACCTGCTTCGCCTACATTATTGCCATTATTATCTGTGATATAACTTTCTATTCCATTTACCCATTTTGCTCCACTTCTGGTTCCGTCATCCTCGTCTTGCCAACCTACGACTACAGTTCCATCTGAATTCACCGCATTTGCTCTTGAGCTACTTCCTGAAACCATACTTCCAAGATCTACAACACCATTCTGAGCGTCCCATTTTACCGCATGTGCAGTGGCTCCATTCACCCAGCCCAGTCCGACAATTGTATTGGCATTAGGCGTCATTCCCCAAGTTGAGCTTACACTTCCGTCCCAACCTGTAGGAACAAGACCACCCTGATTTACCCAAGTTGAAGTTGCTACATCATAAGTTGAAATTTCGTTAAAACTTGTTGCCACATTTGTCGCTGAAGAACCAATCTTTGTTCCGTTATTGGAAATAACCGTTCTTCCTGACGAAGGATAACCATTTGTTAAGCTTCCGATCTGAACCAAACCATTCTGAGCATCCCATTTAAAAATATCTCCGTTACTGGTGTCCATACTTACGACCCCATTATCAGAAACACCACCTACGCTATAAAAACCTACTCCCATAACGGAAAGCTGAGCATTAGCTACCGAGAATCCCAACAAACAACAGGCACATAATGCCCTCACTGAAATTGTGTAAAACTTTTTCATATTCTTTGTATTAATATTTTGAATTGGTGGAAGCAATATTAATATTATATTTACTCATTGAAAAGAAATTGACTTACAGAATTCGTGAATTTCAAAAGAACTAAATATTTAATTCTCTAAAAAACAAACATATACAAAAAATCTATTTTGAGCACAGATTGTAAGGATACTGAGAAAATGTCCACAAAAAACAAATTATTTCTCAAAACGATATTAAAAAGGAACCTCCTATTATTAGCCCTACTCCTCTTTTCAATTTTTATACATGGCCAATCTAGTCCCGACTTTACTATTCTAGCAGATAAAGCTTTTCAAAAATTATATCAAAATCCGGATGATTGTATAAGTTACTCTCAAAGCCTTCTTATAAGCGATCAAAATATTGAACATAAGATTGTTTTACAAAACATTATTTCCCAAGCGTATGCAATGAAAGGAGATTACGTACAGTCTGTGAATATTTCAACTCAAAAAGAAAACGGCGAAAAGGAAGAGCTTTCTTATTTTATGCAGATGTTTGGAGATTATAATCTTGCTGATCAATATCAAAATCTGGATTTATACAATCAATCTCAAAGAATTATCACCACCCTGCTGTCTGACAATAAATTATTCAAAAAAAGCGAAAATCCTAAGGTAAAAATAACAATTGCCAAGCTCTATCAGCTTCAGGCACTTAATTTGGGAATCAACAAAAATTATGTTTCGGCATTAGAAAACTTCAACAAAAGTGATCAGTTTATTACTCATCAAAATGAAGAAAATAAAATTATAGGGATTGAAAATAAGATCTTCAGATCTTCTTATTTAATGAGGCAAAACAAACTTGAAGAAGCAAAAAAACTACTCGAAAACACTATTTATACTATTGATAAACAACATAACAGTTCTTTTCTTTATGCACTGGCTTATGAAAATATGTCACGCTATTTCTTCCTCAAACAAGATTACACTACATCAATCCAAAACTTAGAAAAAGGACTTTTACAGATTGATGATCTTCCTTACAACGGATTAAAAGTTAAAATCTATGAGTCTTTAGCCAAAAGCTATTTGGCCCTTCATAATGATGAAAAACATCATTATTACAATAAACTTTATATGGATCTGAGAACAAAATTAGATTCCAGTACAAAAGAAGGCATACGATATATTGTAAAGTTGGTTGAAACTCATCAAGCTCAAAACATTGAATTTCAGAAACAAAATGAATCAAAAAAATTATGGGTCTTACTTGTAAGTATCTCCTTAATCATTATGGGTTTACTCCTATATTTCTTCATTGAAACGAGACGGAATATAGACTTAAAAAAACAACTGGACTTCTTTGAAAAGCAAAAAAAATGGGAACAGCCCATTCACATAACAATTTCAGAATCAGAAAAACAAATCAATACTATTGATAAAGCCTTTGAAAAAGAAGCTAATAAAATCTCCAAAGAAAAAGAAGATGAAATTCTCAAGAAGCTGGAAGAATGGGAACATACAGATCGTTATTTAAATAAAAACATGTCGCTTTCTATGCTTTCTGCACAAATGGGTGTCAATACCAAGTATCTTTCAGAGGTGATTAATAATAACAAAGGAAAAAACTTCAACGGATATATTAATGAATTAAGAATCAATCATATTGCTCATTTATTAAAAACAGATTTTACATATCTGAACTATAAGGTAAGCTATCTCGCAGAATTTTCAGGATTCTCTTCTCACAGTGCATTTACCACCGTTTTCAAATCGGTTACAGGAATGTCTCCCAATATTTACATTCAGGAAATCAGTAAAAACAGACTGTCATGAAATTAGTATTAAAAATATTTACGCTCATTTTTTTAGTGTGTTTGATTTCAATCAATGGACAAAAAATTCCTGATGATTCTTTAATGAAAACAGCACGTCTTCAGCTTTATGACAATCCGGAAAAAGCAATAAGTATCGGAAGAAATTTGTTGAAAAAGGAAAAAGATATTAATAAATCTATTGCCATTTATCTTCTTCTTTCTACAGCTAATATTGCAAAAAGAAACTTCGACGAATCTTTGCAATATATTTTAAAAGCAAAAGAATTGGCCCAGAAAACAAATGATCTTAAAACCCAAACTAATGTTTTAATCTCTGCTGCCATACAATATCAACAAATGGAACTTTTCAGCAAAAGCCTTGAAGTATTAAATGAGGCAGATATTCTTCTTGGAAAACTTCCTGATAACGCTTCCGGAAAGATTTTTGAAACGGCAAGAAGTTATGCTATTCGCGGGATGATTTATAAAAGCCAATCAAATTCTGAAATTGCGCTTGAAAAATTTCTTATTTCTATTAAAAACTTTAATAAAATAGAGACTCAGAAAAATACGGCTGCCAATATGAGCATCGTTTATTACAATATCGGATATTGCTACATGAACCTTAACCAACTGGAAAAAGCACAACCCACTTTTTTAGAATCCATTCGTTATGCTCAAAAAGACAATGCTAAAAGTTTAGAAGCATTTGCCCTGAAAGGTCTTGCAGAAATGCAGAAGCAGAAACACGAAAATAAAGCAGCCTTAAGTCTTTTGATACAAGCCGAAAATCTTTCTAAAAACACAGGTGACCTTGTTCTTAATGAAGGAATCTACAAAGAAATGTCTGAAAATTATCTCGTGATGGGAAAGCCACAGCTTTATCAAACCTACAATAAAAAATATTTTGAGATGCGGTTTAAAAGAGAGCAAAACGAGCTAATCTCAATCAATCATTCTATTAATAATCATAATGAGGAAACATCAATAAAAATCGGAAAAATTAAAGATCACTATCATTATCTTATGATTTCATCTTGGTTACTTTTTTTTATTATTTCGGGCGGAATTTTATATTTAATTATCAAAGTAAAGAAGGAAAACAGAAGAATTCATAAAAAAAATAAAAACCTATTCTATTCTTAATTCAATAATTATTTTAGTATTTCATTAACTAAAACACACCCCTATCGCTTATTTCTTCTAAATACTTTTGGTTCATAAGGAAAATATTATTTACTTTTGCTGTCTAATTTCTGTTTAGAAATTAATAAAAACACTAAAATGAAAAAAAAATTTATTCCCAGCAAATGGCTGTTAATACTCATTTGTCTATGCATCCTACCTGCAAAATTCCATGCTCAGTACACCAGTAATTACAATAATATTACGTACACTTCTACACGGCCCTATAACTTAAATTTAATTTATTTTGTTCCGAATGATGTTCCTTTAGATCCTACTTATGCCACCAGGATAAGCGAATTAATGCTTTGGGGACAAGATTTCTACAAGCAAAATATGATAGCAAACGGGTATGGTCCTAAAACATTTGGCCTTTTTACGGAAGCTACCAATACCAATAAGGTAAAAATTATTTTGATTCACGGAGCTCTTCCTGCCTCTTCTTATCCTTATAATGATTCTAGTAAAATTCAACAGGAGGTTGACACTTATTTTAATAATAACCCAAGCCAGAAAACCGGCGCTCGTACATTAGTTATTACCGCATGTGCCAATGCCAATCTCGACGCTCCTTTTTACGGATTAGATAAAATTGCTTTTGCTGTAGATTTTATAGGGTTTAAGCTTGAATATTTAAACATTCCAGGTGCAATTGGTGATAAATTTAGAAGTTATTTTGGAGGAATGTTACATGAGTTGGGACATGGTTTAGGCCTCCCTCACTCCCATCAAACCAAAACAGAGAACAATGATCCCAATAAAGGGATGAACCTGATGTTTGCAGGAAATAGCACCATAGGTACCAGTACTCATACCTTTATGAATCGCGCAAGCTGTGCTTTATTAAATAATAATCAGTTATTTGCCGATACTCCAGGCGGAGTATATCGCAATGGGCATAACGCAAGTATTACCAATCTTAAAACATCCTTTGCTAATGGAAACTTTATCGTTTCCGGTACCTTTTCATCCAATAGACCTGTTATTGATATTAATATTTATCAGGATCCTTATGCAACTCCAAGTCCGGGCTACTATAAAGTGGCATGGTCTGTTAAACCTGTGGGTAATACATTTTCTGCAACGATGCCTGTAAGCGATTTGGAAACCATTACAGGGCCTTATAATCTGCAGGTAGAACTTGTTTTAAATAATGAGGAAAAAGAATTCCAATCTTTTCCATTTACGTATAATAATGGAGCTCCCGATATAGAAAATAATACTTTTGTAGGTGGTTCTCTTACATTAAATTCAAACACTTCAGGCGTAAGCTATCAATGGCAATATCAAACCTCAACAGGAGCCTGGAATAATTATACTGAAGGAAACGTTTCTGGATATGGAAATTTTGCTGGTACAAAAACAAACACTCTCTATATATCAAACGTCTCTAGTAATTATATTAACAGTCCTCTTGTTTCAAGAACAGCTGTTACCCTTCCCAATCATACTGTAGTTTATACAACTCCACAAACCTCCCATGTTTATGGTGGTATAACAGGACAACCAGCTGATACTTCAACAGCTTGTGTTGGTGGCACCTTACAATTATCTGCACAAGCTTCGGGAGCATCTTTCCAATGGCAATACCAAGGATCTGATAACAGTTGGAATGATTTCACTGAAGGAAATGTTCCGGGATATGCTACATTCTCAGGTACAAAAACGCCTACTTTAACCATTTCGAATATTTCAGGGATCTATGCAACACAAATTGAAAAGGCAAGGCTAATGGTATCAAGTGGAAAACTAAGTGAGTTCAGAGTTTCAAACACGGCCACTTGGAAAGCAGAAAATGTATCTTTCACTCAGCAGCCCCCTTCATCAATGACCGTTTGTGTAAATCAAAATTTAGTTATTTCCGCTGGTGCATCCGGTGCCTCAACCTACCAATGGCAATATCAGGATTCTAATGGAAACTGGAATAATTATGCAGAAGGAACTGTATCCGGATATGGTACATTTTCGGGAACAAAAACCCCTACTTTAACCATTTCAAATGTTGGTGGAAGTTATATCAATAACACTGAAAAAGCAAGACTATTAGCCACTGGAGCAGGAGGATGTACAGTAACATCTAATATTGTTTCATGGAAAGCAGAAAACGTATTCATCACTCAGCAACCCCCTTCATCAATGACTGTTTGTGTAAATCAAAATTTAGTTATTTCCGCTGGTGCATCCGGTGCCTCAACCTACCAATGGCAATATCAGGATTCTAATGGAAACTGGAATAATTACGCAGAAGGAACCATATCCGGATATGGTACATTTTCAGGAACAAAAACCCCTACTCTAACCATTTCAAATGTTGGTGGAAGTTATATCAATAACACTGAAAAAGCAAGACTACTGGCCATTGGAGCAGGAGGATGTACAGTAGCATCTAATATTGTTTCATGGAAAGCAGAAAACGTATTCATCACTCAGCAACCACCCACTTCTCTCACAGGTTGTGTTGACGGCAGCTTAAGTATGACCGTGGGAGCCTATGGTGCCACAAAGTATCAATGGCAATATCAGGATAGCAATGGAAACTGGAATAATTACAATGAGGGAACTGTATCTGGATATGGTACATTCACCGGTACACAATCTCCTACAATGACTATTTCAGGTCTTGGAAGTATTTACACAACCTATACTGAAAAAGCAAGAGTACTTATTACAGGAGCTGGAGGATGCCCAACAGTATCAAATACAGTGAATTGGACAGCCCAGAACTGTAGTTCAAAAATGATGAAAGCTTCACCGACAATGGAACCTAAAAAAGCCGGTGAAAAATTGACTGATGGTATTAACAATACTAAACAAAGCGTTTACCCCAACCCTGTACAAGATGAACTAACCGTAAATCTTGGATCTTCAGGAAAAAACTATCAAGTACAGGTTTTAAGTATTGACGGTAAAGTTATTTACCAAACTACCACATCCGACAACATTTTAAAAATACCTTTCGCTGATAAACCTTCTACACACTACCTTGTAGTTGTAAAAAATATCACAGACAATTCAGTACAATCATTTAAAGTAATTAAGGAATAGACCGTAAATTCAAAATCACAAAAAAACTCGCAGTAATTGCGAGTTTTTTTATTTTTATATTCAGAGCCTGTTTAAATTTCTAAATTTAATTTTTTGCATCACATTCAAATCTTTATCTAAATCATATTCTTTAAGGATTTTTTTTGATTTAAAAGACAATGTACTGATGACCTATTTTTCTAACGCAAAGCTTTAGCTTCATTATGTATGTTTTCAGGGAGCAAAGGATAGAATCAACTTCGTTGATTCGTCGAAGCGTATGGATAAGCATACAGCTTCATCAGCGACGAAGTCGCATGACTTTGCTCACTTAAAATAAAGCAAAATTATTCATCAACTTTGCGTTAATTTTTTTTAGTCAAAAATAATTTCAAACATCATCTATTGAGTATTGTTGATGGAAATAAACAACTGATAACTAGATGTGTAAAAATTATTGAGTAAAATCTAAACAGGCTCTCAGCTAAAATTATTTTCCAATAACTTCAGTAATAGGATTTCCAACGTTTCCACTTGGAAACTGAATTTTCAATAACGAAGAAACAGTAGGCGCAATATCCGTCATAAAATAAGGCTTATTGCTTTCTCCATGCTGAATGCCCCAACCCATAAAAATTAATGGAATGTGTGCATCATAAGAGTTCCAAACACTGTGTGTTGTTCCTGTTTTTGCATACGGAGGAAGCATAGAATCATGTGAAATCAATTGAATATCTCCACTTCTCTGTCTGTTAATTCCGTTGATAATTCTTTGTTTGATAGGCTCAGGAATAGTAGACTCCTGAACTTTTGTCACAGAAACAGCAAATAAAACGGTAGGATCTTTTTCTAATTCTTTCACCGTGAAATTTACTACATCATCTAATTCAAGTTTATTGTCTTTCAACAATTTTCTATCGAAATATACTTGATAATTATCTACTGCATTAATTAGTTTATCAACCCCAAATTTTGCTTTTAATTTATCATTGATATCTTTCTCCATTCCTTCTCCGAAGAAACCTGTTGGAAGTTTATGCTCTTTCAAGAATCCTACAGAATGTGCCCCACCATGGTCCGCAGAAAGGAAAACGGTATACTGCCCTTTTCCAACTTTTGAATCTAAATAGTTGAAAAACTGAGCCAGATCTTGGTCTAATCTTAAATAAACATCTTCAACCTCAATAGAGTTAGGTCCAAATTTATGACCAGCATAATCTGTTGATGCTAAATTGATTGCTAAAAAGTCGGTGATATCATCACTTCCTAATTTCTCTCCTTCTACAGAAGCTTCAGCCAATTTCAACGTCAATGTATTTCCGAAAGGTGTATAACGGATGTTATCTTTTTTATCCTGATAATCTTTGGCTAAATTACTATATGGAAAAGTGGGTGTTTTTGCACTTCCCAACAATCCTTCCCAAGAAGAATTATCTGGTGAACTTTCTGTATACTGATTGATCGGAAGTAAAGTATTCCAACCGTTCGCCACTAATTTTCCCGGCAAATCCTGAGAATTGAAAGATTTTACCCATTGTGGCAAATCATTCATATACCAAGTACTGGTGATGAAATTCCCTGTAGAATCATCAAACCAAAACGCTCCGTTCGGCGTATGTCCGGCAGGAAGAATAGAAGCACGATCCTTCAAAGAAACACCAATTACCTTTCCTTGGAAATTGGTTGCCAATCTTAATTCGTCTGTTACTGTTGTAGACCAAAGATTTTTCGGAGAATGACTTCCCACTTTTGCATTGGTTGTTCCCACAGGCTGCACGCTTTCATCTGTAGTACAGTATACATTTTTACCGGTTTCTTTATCATTCCAGTCATTTCCCGCAATCCCGTGAATCGCCGGAACCGATCCTGTATAAATACTTGTATGTCCTAAAGCTGTAACCGTAGGAACATAAGGAATATGTACGTTATTCAGAGAATATCCTGAATTCAATAATCTTTTGAAACCATCGTTTCCAAATTTATTGTAAAATCGGTACAAATAATCCCAACGCATTTGATCCACCACAAGCCCAACCATTAATTTGGGTCTTTCTAATTGAGAATTTTTATTCTTCTGAGCATTGATTGTAACCACGGACAGAAAAGTTGCTGCCGCAATTGAAATTTTCCTAAGCATCTAGTAAATTTTTATTGAGAACAAATTTACGTGTTTTGAAAGTTTTGGTGTGTGAAATTTTGATTAATTTTGAAAATTTGTATTTTCTAAATTACCACAATTGATGAAACAATTTTTATTCTCTATAATACTTTTATTTACATCTTTAAAATTATCCGCACAAATCAGTAAAGATTTTAGTTGTGATGATTTTACTTTTAATATTGAATCAAATACTAGAAATTCTGTAGAGTTTTTGAATAAGGAAAGATATTTTCAATTCATTAAAGATAGTATTCCAAAAAGTAAAAAACCTGTTATTGCAGAAAATAAAAAACTGAATGAAGAATTCCAGAAAAAATTTCCAAATACAATTACAGAGCATTGTATTCATGCTAAAAGTTTTAGTCAAGGAAAAATTGAAGATACCTCATTTTGCAACAATAAATATAATATCTCCCTCATTTCTAAAGAATACAATTTTTATATATTTAAAATCTTAGCATTTGAAATAGATAATTATTTAATTTTCAACACAAACAATAAGACAATTTATTCTTCAAATCATTATCCAATTATTTTAAATAATGGAAAATTTATTTTTGATATTGGATATTCATATGATGGATTAAACTCTTTTAATTATTTTAAGTTTAAAGATAATAATGTTGGCTATTTCGAACTTTCAATTCCCTTACATTATCAAATAAAAAATTATAATATCATTAACGCATTTAATGGTCTCAAACTAACTGCAGAACTTACAAAATACAATGTAAAGGAAACATCACCCAACAAATCTGAAGATGACAAGAGTGATTTTTGCACTAAATTCATAAATATTCCGGTCTCCAATGATAGAAATTAAAAAACTAGAAAAACTCACCTGTAACCCAACGTTAAATTGGGGATTAAATGGTTATAAAACAGATAAAATATACGCCGTTTCAAGTATCGAAATGGCGAATACTTTTGAATTTATTGTAAGAGAAAAAAATCAACCTTATACAAAAATATGGGAAACCAATTCTGAAGATATCGCTGAACTCAATACAATTATTGAACAAGGACATTCTTTCGGAGCTTTTCATGATGATGAATTATTAGGTTGGGTTATCTGTGAATTTAGAGAATGGAATAACAGTCTTTTTATCGAAAACCTATTGATCAGTGAAAAATTCCGAGGTCAAAGTATCGGCCGATTATTACTTAAAAATGTCAACAAAACAGCCAGAGAACTCAAGTGTAGAATTGTTGAACTTGAAACTCAAAACACTAATTATCTCGCTGTAAGATTCTATCAAAAAGCAGGTTTTACGATTACAGGAATCAATACTAAATTATACAATGATTCTTCAGAGACGGCTTTGTTTATGAGTTATGAACCTCTCCTCTAGCTTTATCGACAAAAACTATAAAAGATATTCAAAATTTTATTTTGTACTAATTAGTACAATTATATACCTTTGCTTCAGAAAATAATCCAAAATGGCAGGAAGACCAAAAATATTCAATGAAAAAGAAGCTGTAGACAGAGCCACTGAAGTCTTTAAAGACAAAGGCTACGACACGGCTTCTGCAGATGAACTTTTGGGTGCAATGGGAATTGGAAAAGGAAGTTTTTATTTGGCTTTCAAAGGAGGAAAACAGGAATTATATGCACGATCAATTAAGCAGTTTTCAGAGAATTTTCATCAGAAATTAGTTGATCAAATTGCAAAAACCGATAATCAAATAGACTTCATCAAACAACTTTTTTTAGGATTAGCCAATGGATCTGGATGCGATAAGGAAAGAGGATGTTACTTAGGAAATGCTTTGGTTCAATTGTCTGATAAAGATGAAGACATAAAAAAGATATCAGCTGAATTGCTAAGAAAATTGCAACAAGTTTTTGCAAAAGCGATACAAAAAGCACAGGAAATCGGACAGATAAAAAGCACGGAAGACTCAGAAATTTTAGCATGGCATCTTACGAATCTATGGAATGGAATTCATGTCACAAAGCGTATGGAAAGTTCACCTAAAATACTTACATCAATCATTGAGCTTAATCTTAAAGTCCTGGATTAAAAAAATTTAAACAATTTTGTACCAAATAGTACAATATAGAAATATAATACAAATTCAAAAAAACAAAACATTATGAACATTACAAACAACACCATCCTTATCACTGGCGGAGGTTCAGGAATCGGTTTAGAAATTGCAAAAGCATTAAGCCCTTCCAACAAAATTATTATTGTAGGAAGAAACAAAGAAAAACTAGATGCAGCCGCTAAAGATTTAGAAAATGTATTTACCATTCAGGCAGATATTACCAATGAAAGTGATGTCAACAGATTATTCGAAGAAGTAAAAACAACTTTCGGAGGTTTAAATATCTTGATCAATAATGCGGGAAATGCTTACGTGTACAATATTGCAAATGATGGAAATGCACATAATAAAGCATTGGCAGAATTTACAACCAATTACTTCGCACCCATCAGACTATCAGAAAAATTTCTTCCTCTATTGAAAGAACAAAATGAAGCAGCAATTGTTAATGTTTCATCCATCGTAGGTTTTGTTCCAGGATCTCATCTTCCAACGTATTCAGATTCAAAAGCAGCGCTACACTCTCACACTCAATTGTTGAGATACGAATTGGCTAAAGATACCAACGTAAAAGTTTTTGAATTGATGCCGCCTTTGGTTGCTACAGATTTCTCCGCAGAAATTGGAGGTAAAGAAAACGGAATTCCAGCTTCTGATGTTGCTAATGATCTGGTAAAGGGACTTCAGGAGAATATTTATGAGATCCGTGTTGGAAATACAGAGGTTGTCTACAATAACTTCTTTGCCGGTACGCAAGGAGCTTTTGCTACTTTTAATAATTAAAAATTTCATCGTTCCTGATTAGGAATTGATTCCATATATTTTTTCTCTCGCAAGATAAATCTATTACAATTTTAGAAACAGTCTCACGAGAGGAAAAATAGTATAAATACTTATAATGAAAAGTAACACACTTTTTTTAATTATCACCCTTTAGTTTAACTATCAATTTTTCGAAATCCTTAATAAATTTTTCGAAATATAAACAATTATCATGAACAGTTTCAAAAGATAAGTCTTTAAATATTCCAACATTCATAGATTCATCATATTGTCTACTAAAATTTTTTAAATATTCTTTAGGTTCTGAAATACTCATAACATTTTCACTGATAACAAGTTGAGAATTAAATGTAAGATTGAAAATTTCATGATTGGCTAAAATTAATGCTTCAATTTCATAAACATTCAAAAAAAATATACCTTTTTTATCTACTACGCTATTAAATTCATTAAAATAGGTCTTCCTTCGGGATAGCATAGATTTATTAGGAAGAATGGCATCTAAATCTCTTATGAAAATTACAATGTCAGGCTTTTCACTTTCATATTCAACCCTTAGAATACGTTTAACTTTTTGATTTTCTAAATTTGAACCATTGATTCTATTAAGCATAAAAAAAAAATTAAATTCTGTATATTTTTTTTCTAATAGAACCTGAATGCATTCAGTATCATTAGGTGCTTCACCAACTAATCCTATTTTCATATTACTTTTCTAAATCAGAGTATAACCAATAATCACTCAAAAAATTTTCTTTTACATATTCCTTTGCTTTCTTTAACTCTTTTTCATCTAAATGCCTAAGTTTCGTTAAAGAAGAATCAATATCAACATATGCCAAAATTATCCTATTAAACTCATTTGACTCCAAAAAATCTAATGCCTGAGGAGAATGGGTAGTAATAATAATTTGTTTAGTTTCAGATTGCAATTTCAAAAACTCCATCAATTTATGAAACTGATGAGGATGAACCCCTAATTCTGGTTCTTCTAATAATATTAATCTATTAACTTTATTCCTATCAAAAACTAAATATGTAGAATGAGTTATTCCAAATTTACTTAAATCCTCATTATCAACATCATAAATTTCTGATATAATATAGAATAGTCTTTTTGTCCCATCAGAAAGACTTGAAAAAGGTAACCATTGTTTACCTATTTTAAATTCCAAAAAAACATTACTAATTGTAATCTCTTTTGAATCATCTGCAATAAAGACATTAAAATTATCACTAATTCTAATCTCAGAAATAGGAGAATATTTACGTAGAATTTCATTAAATAAAGATAGTTTTTCAAATTTTTCTTTTAAAGAATTTTCTACAGCTAATTCAGTAATATCTCCAAAGTTAATATCAGCAAACAAGATTTGTAAAATTATATTCTTAACAAAATAAGTAGTAGAATCACTACGATAAATATTTGTCAAGTCATCACTGATCTTATCTTTAATAAATTTAAATGTAAGAGGGTTATTAATAATTGGTAAATCTTTAGGCACACCATGACAAATAAATGTTGAATTATAAAAAATTTCATACTCAGAAAGATCACTATATGGATTCTCTACTTTAACAACTTTTCTCCCTATTCTTAATTTTGACTCTGTAGATGCATTAAAATCATTTGCCTTAAAAAAATCTTTTATATCTGTACTTCTTTTAGAATCAATTGTTATTTTTTTATCACCTTCAAAAACTATCTGAGATTCAAAATTATTCAGACCTTTAAAATCAAATTTCAAACTTTTATTTAGAAAATTTAAAAAATTAGTTTTTCCTGCAGCATTTTTTCCAATAATTATATTCAATCCTTTTTTAAATTCTATAGATACATTTTCTATCGATTTATAACCAGAAAATCTTACCATCTTCAAACTTAATGTTTGTCCCATTTTGAAAAAAATTTTATACAAATATAGCAAAACGCTATTTAAGAATAGAATATATAATGATTATAACATTAACAATCTGTTTCACAATAAACAAAGTCTTAATCAAAAAATTAATACTAAAAATTTAAAATACATTTTGAATCAAACTAAAGTATATAATCATAACAAACTATTAAACAACAAACTAAAAATTAAATAAATATCATAAAAAGCAGTTCTTAATTCAACTACAACAATTCCACATACTTCTCATACCCGCTCCTATCCAATACATCTTTAGGAGCCAGTTTATAAATATCTTTCCAGGAATTGACCCCGTGTTTCTCTACATATTTTTCAACGATTCTAAACCCTAACCAATAATTTAAAGACTTTGGCGCATCAGGAAATAGCTTGAGTTTATCATTTCTTAAAAGAGGATTATCTCCGGATTCATCTGTGAAATACGTTTTAAGAGTTATGAAAATTTTCTTCTCATTTTTTACATACCATTCCCAATCTTGTCTTGACATGTTTTCAACAGCATTATGCTTTTCCATTTTACCATCAAAGAAAACCCAAGTGAAATAACAGGCAAATCCTTCATCAATTGTTTGGCTCAATGCTGAGTTTTTATTCGCATCTTTATTTCTGAATTTCTCATACACCAAATGATTAAGTTCATGAGGTAAACCTTTTTCTAAAGTAAATTCCGGATCCGTATTTTCGTTATTGAGTTCCAATGCAAATTGATCATCCTTACAGCCACCAAAACCAATACCCGTCAATGGCGTAAAAAGAATACTTATGGTAGCTTTAGGTTGGTAAGGAACCAGTTGATTGAACTTTTTTAAATTCGTAGCCAGAACATGATTAAGATTTATTTTTAAAAGACGCTTTACTTTTTCATCAAATGCAGCCTTATTTTTAGGATATAAGGTTTTATTCCATTCTATCATTCCTTCAGGATTATTGTATAAAGCAGCATTTTTTTCACCAAAGATCATGGCATAGCAACTGTCCCAAAGTTTTTTGTGGGGTTGATATACTTTTTCAGTAATCAATTCTGGATCAAAAGAACCATTGCAATGAGCCAGAATTTGATATTTAAAAAGATTTTTCACTACAATATCATTCACTTTAACGCTGTCTGCCACCTTTTCAAGATCTTTCTCAAAAGACGTTTCCGGACTTAGTTTTTGATTTGTCGAACAAAAACATACCGTTGCAATACTGAATATATATAAAATGGTTCTTTTCATGAACTGTTTGATTGTAATTATTTAATTGTAGACTATAGTATCATTATATCTTTCATCTGAATTTTAGATCATATAGACTTTTATCAAGAAATAGCAATGGGTTGTTCATTTCAATCATTTCTTTGACAGCAGACTTTTTATCAATAGCATTTTCATAATAAGATTCTGCCAGATTATATCCTATTCTATAGCCCAAATCTCCGGGACGGTCTTTACTGGAAGCCGCATTAAAAAGCCATTTACTAAAATCCTTTGAACATAGCTCACTTTTTAATTCAACCCAAAGTTTTTTCTCGTTTTCCTTTACATACAAAAAAGTTCTGCTGTTGTTTTCTTTTTGTTGCATCATTAGTTTTTCGGAAATATAAGAAGCAACTCCCTCTCTAATTATATTATCCAAAAGAGAGCATTCACAGGCATTTTTATTATTTTTCGACTGTTGGGTATGAATATATTCATGTGCTGCAGTCTCTTTAATAAAATCTTTAACAGATTCTAATGTTGGGCGCGACAAAATACTCGCTTTTAAATTTTCGTTGGTTATTTCAGATACATCGCAGTCTTTATTGCCTGCTAACATCTCAACCCCGATCAACAGATAATTATTAGAAATTGTTCCTCCTGTAGACATCGGTCCAATTGCAAAACAGATTTTTGCAGGACGAGCATCAGGATATATATTCTTGAAGCTCCCAATTAATGAAGGTAAATCTTTGATCTGTAATGGAAGCATGGTATTGTTTCTGACACTTTGATAGAATTTTTTATACTTCTTAATTCTTTCAACAAAAAACTCGGCACCAAAATATCTTACTTTTTGGAACTCTTTCAATCCATCTGTGCCTCTATCCAGATAAAGCTTTTGTATGGTATTGATACTATCTTGAGTGGTTTTAGAAAATTGTAACTGATCATAAGCTTCCCAAAAATGAGTGATATCTAAAGTGAAAATATCTTTAGTATTTTCTTCTTTCATATCATCAGCAATCTTTTTACGGATCTTAATTTCTTCTTTGCTAAACTTTTTAACACTTACCTCAACTGTTCCATTCGTTTTTTTTGACTTTTCAACAGAACGTATGACCAGTTTATAATGATCGTGTTTTTCAGGCGAAAATTCAATTTTATCATATCCATTATTTCCATCAGCCAAATCGGTGTAAGCAACCTGTTTTCCATTAGAATCAAATATAATAGCCTCAACATCAATCATATTCTGATAAATTGTAAATAGATAAATTTCATCTTTTTTAAGATCAATCGTAAAGTTTAATTCCGAAGAACCATCAAAAGATATTATTGAAGTACTTTTTCCAATTTCTAATTGTTGTCCGAATGAAAAGACATGGAAGAGTAAAAAGAAAAATAGCAGTTTTTGTTTCATGGTTTTGCTTATCTCTTTATAAGACAATTCAAAACTCTATTTTGTTACACCTCATACAGTTGAAAATACAATCAAGCAGTAAGCCTAAAATCCGGCTACGTAAAAAGTAGATTTGGATACATCATCTTTAATAGCATATCGGAACTTTGTTTCAATAAAAAACAAGTTAAAATGAAAATTATCGTAACAGGTTCTTTAGGAAATATCAGCAAGCCACTGACCAAAGAACTTATCAACAAAGGACATTCGGTTACTGTTATAAGCAGCAATACAGAAAGAAAATCAGAAATTGAAGCATTGGGTGCTAAAGCAGCCATTGGATCTATGGAAAATATAGATTTTCTAACCGAAACATTCAAAGGAGCAGATATCGTTTATGCTATGGAAGCGTTAAATGCAGGTGTTTTTTTTGATCATAACGTAGATTTTATGGAAGCAAATACTCAGATTGGAAGAAATTACAAAGAAGCTTTTGAAAGATCAGGCGTGAAAAACATTGTTCACCTCAGCAGTATTGGCGCTCACCTTCCAAGCGGAAACGGAATTCTTGCTTTTCATTACAATGTAGAAAAGATTTTAAATGAACTTCCGGAAGATGTTTCCATTAAATTTATGCGTCCGGTGGGGTTTTATTACAATATGTATTCTTTTATTCCCACCATCAAATCACAAGGTGCCATCATTCAGAATTATGGAGGAGATGAAAAAGAAGCTTGGGTTTCGCCGTTGGATATTGCCAATGTCATTGCGGAAGAGATTGAAAAACCATTTAACGGAAGAGAAATTCGCTACATTGCAAGTGAGGAAATTTCACCTAATGATATTGCAAAAACGTTGGGTGAAGCTATTGGAAATCAAGCACTGAAATGGCTGACTGTTTCAGATGAAGATTTACTTAATGGTATGATCAGCGCTGGAACGAATCCTAAAACCGCTAAAGGTTTTGTTGAAATGAATGCAGCCAGAGGAAATGGAGTTTTATATGAAGATTATTACCAAAACAGACC
This sequence comes from Chryseobacterium polytrichastri, assembly GCF_900142445.1. GTDB lineage: Bacteria > Bacteroidota > Bacteroidia > Flavobacteriales > Weeksellaceae > Chryseobacterium > Chryseobacterium polytrichastri. Next base: position 95,991 of record NZ_FRAV01000014.1, on the reverse strand, counting down.
AGCTCTAGGAAATGTGAAAGTAAAGGATTTTGCTGAAGATTTTGCTAAAGCATATTTTAAGTAAAACGGTCTTTTGCCTTGAAATCATAGAGATCCTTCGACTTCGCTCAGGATGACACCGCTAATACGAACTTTTATCTTTACAATTTCATGCGTGTCAGTCTGAGCGGAGCCGAAGACTTTATAAAACAGCAAATATGTTTTACTAAAAAATCATAGAAAACGATTAACTTAGAGCCTGTGATAGATTTTAATAATTTCATGTTTCATTAACAATTTATTATATTCATCCTTGATTTTCAATAGTAAGATTACTTAAGGTTTTTAGAATATTAAGTTTGAGCTTTGCTTTAAGACGGCACGCTTAAGGAAATCTCTAGATTTTTTCTTCATCTCCTTAACAACTAAAATTATCCTTAATGGTTTAAAAAATTTCAAACATCAATTATTAACTAAAATTTAAACAACCACTTAGTCATAATGAAACAGCCCATCAGACTTAAAACCATCAGTGAATTTCATCAGTTTCGCGGACTGCCAAAACCTGAGCATCCGTTGATCAGTGTGATAGATTACAGTACGATTAGTCATGATCCTGATATAAAAGAACTGAGCTGGATTTTAGATTTTTATTCGATTTCCATTAAGAGAACTTCCAATGCGAAAATAAAATACGGTCAGCAAGAATATGATTTTGATGAAGGGGTAATGTTTTTTATGGCTCCGGGACAGGTTTTTGGCGTTACGCTAGATCCGGATACCAGTTTACAAACAAAACATACGGGATGGATTTTACTCATTCATCCCGATTTTTTCTGGAATACTTCTTTAGCCAAAAATATCAAACATTATGAGTATTTTGATTATTCTGTGAAAGAAGCTTTATTTCTCTCCGAAAAGGAAGAAGACGTTGTTAAAAATGTTGTTCAGAATATTCAAAATGAATATCATTCAAATATTGACCAATTCAGCCAAAATATTATTATTTCACAAATTGAAACATTGTTGAATTACGCCGAACGCTTTTATCAAAGGCAATTTATTACAAGAAAAATTTCCAATCATAAAATCCTAGATTCATTAGAAAAGTTATTAAATGATTATTTTAATCATGAAGATCTGATCACAAAAGGTCTTCCTTCTGTACAATTTGTGGCCGATCAATTAAATGTTTCGGCGAGTTATTTAACCGGATTATTGAAGGTCTTAACCGGACAAAGCACTCAGCAGCACATTCATGAAAAACTGATTGAAAAAGCAAAGGAAAAATTATCAACCACTCAATTGTCTGTGAGTGAAATTGCATATGAATTGGGTTTTGAACATCCTCAGTCTTTCAGCAAATTATTTAAAAACAAAACGAAGGTTTCACCGTTGGAGTTTAGACAGTCGTTTAATTAAAATCATATTTTTACGTTAATTTTTAATTCAGCTCATAAATTTTTTCTATTTTTGTATCAATCATTACATAAATAAAATGAGAGGCAGACCCAATATTTATGACAACTCGGAACTTATTCAGAAAGCACAAGAAATTTTCTGGAAAAAAGGCTATACTGCAACTTCTTTAAATGATTTATTAACCATCACCGGAGCAGGAAGTGGTAGTTTTTACAATACATTTAAAGGAGGAAAAAAGCAGATTTTCAAAGAAGCGATGAACCAAAGAAGGCAAGCATTTATAGACTTTAAAAGCGAATTGGAAAAAAGTGAATCCCCAATTCATTTAATTAAAGACTTTTTCAGAAGTATTGCTGAGGAAAATGAAGCATCACATTTAAAGGGCTGTATTATCGCAAACACAGTCGTAGAAATGACCTACGTGGATAAAGATTTGGAACATGAAGCTGTTAACATCTTAAAAGAAGTTGAAGAAATGTATACTGAAGCCATCCGAAAGGCACAGGAAAATGACAGTATGAAAAATAAAACCGATGCATCCATCTTAGGAAAATACCTCATCACATTTTGGTGTGGGCTGAATACCTTAAGACGAATGTATCCCGATAAAACGACTCTGTCTCAACAAATAGAAATACAATTGGCTGTTCTCAGCTAATTTTTTTATTCATTTTTGTATTGATCATTACAAAATAAAATTTACATAATATGAATTTAGAATTAACATCAAAAAAAGCATTCATCAGTGGTTCAACACAAGGAATTGGCTTTGCCATCGCTCAACAATTATTGGTGGAAGGCGCTGAAGTAATCATCAACGGAAGACAAAAACTGAAAACAGAAAAAGCTGTTTTTCAATTACAGCAGCAATTTCCAGATGCTACTATTTCAGGAATTGTAGCTGATTTTTCTAACCACGAAGAAGTTCATCATTTACTTGAACAATTGAATGATATTGATATTCTTATCAACAACATTGGAATTTTTGAACTGAAAGATTTTACAACCATTTCTGATGAAGACTGGTATCATATTTTTGAAATCAATGTTATGAGCTCTGTAAAATTATCCAGACATCTTATGCCAAAAATGTTGGAGAAAAACTGGGGAAGAATCATTTTCATCAGCAGTGAATCCGGCGTAAATATTCCTGGAAATATGATTCATTATGGCATGACAAAAGCTGCAATGATGGCAGTAAGTAATGGACTTTCAAAATTAACAAAAGGAACTGAAGTTACCGTTAATACCATTCTTGGTGGCCCAACGTATTCCGAAGGCGTTGCTGAAACCGTTGATTACTTTGCAAAAATTCAAAATATGAGTGCTGAACAAATGAAAGCTGCCATTATTCAGCAAACCAATCCTGATTCTTTATTACAAAGATTTATCGAGCCTAAAGAAATTGCCAATCTCGCGACCTTTCTTTCCAGTCCGTTATCAATTGCCACCAATGGAGCAAGCCTAAGAGCAGACGGCGGAGTTTTGAAAACAATGTAAGTATTAGTGGAAAGCTTTTATTACATTTGCCTTATTAAAAAGCAAAAACTAGTAATAAACTATGGAACACAATTTATTTATATCCAAATTTTGGGTAAGAATCTGGGCATTTTTAATTGATTCTCTAATTCTTGGAGTCTTCGGATATATATTAGGATTAATTTTCAGCAACTTCTTTATTTCACTCGGAGAAAGTGCAAAACTAATTGGATGGATTATTTCTCTGGCTTATTTTTCAATCTTAAATTCTAATATTCATCAGGGGCAGACTTTTGGAAAGAAATGGATGAACATTCAGGTGGTGGATATCACTGGAAATCCTGTCAGTTTAAAAACCTCTTTTATCAGAGCATTGGTCTATACTACCCCATTTTTTCTGAACGGATTTAAAATTCCGGGGCTCCATACATTTTCTATTGTTACCATCATCCAAGGAGTTATCATATTCACTGGTGGTATCGGAATTATTGTATTTTATATTTTCAATAAAGAAACAAGGCAGTCTCTACATGACATTATTGCAAAAACTTATGTGGTGCAAGAATATAGAAATAATGAATTTTCTTTTATGCCCGCTGTAAAAAAGCTACCCTATTACATTACAGGTGGAATATTTGCAATCGTTATAATGACTTCAATTTATGGCTTAAACAGCAATTCAGAAATCAAAAAATTAGTTCCTGTATACGAAGAAATCTTAGCCCAAGATCACATTTCAAATGCAAGTGTCAGTATGAATTATAGTTCGCTAGGCAATTCGGAAAATAACCGTTTGAGTTATACGGTATTTATTAAAGTAAATAAAAATTTAAAATCTGAAGATAATAACAATAGCCCTGAACTTAAAAAAGCTGTGGGAACATTCATCAACAGCAAAGTTTACGAGACAGATAATGATATTTTAAATGCAGTCGTAAGCTCTGGATTCAATATAGGTATTGCAAGTCAAAATTATTCGTATTCTTTTTCGAGACCGATTCATGAATGGAAAAGAATATATCAACAATAGAATCTAAATAAAACGCATCTTCTCTGATGCGTTTTTGCATTAAAAAAGAAAATAATATCTTAGTAACTATTCACTTATTCACTGAATAGTATACAGTATAAACACATCTTAAAATCACATTCTAGCTAGTTTTTTAATTTTTAAAAATGAGAGTTCTTATATTCATTTCTATTATATCTTATTGCCTTATTCTACTTATGGGAATGATGGTCCCTGTACCATTCATCCTTTGGCTTATTGGTAATATAATCCAATTTGGAAATATAGAGCAGTTATTTGCTATTATTGGAATAATTGGTATTGCTTTGAATTTCATGAGTTGGAAAAAGGATATTCTAAAATCAATCATTAGCTTTATAATGATGATCTTGCCCATTGCAAATCGACTATTACAACTTCCTTTAGAAAATTTTAATTATGGAGGATTTATAATCCCATTTATTATTTTCCTAACTTCATATTCATTACTTATCATATTAAAATTTATAAAATTAAAACCTATATGATTACTAAAGCCTATATTCATGAATATGGTAACAACAAAATAGAAACAGAACATCAAGATGTAAAAGATATTCTGGAATCTAGAGGTATAGAATGTCATTTATTCACAACAAAACGTTTGCATAGAAATCAATTGATTCTTGATAACAACACTTTAGTTGTTGGAGATCATCCAACAATGTTACAGGTCTTCAAAAAACTGGACATCAATTCATTAACACCATCTTATCCCGAAAGTTTAAAGAAATATTTAATGAGAAATATTTGGGAGACTACTGTCCGAAAATTACTGATGGAAAACAATGGAGATTCAATGAATATTTTTGTTAAGCCAAAGTCAAAAGCTAAGCTTTTTACAGGGTTTGTCATTTATTCTACTTATGACTTATTTAAGCTTGAAACATTACCAAAAGATACTATACTATATTGTTCATCTCTGGTTGAATGGGTTTCTGAATTTCGTGTATTTATTAACAAATCTAACATTGTTGGAATCAAAAACTATTCGGGAGATGAAAGTTTAAAGTTAAACATGAATTTTGTTGAAATTGCCATACAGTCTTTTGAAAACTCAGAAGAAAGTACGGATGGATATGGAATCGATTTTGGGATTTTAAAAAATGGAGAAACAAGCCTTGTAGAATGGAATGATGGTTTTGCATTAGGTTCATATGGATTAGACAAGAATATATATACTGATCTCCTTCTATCCCGATGGAAGCAAATTGTAGATAAATTATAATAAATAAAAAACGCATCTCATTGATGCATTTTTGCGTTAAAAAAGAAAATAATATATTAGACCCATGAAATATCTAGAAAAAATTCAAGGATTGCTACCTTTAGGCTATTTATATCTTATCATTCTTGGACTTTTAAAGGAAAGCATTCTTTTTTATCAATTAGGAATTAATATTTTAAAATACTCCTCCATAACAGATATTCTAATCAGTCCTATTGCGGATATGGCCTCAAGCCCAATTCTCATCATTGTTATCATTACTGTTGTTATTTTATTCTTTCTATTTCAAATTATTCTTTTCAAAAACAGTCATAAAAACTGGAGTAAAAAGTTATTAGGAAGCTATAAAATAGATACTGAAACTGATAAACAAGAACTCAAAAAGAAAATGGTTCCTGTGTTTGCTATAATGGTTGCCTTCGAGCTTCTCGCATTGTTTATTGGATTAGGAATAGGTGAAGGCATGAATATTAACAGAAGAATTGATACTCAAAATCTAAAATACAATTATAAAATTGTTTCCAGCTCTTGTGAACCTACAGAAATATACATGATCGACATCAATAGTAGTTATTATTTTTATGTAACCAAAGGAGATAAACATATCAAAATTGCCCCTGTTGGAACAATAAATACGCTGGAAGTCATCAACAAAAAATAAAACCATGAAAGAAACTAAACCAATAACCGAATACACTAACGAAGAACTCATCAGCAACGAAAAGAAAGCAAAGATTTTGACTATTATGCTCATGGTTGCTATTCTTCTTCTATTTTTTTCATCATTTTTCTTAACCATAAAAAAAGGCTTTAGTGCTTTGTCTGTAATTCCCATTGCTTTACTTCCTATTTTGATCATGAATATTAATAACTGGAATAAATTAAAGAAAGAAAAAGCGGATAGGAATTTATGATTCGAAAATAAAAATATCACATTAAAAAATTAAAACCATGAAAAAATTTATCCTGTGCTTATCAGTACTTACCATCATTTCCTGTTCAAATCCTATGAACAGAAAATACAGCGATGCAACAATGGAACAAGACCTAAAAGCCATCGGAAAAGAACAAAAATTAAGTGATGATGAAGCCAAACTAATGGCGGCTTATCTTATTTTAGGAAAAATTCAACACAAACCTTTGGAAGGAAAAACGTATGCTCAAATTTTAGAAGACGCTAAAAAATATAGAGAAGAGCAGAAAGCTAAGAATTAATTTTCTTAAAACATAAAAGAATCAATTCTGGTGAAAAAATAACAAAGTAGAACAGAATTTAACACATATCCTTATAAATTCATATTTTTAAAACCTAAAAAAATAAACATGGGATTCTTTGATCTATTCAAGAAAAAAAAGACAACAGACAATAAATCAGTTCAAAAAAATATTTCAGCGCAAGATAATATTGCTGTTCAAGAAACAAATCCAACTACTGAAAATATTCTAAAAACTCAACAACAAGCACCTGATAATAATATTTTTCTTCTTGAAGTTTTAAAAGATGCTCTTGAAACAAATGGCTACAAAGTAGATAAGCATACACAATACCAAGCTTTAGTAGTAAACTCTGAACTTGAAATTGCAACTGCAATTGTCGAAAATCCCAGCTATCATCCATTATTAATACATTTAATGGTTCTTACCATTCACCCAACTTATTTTCCCGAAGGAATAGAAGAGAATCTTGTAGGAATGGGAAATACGATAGAAGAAAAAGTTCAAGCTGTTCTGCACAATTATCTTACAACGACTTTTGAACCTATCATCGACAGTTTTACAGATTCTCACAATCCTGAGATTGATTTTGAAGTTAACAATACGGTTTGGCATCCAAAATTAGGAAATATGGCATTGCAGGGAGATTGGAATGGGATAACCATTCCTGAAAACGAATTTATATTTAATCTTTTAAAAGATAAAATCACGCAAAAATTGACTAATAACAAACTAAATTGGTTAAAAATTTATATTTCAAAATCTCATGATAGAATTGAAGGAGAATGTTTATTTAATAATGAATATTGGGAGGAAGGATTGCAGATTTTAGTTAATTACATTCAAAGTGTTGAAACAAAAAGTGAATTTATTGGATTAAAACAATTTAGCATGTTTAGAAAATGTGATGCAAGTGAGTAAAAAGAACTTAATTTCACTATAAAAACTTACAGAATCGATTGTTTCTTTTATAATTTATATGTATATCCGTAATTAGCAATATCGCAAATAGTTAATTGATAATCAACAAGTTGAGTTATTTGTTTTTTGAAAATATTACCCTGAAATTGACCGGAAATATCTTCAATTCTATCTAAATGAGTTCATTATACATACTAAATCAAAATATTTTGGTAATAAAACCATCAAAAGCCCTTTAATAACAGTTACTAAAGGAATATGAGCGAAAACGGATATACATAATAATTTATCATTGTAAATAATCTAAAAATAAAAAACCGCATCTCACGATGCGGTTTCAATATATAAAGTCTAATCAATTAAAACTTCAAATCACCATTCACTTCTCTTACTGCATTAGCAGCTTCAGCGAATTTCAATTGCTCTTCAGCAGTTAATGTGATGTTTACGATTTTTTCTACACCGTTTTTCCCTATGATAGCAGGAACCCCTAGGCAGATATCGTTTTGTCCGTATTCACCTTCAAGCATTAATGAACAAGGGATCATTTTCTTTTGGTCACATGCAATTGCCTGAACCATTACAGAAACAGCTGCACCTGGCGCATACCAAGCAGAAGTTCCTAATAATTTAGTAAGCGTTGCACCTCCTACTTTAGTTTCTTCAATTACATATTTTTGTTGCTCTTCGTCAAGGAATTCAGTTACTGGAACACCATTTCTTGTCGCTTTGCTCAATAATGGAAGCATACCAGTATCACTGTGAGCAGCGATTACCATTCCGTTTACGTCAGAAATTGGAGCTTCTAAAGCTTCTGCCAATCTGTACTGGAATCTTGCAGAATCTAAAGCACCACCCATTCCGATGATCTTGTGCTTAGGAAGACCTGAAGTTTTGTGTACCAAATAAGCCATAGTATCCATTGGGTTAGAAACCACAATGATGATTACTTCTGGAGAATGTTTTACCAAGTTAGCAGTAACGTCTTTTACGATTCCTGCGTTGATACCGATCAATTCTTCTCTTGTCATTCCAGGTTTTCTAGGAATCCCTGAAGTAATAACCGCTACATGAGAACCTGCAGTTTTGCTGTAATCTCCTGTTGTTCCGGTAATTTTGGTATCAAATCCGTTTAGAGATGCCGTTTGCATCAAATCCATTGCTTTACCTTCAGCAAATCCTTCTTTAATGTCTACTAAAACTACTTCTGCACAGAAGTCTTTCATTGCGATGTATTCTGCACAACTCGCGCCTACAGCGCCTGCACCTACTACAGTTACTTTCATAATGTATACTTATTTAAATTTATTTGTTGTTTAGTTTCAATTTTTTTGACTCCCAAATTTAACAATTCCTGAAAAATTGAGCAATCTTTCAGGAGTTTATATTGAACTTGGTTAAACTTTTTATTTTAACCACAAATCGAAGATTCGACGGAGTCAAAAGAAGCAAAAGCTATTATTAAACTGTTTCAAGTTTATCCATTCTGAAAATAGAAGTATACAAAAGAATAAAAAATCAAAGATTTTTAGAACTTATGTGTTCTTATCTACCTTTCATGATGAACTTAAATAACTTATGTGTTAATCTTTTGTGACTTTTGTGGTTAAATTTTCATTAGCTTAAACAAGCTTATTATCTACTACGTAAATATTTATATTTTTTGGAAGATCTTAGTTTACGTTCAATAAAAACGTATATAGTTTTTTAGCGCCTGATAACACTTCATTATAGTTGTCTTCAGTAACTTCGGTGTCTAAAACTTCTTTGAAATTCTTCCACATTGGTCCTGTATTCTCCTGATAACATCCGAAGAAATTAAACGTTACGTTATCAAAACCTTCTGTTTTAGAAAGCTGTTTTGCGATCACATTTCCACCCAACGTTGAACCTTCAATCACGTACATTGCTCCTAAAGCCTCATGCTCGTTGCTGAATTCAAGATCATGAGAAGTATTTTGATTATCTAATGACAAGCTTTGAAGATCTTTTTCGATAAGAGGAAGTTTTACTCTTTGATCCAACTGAAGTTTTTCAGAAAATTTATCAGAAAGGCTGGTGAAAATTTTATCTTCAGAATGAAGCAACATCAAATAATTGGTATTGATGATTTTTTTATAATCTTCTAAAGTGAAAGTCTTGTTAAAAATTTTTTCAGAATTAAAAAGTTTCTCAGCAGCATCGTGATATTCTGCTGTATTTTGTTTAAGATATTCAGATACCATAATAAGGTTTTAAAAGTTCCCCAAATTTAAGGTTTTTTGAACGTTAAAATGAAAGAAGTTCCATCTTTATTGCTTTTATAATCCACATTTCCTCCAATTCTATTCATAATTCTATGAACAATGGAAAGCCCTACTCCATTTCCTTTAAATTTTTTGGCATTATCCATCCTGTTGAAAATTTTAAACATTTTATGTTTATCTTCTTCAGGAATTCCGATTCCATTATCCGAAATTCTGTAAATAATAGTTTGTCCGTCCTCAGTTCCTTCAATTTCAACTCTTGGCTGATCTTGTTGAGAAGAATATTTCACCGCATTATTGATGATATTTAAAAACACCTGATGCAGCATTGTTTTATCTGCCAACACCTCAGGACATTCTTTAATAATAATCTCACTTGTTGGGCTGTCAAAAGTAATTTTGGCATTTTCAGAAATTTTATGAATCGTATGTTGGGTTGGTAAACTTTCAAGCTCAATATCACTGTGTTTTGCACGGCTTAATTGCAAAACGTCATGCATCATTTCAGCCATATTGTCGATTTCCTCAACAATGGAAGTCAGTTTATTTCTATTTTTCTCTGTTTTTTCAAAATTAGCAAGAAGCATTTGTGCATTCAGCTTCATCACCGTTAGCGGAGTACCCAAGTCATGAGAAATAGTATAAGAAAAACTGTCTAGTTCTTCATTCACTTTTCTCAGTTGATTATTCAGTTCTTTAATTGCATTGTATTGTTTATGGGAAGTTTCAAGAATTACATCGCGCACAGCCTGCACTGCACTGATATTTCGGGAACTCCATTTTTTTGAATTTCCTTTGATATTTTCTGTAAATATCTCAAAAGAAGTTCTTGGCGATACGATCTGTTTTTGTTCGCCATTTTGAGAGAACATTCCAATTTGCTTTTCCGGATTTCCGGCCCAGTTGATGTGTTCATCAAACTCCTTCCGGAACCAGATGAGCATTTCATTTTTACTTCTTTCGATAAAATAGATGATGATTCCTGCTGCATTTTCATCTAACCCCAATTCATCACCATATTCTTTAAGAAAACTTCGATTTACATATAGACTTTCCTCGGTATTTTTGTGTGCCCACTTCACGATCTTTTCAATTACAGAATGTTCAGGCGTTACGCCATCCATAACAAGATCTTCATCCGAAACAATCACTAAACCATCTGCTTCAGGCAATTCTCTTATTTCTCCTTTATTTTCAACTAAAGAATCAAACAGCGTATTATGTCTTAGAAAATCAGATTTTAGATAAGAAGATTTACCATTTAAACTAATCCTGTATTCCAATTCTCTTTTAGATTTAAATGAAGAATACGCATTAGAAGCTAAGGCCGTGAAAATTCCCGCCTGTACCCTATCTTCAAGATCAATATGTTTAGGTTCTGAATTTTGGCAGGTTACCAACCCCCAAAGCCTATCGTCTATGATTATAGACACACTGAAACTTGAAGCTGCTCCTGAGTTTTTTACATACTGCCCATGAATAGGCGACATACCGCGTGCCCCCGTAAAAGTAAGATCAATATTCTTATATGTTTTACTCAAAATAGGAACCGTCTCAGTATAAACATTACTGAAGATTCTTTTTCTCTTCTTCAGATATAGCTCTTTTGCCTGTCTGGGAATATCAGATTCGGGATAATGAAGTCCCAAATAGCTTTCCATATTTTTGTTGCTTCTTTCTGAAATTACTTTACCGGAACCATCTGCCATAAACTTGTAGACCATCATTCGGTCATAATTCACCACTTTTGAAAGTGTACTCAAAAGCTGATCCCAAATTTCCTGTGCATTGTCTATGATATAAAAATTATCGTACTTGTTGGAAATACGTTTATTTGGATTCTTTAGAACTTCTTCAAATTCTAAAAAAATATGATTTTTACTTTTGAAAACACAGAAGTGATATTCTTTTTCACCAATATAAATTTTATCGAAATACGTTTCGTTTTCTCTTCTGGTAAACTTTCTTAAAGAAGAGTAAATATCTGAATTAATAATGCTTTGAAAACTTTCAGGAAAGTCGGTTATTTTTTTATCAAAAAGAAATTCAACATTCTCAATATTGAAAATGTTGGAAATATTCTGGCTGAAAAAAGTAATGGAATGAGAGTCTACATCAATGCCAATCAGATATCCAAAACTTTGTATATACCCAGGGATATGTATGGGTTCTTCATGACAATCTACAAAATTCATACGATGCTTTAAACTATCAAATATAACGAAATTTTTGCAGCTATATCAGTTTGTGGTATCAAATAATTTAACCGCTTAACCTTCATTAATAAAGAGAATTACTTCTATATCCAAAGTGTGAATTATTATTTAAACCTGTTCTCTTTTTCATGATTACCACAAGGTTTCAGCTATAAGATACGAAAAAAACAGGCAATAATTGTTCTAAATATTGACTACCTGATTATTCACATAAATTTTATATTAATGTTTCTAAAATTTATGTTAATTAAACAAAATTTATTAAATTTATATCACCAAATAAAGAATACTTATAATCAAACAGTTAAATATTTCAAAAAATATTAATACCCATTTTTACTTACACCCAAAAAAATACTATGAAAAACTTCCCTCTCATTTCATTTCCCTCGATAAGCAAAACAGGTTATTAAGATCAAAATGCTTTCCGTTTTTAAGACTTATATGGTCTTAAATAAAAAAATAATTTCACTAATTAAACACAAACCATATGACCTTTTTTCAACCAAAAAAGAGAAATCTATTATTTTGTTTTATGCTATTTTGCTTTTCAGCTCATGCGCAAATACCAGATTCTATACAGACAAAACAAGAGGAAGAGAACGTAAAATATCCTCAACTTCAGATCAAAGGTCTTTTTCAGGCGCGTTATCTTGTCGGGATGAACCAAGATGTAGATGTAAATGGGCTTCATCATGAGGATGGCTCAGGAACCAATAACAATTTCATGGTAAAATACATGAGAATTCAGGTTCGTGCAAAGATCAGTAAACGTACCGAAGTGGTGGCATTGGCCAATTTAGCCGACTTTAAAAATGACCCCAAAAGCAGAGTTCTTGAAAATGCTTATTTGAAATATACTTTTAATCCTAAATTAGCCTTAACAGTAGGACAATTCAGGCCATGGTTTGGGATTGAAGAAACCTATCCTATTGATATTATTAAATCATTGGACTGGTCTAACCAATATACAGAATTCGGGAAGTTAGGCTGGACAAGCTTCCAAATCGGGCTTTCTGCTACAGGACAACTCGAATTAGGTAAAATACCTTTTCAATATGCCATTTCCGTAGTCAATGGAAACGGAAAAAATCAGGTGAATGACAACGACGACGGAAAACAATACTCTACCCGACTAGTCTTTGGATTATTAAAAAAATACAATCTTAATTTGGGCTTAAACGGAGGTATCGGCGAAGTTTTCGGCAAAAAAATATATGCTGTGGGCGTTGATCTAAGTTCATTGGTTAATTTTGATTCAAAATGGAGTTTAGACATGCAATTAGAAGGGAAGCAGGCCACCAATCATCCGCTATACTTTGCGGTTGCCCCGGAGTTAAGACCAACAAATCCTGACGAATATTTAATTCGTGGAGCCTATTTTCTTCCTAATTTAAGGTATGAAGTAAACCATAAAAATTTAAGCGCTTTCGAACTATCTTGTCGATACGAATACATTGACACCAACTTCAGATTAAATTCAAATCCGAGACAGACGATCACTCCAATGGTTGGGTTAGAATTCCTGAAAAATTACGGTGCCAGAATTCAGCTTGGCGTACAGTTCGACCGCTACAAACATCAGATAGCTAATACCAACCAATACAATAATAATTTATTCATTGTTCAGGTACAAAGTAGATTTTAATTCATTAACACATATAACGATTATGAAAGAAATTAATATCAGGAATATAGCGATAACCTTTGCTGTTGCGCTCATTATATGGTTTATTCCCGCTCCGGAAGGTGTTACAGAAAATGCGTGGCATTTATTTGCCATATTTGCAGCTACTATTTTAGGGATTATCCTTAAAGCTGCGCCAATGGGAACCATGTGTATGATGGCCATTGGGTTCACGGCTCTTACCGAGGTAGTGGCTCCGGGAGATGCAGGAAAATCAATTACCAAAGCACTTTCAGGATTTGGTGATAAAGTGATCTGGCTGATCGGGATTTCATTCTTCATTGCCAGAGGTTTTATTAAAACAGGCTTAGGAAACAGAATTGCCTTTCTATTTATCCGAATTTTCGGTAAAAGTTCTTTAGGGCTGGCTTACGGATTAGGATTGGCAGACGTTTGTCTGGCTCCCGCTATTCCGAGTAACACGGCAAGAGGTGGCGGAATTATTTATCCCATTATGAAATCTATGGCGATAAGTTTCGACTCAGTTCCTGAAAAACCAGAAACGCATAGAAAGCTCGGTTCGTTTTTAACGCTAAACAGTTATTATATGAACCTAATCGCTTCTTCCATGTTCTTAACAGGAACGGCAAGTAACCCGATGTGTCAGAAATTCGCTGCCAATTTAGGAATTAATATTACTTGGATGTCTTGGGCTGCCGCAGGTTTTTTACCCGGATTAGTTGCCTTTTTTGTCGTGCCTTTGGTATTGTATAAACTGTATCCACCTGAATTGAAAAAAACAGGCGATGCGCCAAAAATGGCTGCTCAAAAATTAAAAGAAATGGGCCCTATTTCCAGAAATGAATGGTTGATGTTATTGGCATTTTTCATTTTATTAACGCTTTGGATCTTTGGTGGAGCATTATCAATTGACGCTACAACCACTGCCTTTATTGGATTAACCATCTTATTATTAACATCCGTATTAACCTGGGAAGATGTAAAAGCCGAAAAAGGAGCTTGGGACACCATTGTCTGGTTTGCTGTTTTGGTGATGATGGCCAGTTCTCTTAATGAACTCGGATTTATTGGCTGGTTCAGTGATTTAATTAAAGCTAAAATCGGCGGATTAAGTTGGTATGTTGCCTTTCCGGTGATCATTGTTGTCTACTTCTTCAGTCATTATATTTTTGCGAGTGCAACAGCCCACGTAGCAGCGATGTACGCCGCATTATTAGGAGTTGGAGTTGCTGTAGGAATTCCTCCGATGTTATTGGCCATGATGCTAGGTTTCTTAGGATCTATTTATGGAGTATTAACGCATTATGGTCATGGTCCGGCTCCCGTTTTCTTTGGAAGTGGATATGTTGAATTGAAAGCCTGGTGGCTTCGTGGATTAGAAATCGGAATTGTATTGCTTATCATCTACATGGTCGTTGGAGGTCTTTGGATGAAAGTTCTAGGATATTATTAAAACTTGTTTACTTTAATAGTTGGTAATCGCAAAGGCGCAATGTATATCATAAACATTGTTTTAAGACGCAAGGATTTTATCTGCGATAAAATTTTAACCGTCTATTTTTGGTTTATTGCTAAAAATCTTTGATTTTCTTGCGCCTTAAAAGCAGAAATCAAACTGATAAAACTTTGCGCCTTTGCATTTTCCAACAAAAATAACTTCTCATTTTTTTTAAAAAGTTTAAATAAAAAAATATGCTGTCTACCTTATCAAGAAAAATGCTGATGTGCCTTACAGGATTATTCCTGAGCTTCTTTCTGTTGATTCACTTCTTGGGAAATCTTCAGCTGTTTTTACCGCAGGAGCAAGCCCATCTTCAGTTTAATGCTTATTCGCATTTTCTGTCAGGAAACATTGTCATCAAAATAGTTTCTTATGTGTTGTATGCAAGTATCATCCTTCACGCCATTGATGGACTGATTATTACCTTAAAAAACAAAAAATCAGGCGGAAGCTATCAATCCGATAAAAGAGGAAGAGCCAGCAAATGGGCTTCCCGAAATATGGGAATTCTGGGAACATTATTATTAATTTTCCTTGTGATTCATTTTCAGAATTTTTGGTATATCTACAAATTCGGAAATCCCCCTTTGGATGAAAATGGAAATAAAGATCTTTACATTCTTGTGGTAACTGTTTTTAAAGAATGGTGGTATGTCATCATTTATGTTTTATCAATGGTTGCGCTATGCTATCACCTCATCCATGGGATTTACAGCGCCGTAAGAACATTAGGGTTGTTTCATCCGAAGTTTGTAAAATGGTTCAAAACCATTGGAATTGCTTATTCAATCATCATCAGTGTTGGATTTGCTTTAATGCCAATTTATGTATTCTTCACTGCCAATTAAATTGAGAAACTATGATTTTAGATTCAAAAATACCGGAAGGCCCTTTAGAACAAAAATGGGACAACTATAAAAAGAAAGCCAAGCTTGTGAATCCTGCCAACCGTAAAAAATTAGATGTTATTGTTGTGGGAACCGGATTAGCAGGAAGTTCTCTCGCTGCCTCTTTGGGTGAAATGGGCTACAATGTGAAAGCATTTTGTTTTCAGGACAGTCCAAGGAGAGCGCATTCCGTAGCTGCCCAAGGGGGTGTAAATGCTGCCAAAAATTATAAAAATGATGGCGATAGCGTCTACAGAATGTTCGTTGATACCTTAAAGGGAGGCGACTTCAGAGCGCGTGAAGCCAATGTCTACAGAATGGCAGAATGCTCGTTGAATCTCATCGACCAAGCCGTTGCACAAGGCGTTCCGTTTGGAAGAGAATATGGTGGTTATTTGAACAACCGTTCTTTCGGTGGTGTTCAGGTAAGCAGAACTTTTTATGCAAGAGGACAAACCGGACAGCAATTGTTATTGGGATCTTATCAAGCTTTGATGCGACAGGTTGGAAAAGGCAGCGTTCAGTTATTTTCAAGACACGAAATGTTGGATTTGGTGATGATTGACGGAAAAGCCAGAGGAATTATCGTTAGAAATCTAGATACAGGAGAGATTGAAAGACACGCCGCTCACGCAGTTGTTTTGGCAACGGGAGGTTATGGTAAAATCTATTATTTATCAACGTTGGCGATGGGCTGCAATGGTTCTGCGATTTGGAGAGCTCATAAAAAAGGAGCGTTGATGGCGTCCCCAAGCTGGATTCAGGTACACCCTACTTCCCTGCCACAGTCTGGAGATTATCAGTCGAAACTAACGTTGATGTCAGAATCTTTACGAAATGACGGCAGAATTTGGGTTCCTCTAAAAGAAAATGAGACCAGAAAACCCAACGATATTCCCGAAAACGAAAGAGATTATTATTTGGAAAGAAGATATCCGGCTTTTGGAAATCTAGCGCCAAGAGATATTTCTTCAAGAGCAGCAAAAGAAAGAATTGATGCAGGCTTTGGAATCGGACCTTTGAAAAACGCAGTCTATCTTGATTTTTCTAAAGCAATTAACGAGCAGGGAAAAGAGAAAATTCAGGAGAAATATGGCAATCTATTCGATATGTATCTTAAAATCACAGGTTACAATGCTTACGAAGAACCAATGATGATCTCTCCTTCTGCCCACTTTTCGATGGGTGGACTTTGGGTTGATTATGAATTAATGACCACCATTCCCGGACTATTTGCATTGGGTGAAGCTAATTTTGCCGATCATGGAGCCAATCGATTGGGAGCGAATTCATTGCTTCAAGCTTCTGTAGATGGTTATTTTATTGCTCCTTACACGATTGCTAATTATTTATCAAATGAAATTCACACCGGAAAAATATCAACAGAAAATCCTGAGTTTGAGAAAGCCGAAAATGAGGTTAAAAATCAGATTCAAGATTTCATTGCGATAAAAGGAACAAAAACCGTTGACCATTTTCATAAAACATTAGGAAAACTCCTTTATGATTATTGTGGTTTAGCCCGAAATGAAGAAGGGTTGAAATATGCCATCGAAGAAATCAGAAAACTGAAACAGGAATTTTATAAAAACGTGAAAGTTTCCGGACAAGGTGACACGATGAATAGCGAACTGGAAAAAGCAGGTCGTGTAGCTGATTATTTTGAAATTGGCGAACTGATGTGTTACGATGCTCTAACCCGAAACGAATCTTGTGGCGCCCATTTCCGCGAAGAATACCAAACTCCGGATGGAGAGGCGTTAAGGAATGACTCAGAATTTCAATTCATCTCAGCGTGGGCTTGGAAAGGCGAAAATAACGAACCCGAATTGATTAAAGAACCTTTGATATTCGAAGAAATACAGCCAACTGTAAGAAGTTATAAATAAAATTCATCTCGTTTAACCACAAATCGAAGATTCGACGGAGTCAAAAGACACAAAAGATTTTATTACGTCTGATATTTTAAGTTTAATGTAAAACTTAAAAAAAGAGCACATTAGTTTTCTGAAAATCTCTGATTTTCTCCTTATGTGATCTTACTATTTTCAAAATAGTTAGCTTAAAAAAACTAAAGTGTTCAAAGTATTTAAGTAAAAAACTTTTGTGCCTTTTGTGGTTGAAAAATTATTAATTAAAAACAGAAATTATGGATTTACACCTTAAAATATGGAGACAGAAAGATAATCAGAGTGAAGGAAAACTTGTGAATTATGATTTAACCGCATTAAATCCTCACATGTCTTTCCTTGAAATGTTGGATACCTTAAATGAGAAACTAATTGTTCAAGGTGATGAACCTGTAGAATTTGATCATGATTGCCGCGAAGGAATATGTGGACAATGTGGAATGATGATCAATGGACTCGCTCACGGACCGTTAAAAAATACAACGACCTGCCAGCTTCACCTGCGCTCTTTTAAAGATGGGGAAACTGTTTTGATCGAACCTTTCCGAGCAGATGCATTTCCCATAAAAAAGGATTTAAAAGTAGACCGTTCTGCATTTGACAGAATTATTTCTTCCGGTGGTTTTGTTTCCATTAATACCGGCCAGGCTCCCGATGCAACGGCCATTCCGATCACTCATCAAATTGCGGAAGAAACCTTTGATTCTGCTGCATGTATTGGTTGTGGAGCTTGTGTAGCCACCTGTAAAAACGCAAGTGCTGCCCTATTTACATCTGCAAAAATTACGCATATGGCATTGCTTCCCCAAGGAAAAGAAGAAAGAAGCAACCGTGTCTTACATATGGTAAAACAAATGGATGCTGAACATTTCGGTCATTGCTCCAACACAGAAGCCTGTGAAGTAGAATGTCCACAAGGAATTTCTGTATTGAATATTGCCAGAATGAATTATGAATACAGCAGAGCGCTGTTTTTCAGGAAGAAATAATTGGGATAATTTGATTTTCAAACATCATTTTATCAAACCTTATAGGTTTTAGAAACCTATAAGGTTTAGTGGCAGTTCATTTTAATTCTATATCGTTTTTTTAAACTTCTTTATCGAAATACAGCATATAATACTTCCCTTTTTCATCTTCTCCTGTTGCCAATTTTTGACGGTCACCATGAATGTAGATGTGGAAGTTTTTATCTAATTTAATAATGCTCTTGAAATGTCTTTGTGTCTTCTTAACAGCCGCTTCACTGATTGGGAATTCTTCCGCAATATTGATTTGCATATCCTGTTCGTAATCTGTTTTAAAATTATTAAAACTTTCAATTACATGCTCATCACCTAAAACTTCAGCTGCAAATTCGTCTAATTTAAATTCTTCTTTTTCTTTGAAAAAATTAATTGATTTATTTAAGAAATCTGCCTGATCTGCTTTAGAAACCTCAAACTCTTGAGGTAATTGTTTCACGATAAAATCTTTATATACCATCAGCGCTTCCTGCGTGTGGAAATATTCATCATCACGTTGTTTCACTTTCAAGAAATCCTCGAACCAGTAATACATGTCACCATTCTTGTTGTTATCAACTACAGAAAGTACATATCCGGTTTCTTTATGATTATTGTAAATCAACGCCGCTTTATCAATTTTTGACAAACCAATTCCTAAGTCTTTTTCAATTTCAAAACTATCGCCTTGAGGAGCTATTTTTAAGAATGGTTCTCTTTTTTCTGTTTTAAAGATCCCGATCTTATCTACTTTTTCATCACCTTCTCTATCATCTTCAAAATAGACGATAAATAGTTCACCACCCATAACTCTTGGGTTTTCGGCAGCTTCAAAAAGGTGTTTCGCAATATTTTCAGCTTCCCAAAGAAACTTCGCTTTATCATCAAAAATTTCAGATACAGAACTGAACACAGGATTATTTACCAAATAGGTATCACTGTAAAAATTGAACGTTTCCTCAGACTTGAAAGAACCTAAAAAATAATCTTCAAGCGATTCTGCCATTCCTTCTTCTAACTGCAATTCTTCCTGAGACAGTGTTAAAGACTCTCCATTGATTTTATTTCCTACTCTGTGTACTACGATTTTTGAAAACATCTTTTGATTTTTATGGATTGCAAAGATATTAATAAAATCAAACAATGCCCAGCATTTCATTCTGATAAAAACCTTATCGTTTTGGGAGGCTTTTTATTGCTTGAAATTTCACTAAAATAAATCAAAATATTGATTCCCAATTAATTAAATAAATACAACAA
This sequence comes from Chryseobacterium polytrichastri, assembly GCF_900142445.1. Taxonomy (GTDB): domain Bacteria; phylum Bacteroidota; class Bacteroidia; order Flavobacteriales; family Weeksellaceae; genus Chryseobacterium; species Chryseobacterium polytrichastri. Next base: position 76,027 of record NZ_FRAV01000014.1, on the reverse strand, counting down.
TCAAAGGAATACAATTGGTATCTATCTTTTCAAAACATATAAAATGGACTTAAAGACATTAAACAGGTTAGATACACTAAGAAGATTAAAAAGCAAAGGGCCAAAAACTCCAAAATGGTTAAAGCCATATCATCTTATATTAATCGCTTTTTTGGTCGTCTTTATTTCCGGTGCTTTCATTAAACTTTTAGAACAAAATCATTATTAAAATGAATTATTTACAAGCTGCTCAGGAAATTACAGATGTAGTTCCCGATATCCAAAATGAATTGCAAAAGAATACAACGCAAAATTCTTACAGTGTTATTCAGACTTTCACAGATCGTATTAAAAACATGATCCGCCAAAACGACAGGAACCTTTTATTTAAGAGCTTACAAAAGATGGATGAGATCTATAAAAACGGTGATACAAAGCTAAGAAATGCTGTAGAAAGTACTTTTATTTATTCTCTGGACAATTTTACCACATTTTGCAATGAAGAATACAGAAAGGCCATATTTACCCATATTTCTCTGGACTTGCAGAAAATTTATTCAAAACAAATTTATAAACATGGAATGTAAAATTTTCATTACATATTTTACCCATTTTATTACAAAAAAGTTAAAGTTATGAAGACAAAAATCAGAAAAGAATCCGACTGGAAACAATGGGAAAAGTCCAATTCTAGGCACAATATGGAAATATTGGCAACTCATATTGCTATCATAATAGGTGTATTTGTTTTTGCTGCCTTCTTATAAGTTTGGTACGGTTTTCGCGGCAATAGAAGTATTCGAAAAATATTAATTATGATGAATGCGCAAATGCAAACTATTAATCAAAAAATGGCTGTAGAGTATTTAAAATTTTTCTATCCAACAATCAGAAACGAGATTACTCAATTATCAAAACAAAATAATTTCGCAGGCGTTATGCAGGCGACTATCAACTACCTTAAAGACCTTTTATTAGATTCTAAGATTAACATCATTGGACACCACATTAAATTGATGGAATTCATTTACAAGAAAGGGAATTCTTATGTAAAAGACATGATTGAAAATCTTTTTATAAGATCTTTTGAAAGCTTTAAAAAGCACACCAAAATCCAATATTGGAATGATCTTTACAATTATATGCCTGTAAAATTTCAGGAAATATATGTAGAACAACAAAGGAAAGACGAAATATTCTTTGGTAAATAAAAATTAGATTAAGCTCCCTGAACGTTTTGTTTGGGGAGTTTTTTTTTGCTGTAAAAAACAAAAAAATTGAACAGGAAATTCTTATATTTGTTTATAAATATTATTGAATAATGAATATATCTGCTGAAAAAAATGAGATTATCAAGTGGATTAATTCTTTGGAAAACCCTGATATTATTGCCGAAATTAATACTATTCGCCTTAGAAAATCTTTTGATTTTTAAAAAGAATGGCAAAGACGAATTTCAGGTGATGAATTAAAAAAAAGAACCAAAGAATATATTAAATCTCTGCCTTGGAAGAAATAGAAATACAATATTTACCCGAGGTAGAAGAATATTTCGGATATATAGAAAGTGCTTTTAAATATATCGACAATATCACAGATTTTATTGAAAGAGCATTGATAGTTTTCCTGCCAAAAATATACCTTCAAATCTCATAGAGCTAGGGTCAAAGTATATTTTCTATAAAGCTAACCAAAATACAACTTGGTATATATTTTTTGAAAGGTCTCAAAACCGCTATCTTATAACTTTTATCACCAATAATTATTCTGAAATCATTCAGTTTTTATAAAAAATGCCTCTAAAAAGGATCTAACTTCTTTGAGGCATTTTAATTTATGTGGAGCTTTTTTTATTATTGCGCTTTTTTCACAAAAACACTTTCTATAGTTTTAAGCTCTTCTTTATTTAATTTGGAAGATTTTTCAAGCTTAGCTAAAAAAGTATTAACTTCTTCAGGTGTTGCCGGTGAACCTAAATTATCTCCTTTTTCATCAAAAGAATCTGCCAATATCTGCCCTTTCTTATCTAATACCAGCCAAAAAGGAAGTCCTGCATTTTGCCCTTTATATTTATTCATTATTTCCTGTCCGCCAGGATTTTCAAGACTTTTCTTTTCGCCTCTTTCCTGCACATCAAGATAAGCGGTTACAAAATTTTTCTCAAATAAAGGTTTTGTTTCAGGAAGGTTCATATTTTTCTCCATCATCTTGCACCATTTACACCACGAGGCATGAAAAATTAAAAGAACATTTTTGTCTTTAGCCTTAGCCTCTTTCAATGCTTTGTTGAGTACAACATCTGCTTTTTCCTGTGCAAAACTTAATTGAAATAACAATAACCCAACAATTAAAATTATTTTATTACCCTTCATGTGAACTTTATTTTTTTGATTAAAACTATACGAATGTAGCTATTTTTCCTTTAATTCTGAATACAAAAATTCCTAAAATACATTTAATTCCAGCTCTCCTCTTAAGCAAAAAATAATCTCCATTTTACTATAATCAATTTTTGAAAATATATCTTTCATTTAATTTTTCAGCGTTATTTTATCCTATAAATATTGTAATTATTCTCTTCAATTTCTAGAATATATTTCTGCTGATGATTCAAAGAATCGGCTATTATCAATTCCGAAATATTTTTAGTTCCGGTTTTGTAATTGGTCTGTAAAGTAATTTTTTCTGGCATATAGCCTTTTTTATAACTAAAAGCTACTGGAAAATTATCTTTCCACATCATATCCCCTTTTATATTTTTAATAGAAATAATTTTACCACTTTTACCTATATTTTCAAGAAAAAATTGCAGCGAAATGATATTTCGCTGCAATTTTTATTATTAGATACAAATAAAATTTTATTAATCATTTATTCAATTAGTCTAAATAGTAATCTGCTCTTGTAAAGAAATACTTTTGTCAATAGCTAAAAGCTTCATTTTACGGGTATCTGAAATAGTTTAGAAATAACTTTCCATTCTCCGTTCACTTTAATCAATGAATGATAATCAACACCATTTTTATCCGCTGCATTTCTTTCATATTCTATCCTGGCCAAAGCGATGTCCTCAGTTTTATGCAATATGTCAATATGTGCTGTAATATGAGGTGCTGCTCCGTACTTTGTCACAGAATTATATAGATTGATAATACTACCTTCAATGAGATGCTCTTCCCAATATCCATACATTACTGCCTCTCCATGAAAGGTTTTTTGTAATTGTTCTACATTTCCTTCTTTTAAACTTTTTACATAATTTTCAAGCACTGATAGTATATCTGTGTAACTCTGAACACCATTACTATTTTTTTCTGATAATGCCATATTTCTATTTTTTTTAGATTAGTAATTAAATACAAAAATACAGGGAATGAATATCTTCCAGTTTTCTATAGCGTTCAGTTAATTTTTCTATTTAGTCCTTTTTATAATAGCTACACTATTTGGTTGGTATTTTTGATAAACAGTAATTGGCTTATTTATTAGGTATTATAAAAACTTGTAAGCCTTATTTGGCTCGATAAAAATTAGGTGTGTTACCATGATATTCTTTGAATATTCTTGAAAAATGCGAAACATTTTCAAAACCTAGCGAGAAACATATTTCAGATATTGGTAATTGAGTTGTTTCCAGTATTTCTTTGGCTTTTTCCAGACGTTTCTTTCGTATCCAGGTAGCCGGAGGCATATTGTAAATATTTTGAAAGTCCCTTTTAAAGCTAGACAGACTTCTCCCTGATATATAAGCAAAATCTGTAAGTGTAATAGGTGAGAAGAAATTCTGTTCCATCACATCCTGAATTTCTGTCTTTACAGGTTCACGAAGCTGTGTCAACTCCTGGAACAGACTTTGATTCCCTATGCCCAAATGATATAACATCTCTTTCAGTTTCAACCGAAGCTGTCCCGAATACATTTCGGGTTTATCATTAAAATAAGGGTCAATAGATTCTGTAAATATAATGAGACATTCAGTCATTGAGTGTACTCCATTCCCAATTTCTCCATTTGTTTCCTTTGGGATTATCTTTTCTGTAGTAGTTAAAAATGATTTTATTAAATCATCTTTTAAGACAATGAGTAGTTCATGATAAATATTCTTATTATTAGAATTCCCTTTTTTTTCGTATTCATATACTCTTGCTTTCTTCAATAATGTTAGTTGATTTTTAGCAACGGTATAAGTCTGCTTCCCAAATGTCAGAGATGCACTTCCTTCCAATACTAGAAGTAATACTGACTCCTCCAGATACAGCATACCCTTCTCTTCTGTATTTTGGATACATTTTTCTATTACTGAATATCCGTCAAGTACTAGGCTATTTCTTTTTGTAGATTCGCTATCAGTCAATTGAAGGGGAAACTTAATTATTTTCTGCGTCATCAGGAAGCTTTTTAATTTTCTTAATTAGGATATTGAAATATCACTGTTGTATAATTTTTTTTAGAAATAGAAAGTCCATCTTCATAGATTTCGTAATTCAAAAATTTCTGATCGACCAATACAAATTTAGAATATTATTCATATATCTGAGAATGTTTAACTTTTCATATGTGAATATCTATAAAATAAAACTGCCGTAAAACAATATTTACGGCAGTGATATATCTAATGTAAGTATTACTTACAACTTATTTATTTTACTTCTTCGAAGTCTGCATCCTGTACATCTTCAGCACCTGCATTAGCATTACCTCCAGGGTTTTGAGCTCCTGCTCCGTCTGCCTGTTGTCCTGCTGCATACATTTCTTCTGAAGCTGCCATCCAAGCTGCATCTAAAACTTCAGTTTTAGCTTTTACTTCGTCTCCATTTTTAGCTTCGAAAGCTGTTTTCAATTCTGCATGAGCAGTTTCGATTGCCGCTTTTTTATCAGCTGATAATTTATCTCCGAATTCTTTCAATTGCTTTTCAGTTTGGAAGATCAATCCGTCAGCTTTGTTGAAAATTTCAACCTCTTCTTTTCTCTTTGCATCAGATGCAGAGTTTTCCTGAGCTTCTTTTTTCATTCTTTCAATCTCTTCTTCAGAAAGACCTGAAGATGCTTGAATCTTAATAGACTGCTCTTTACCAGTTCCTTTATCTTTAGCAGAAACGCTAAGGATACCATTTGCATCAATATCGAAAGTTACTTCAATTTGAGGCACTCCTCTTTGTGCTGGTGGAATGTCAGTAAGATCAAATCTACCAATCTCTTTATTATCGTTGAACATTGGTCTTTCACCTTGTCCTACTCTGATGCTTACAGCCGGCTGGTTGTCAGAAGCTGTAGAGAATGTCTCAGATTTTTTAGTTGGGATTGTAGTATTCGCTTCAATTAATTTAGTAAATACAGAACCCATTGTTTCAATACCTAAAGAAAGTGGAGTAACGTCAAGAAGTAATACATCTGTTACATCTCCTGTAAGAACTCCTCCTTGGATTGCAGCACCAATTGCTACTACCTCGTCAGGATTAACACCTTTAGATGGTTTTTTACCGAAGAATTTTTCAACTTCCTCTTGGATAATAGGGATTCTTGTAGAACCACCTACTAAGATTACCTCGTCAATATCAGAGATAGAAAGTCCTGCATCAGAAAGCGCTTTTTTACAAGGCTCCATAGATCTTCTTACTAAATCTGCAGCTAACTGCTCGAATTTAGCTTTCGTTAAAGTCTTCACTAAGTGTTTAGGACCTGTAGCTGTAGCTGTAATATATGGTAAGTTGATTTCAGTTTGTGGAGAAGAAGATAATTCAATCTTAGCTTTTTCAGCAGCTTCTTTCAATCTTTGTAATGCAATTGCATCAGATTTTAATTCAACTCCTTCTTCAGCCTTGAACTCATCAGCCATCCAGTTGATAATTACATCATCAAAGTCATCACCTCCTAAGTGTGTATCACCATTTGTAGACAATACTTCGAAAACTCCGTCTCCTAAATCTAGGATAGAAACGTCGAAAGTACCACCTCCAAGGTCATAAACAGCAATCTTCTGATCTTTGTGAGCCTTATCCATACCGTAAGCTAAAGCAGCAGCTGTAGGCTCGTTGATAATTCTTTCTACTGTAAGACCAGCGATTTCTCCTGCTTCTTTAGTAGCTTGTCTTTGTGCATCATTGAAGTAAGCCGGAACAGTAATTACCGCTCTTGTTACTTCTTGTCCAAGATAATCTTCAGCAGTTTTCTTCATTTTCTGAAGCGTCATTGCAGAAATTTCTTGTGGAGTATATTCTCTATCGTCAATTTTAACTTTTACAGTGTCATTCGGACCTTTTACAACATCGTAAGGTACTCTTGAAATTTCACTTGCATCATCTTTAAAATGAGTTCCAATAAATCTTTTGATAGAATATACTGTCTTTTTTGGATTCGTTACCGCCTGTCTTTTTGCAGGGTCTCCTACTTTTCTTTCACCATCTTCTGTAAACGCTACGATAGATGGGGTTGTTCTTTTTCCTTCAGCATTAGGGATTACAACAGCATCTTTACCTTCCATTACCGCAACACAAGAGTTGGTTGTTCCTAAGTCAATTCCAATTATTTTACTCATAATATTTATATTTTTTCTAATTTTTAAATTATTGATTACACTCTCTATTTCTCAATATCTATACCATATATATTTTTATGACAAATTGACACACTAAAAGACAAAACCCCGATATAATCGAGGTTTCAAAAATAAATAGGTGGAAATATTTTCAGTTATTTTCCTAAAACAGGTTTATATAAGAATTGTTTTGACAGGTAATTTATTCAGAAAATATTTGTTTTTTTTAGTTTGGTTATCAGAAATAACGTTAAAAATAGAGGATAGGTTAGTGGGCTTCCCTTACATATTTTATCAAATACAGAATTACTTGATATCTATTATCAGGATGAGAGATAAAAATTTTAATCACATACCCTGTACAGTTATAGTAGTTTGTTTTATTTTTTTATCCTCTTTTTCTTCTAGGATTGCTTTAGGCGTTTTTAAGCATTTTGCATTGAGAAAACTTGTCTCATTGAGTCTGTATTTCTTATTTGAAGGTATCGTTGGATTTAGCTTAACATATTTATAGATAATACCAGAATTTTTATCGTGATGCTTCAAATTTTTTCTAGTATACTGATGTGTAAGTTCGTTGTAAGAATATTGGTTAAAATCAATTTTATCACTTACAACCACTTCATAATCCTGATTAAGATATATAGTATCTCTATTAAAAATAGAATCTACCAAATCCATATTGGCGATCATTTCCTTAACTTCTTCTGAAATAGAGAGAGGCACTTTTAATACAAGATCAGTATCAAAATCTAATTTTCCATTTTTTATACTGAAAACTCTATTTAAGAAAGATACATCAGGATCTGCCCGAAAATACTCCAAAAATAAATCATTATATTTTCCTCCTGTATCAAAGTAGGTTAATAAATCTGTTTCATCTGCTTCTAAATTGAGCCAAAGGTGATTAATTCTATTATTTGGCAAAAATAACTTATGGGATCTACAATAACCATAATCATTTTTATCCCTCTGAATAAGATCTAATAGAGCTTCTTTTTCTTTTACATTAGAGTTATCCATAGATATCTTATATCTTAGCATATTCGCATCAAAGAATATTTTTTCATCTGCAGAACTTCTTCCGTACAATAAAAATTCATTATTGGGATGGTCTAGTTTAAATATTACTTCATTGTTTGCAATCTCTATTTTCCCTTTAATTATTGTAGCATATCCTAAAATTACAAACTGATTTTTATTAAAAATATAAAAATTCGCTTTATTTTCTTTTACATAATATTGTCCTTCCAAATTAGGAATTATTTGGCCAAAGCAGATCATATAACAGAATAATCCTAACATAATTAGTATCTTATTCAATGATTTTAGTTTTAAAAATAGAATAGTCATTTGTGATTTTATTTTGAATTATTTTAAAAATTTTATTAGTTACTTTTCAATTAGAACAAATCTCTACCTAATTTTTTTCAGTACATTAAATTTATACATAATACAACACCCAAGATGCTTTGCAACAGATATAGTTTATTATTCATTCTCATACAGTAATCAATTCTTTTACTTATAGCTTTCCTTATAATCGCCAGACCATTGATAGATACGAATACTATCTGTTTCTAAAGGTTTCCCATTCAATAAAATTTCGACAGAATTATTATCTTCCGCAATCTTCACCTGCATATCAATCTTATTACCTGCTTTTTTAAAAGCTTCATTGGTTTTTTCCCAATTGAAAAAGGCCCGGGCATTGAGTTGCTCCTGCTTTTCTTTTCCCGTTTCCCATGTAAATACCATTTCTTTGGGGAGAGCTCTTTCTTTGTAGGGCATATTTAAAACCCAAGGTCTTAGCGCCCCCTCTTGCTCTCCATTATAGGTGTAATTAAGAATTTCAAACAATCTAAATTTAGGATTGTTTGAGTTTACCACAGGGCGCCAATAATAACGTATTCTGTAATCATCCCATTCTTTAGGACTTGCATCGGGAATATATAATTGCTGAATAGCTTCCTTATAGCGTTCCGGGCTAATACGATACATCGCTAAGTATTTTTCTTTGGCCTTGGCTATTTCTGCAGGATCTGTAACAGGTTTTGCCTGATAACGCCCCAACTCAATACGGGTATTACCAAAATTTAGCCAGACGACCACCATACCTTTCGGAGCAAAACCAAACACTAATGTAGAAAAACTATCATAAGCTCTTCCTCCACCTGATTGAAAACCTCTCCCTAACCTTTTGTATTCCTTAGTTTCTCCCTCTGAATCATCTTTTCTGGAATATGCTCTCTCCATATAGTCTTTTATTGTATCTATAGGGAAATCTATATTCAGACGATAAAAAATTTCTGTACCTTCATATCTTGAATAATAAGTAATATCCGCACCAATAGGAGTTCCGTATTGCTCCGTCCATACAGATCCTGAATCTCCCCACCTCCCGGAGCTCCCTCCATAGGGTAATCCTGCATGAGTTCCTTCTAAGGTTTTTATGTTATCAAATACAGGCTCTATTCTGTATTTTGTAGCAGGAGAACTTATTTCAACTTGGAAAGCCATTTTTTTATTTTCCATTTTTTGACATTGTATAAGATTAATACATAATACAACACCCAAGATGCTTTGCAACAGATATAGTTTATTATTCATTCTCATACAATAATCAATACTTTTACTTATAGCTTTCCTTATAATCGCCAGACCATTGATAGATACGAATACTATCTGTTTCTAAAGGTTTCCCATTCAGTAAAATTTCGACAGAATTATTATCTTCCGCAATATTCACCTGCATATCAATCTTGTTACCTGCTTTTTTAAAAGCTTCATTGGTTTTTTCCCAATTGAAAAAGGCCCGGGCGTTCAACTGCTCCTGCTTTTCTTTTCCCGTTTCCCAAAAGAATACCATTTCTTTAGGAATAGCTCTTTCTTTGTAGGGCATATTTAAAACCCAAGGCCTTAGCGCCCCCTCTTGCTCTCCATTATAGGTGTAATTAAGAATTTCAAACAATCTAAATTTAGGATTAGTAGAACTTACCACTGGACGCCAATCATAACGTATCCTATAATCATCCCATTCTTTGGGACTTGCATCAGAGATAAAGTATTCTTTTTGAGATTCATCATATCGTTCCGGGCTTATACGGTAAGTTCTCATATATTTTTCTTTGGCTTTAGCTATTTCTGTAGGATCTGTAACGGGATTTGCCTGATAGCGTCCTAACTCAATACGGGTATTTCCAAAATTTAGCCAGACGACCACCATCCCTTTCGGAGCAAAACCAAACACCAGTGTAGAAAAGCTGTCATAAGAATTAGTTCCATAAGCAGCTCTATGTCCCCTACCTATTTTTTTGTATTCCTGAGTTTTATCTTTCAAATCATCCCAAATCGAATAAGCTCGTTCCATATAGTCTTTTATCGTATCTATAGGAAAATCTATATTCAAATGATAATACTTATTTTCATAATCTGCATAATACGTAATATCAGCACCAATAGGAGTTCCATATTGTTCTGTCCAGCCTTTACCCGAATTACCCCATTTCCCTGAAGAGCTCCCATAAGGTAATCCTGCATGAGTTCCTTCTAAGGTTTTTATATTGTCAAATACAGGAGTGACCTGATATTTATTATCAGGATGAGATATTTCTACCTGAAAAGCCATTTTTTTTTCTTCCATCTTTTGGCATTGTATGAGATTGATAAATAATACAACACCCAAGATGCTTTGCAACAGATATATTTTATTATTCATTCTCATACAATAATCAATACTTTTACTTATAACTTTCCTTATAATCGCCAGACCATTGATAGATACGAATACTATCTGTTTCTAAAGGTTTCCCATTCAGGAAAATTTCGACAGAATTATTATCTTCCGCAATCTTCACCTGCATATCAACCTTGTTACCTGCTTTTTTAAAAGCTTCATTGGTTTTTTCCCAATTGAAAAAGGCTCGGGCATTGAGTTGCTCCTGCTTTTCTTTTCCTGTTTCCCATGTAAATACCATTTCTTTGGGGAGAGCTCTTTCTTTGTAGGGCATATTTAAAACCCAAGGTCTTAGCGCTCCTTCCTGTTCTCCATTATAGGCGTAATTTAAGATTTCAAACAATCTAAATTTAGGATTAGTAGAACTTACTACAGGGCGCCAATGATAACGTATTCTGTAATCATCCCACTCTTTAGGACTTGCATCGGGAATATATAATTCCTGAATGGCTTCCTTATAGCGTTCCGGGCTAATTCGATACATTGCTAAGTACTTTTCTTTAGCCTTGGCTATTTCTGCAGGATCTGTAACAGGCTTTGCCTGATAACGCCCCAACTCAATACGGGTATTCCCAAAATTTAACCAAACGACAACCATACCTTTAGGAGCAAAACCAAACACTAGTGTGGAAAAACTGTTATAGGAATTCACACCGTTTGATGCACTATATCCTCTACCTAATCTCTTGTATTCCTGAGTTTCTCCCTTCAAATCATCCCAAATAGAATACGCCCGCTCCATATAGTCTTTTACCCTATCCAAAGGGAAATCGATATCTAAATGGTAGTAGGTATTTTCATATCTTGAATAATAGGTAATATCTGCACCAATAGGGGTTCCATATTGCTCCGTCCATACGGATCCTGAATCTCCCCAATTCCCCGAGCTACTTCCATATGGTAATCCTGCATGATTTCCTTCCAACGTTTTTATGTTATCGAATACGGGAGTAACTTCATATTTATTATCTGGCTGAGATATTTCCACATGGAACGCCATTTTTTTATTTTCCATTTTTTGACATTGTATAAAATTAATACCCAAAACAAAATATAGTATATAGTTTATGATGTTTTGTATTGTACGATTTATATTATCCATTTTATATATTTCTTGTACGTTGTTTTCCGCTAGTTACCTTACCAATCCTTGGCCCATATCCAATTTTAGTAGCACTGGCAGACCAATGAAGGTATTGATTTCTCAAAATTTTAAGCTTTTCCAAATCTACAAAACTTTCGTAATGCAAAGCCTTTAATTCGGTAAGATAATCTCCCAAGTAACGGCTTCGGTTATACTCTGAAACATAGGTGTTTCGCAACAAAGTACAGGCGTTCATATAATGAAGCAACTGGTCTCGGATTTCCAAAAGAAAAGGGTCATTTATTTTGTGATCTTGTATTCCACTTTTTTTATACTTAACATCATACCCTTGTGAGTAATGAAACATCGCGTTAAGGGAAATTTTATCATAAGTATTGTAAGGCTTTCGGATTCCTTTTAAAATATGTCTTGCATCTACCCCATTTCTATGAGGAGAAAGTCTTTCTATAAATATTTCTTCAGGGCGGTACCATCCTTCTTCGATGAGTATTCTTCTAAATTCTAAGCATTTTTCACCGCTGCCTTCTTCCTCGTATAAATCTACTTTCTCTTCATTTTTATTGACATAACAACCGCCGATATCAGAATGTACTCCAGGTAAAATAAATTGTAACCCTTTTACTTCCGCACTGTCAATATCTGTTAAATCAAAATTATCACGAAATTCGTCATCCGCTGCTATCTGTAAGGTAAAACGTGCCTCTTTAATAGCAGTAAGACCTAACTGCTCAGTATCTCCAGGAATCATTTGAATTCCTCCTATTGCTTTTGGACGGTGTACGGAACCGTAAGAAGCTACCGTATCATATAACCCTACAAAATTAAAAGTTATTTGCTTGGGAATCACCTTGTTTTTAAGTAAACAAACTCCGAAATATCCATGTTTCAAAACAAGCTCGTCATCTTGGCTCACTTCAATAGGCTCTCCTTCACCTCTGTCTGGTGGGACAGCCATTCCTTTATTTTTTATCCCTTTAAAAACTTTTGCAGGGTTAGTTGCTATGTGTAAAAAATGTCTTGCGGCCGTAGCTCCACGACTAAAACCAAATACATTGACTTTAAGATGGATATCTCTCTGTTTGTATTTTGCCAATTGCTTCCCTGCTTCTACGCAACCTTTTGTTACCTTGGCGATGACACCGCGTGAACCTGTTCCAAAGAGAATTCCTTGATTAGGCACATTACCAAATAGATGCATTTCACCTTTACCGTCTTCCGTTCCAATACCTTCTATATATACCCTGACTTGGTTTTCAGCAGCCGGATCTATAGCATCATATCCTCTGGCTATATTAGAATAATCATTGGTATAGCTGTCATCATCATGGTTAGATTTTTTATAATCTTTTCCCAAATCTGAATTGGTCTTATTGTTTTGAGTTCCATCAAAAAAAAGATTGAGACTTACCTCCAATAAGTTAACGGGCTTATCATTAGGATGAATGGTTTTTGCTTTGTTATAACTCACCCCTTTTTCTTTTCCGGACTGTTCTAAAGAAACTTTTGTATTATGGGTGATATCTTCTTTAGAAAACACCGAATAATCCCCTTTTACCTTGGTGATTACTTTTCCTTCTACGAAATATTCTATGCTCATGATAATGGGATTAAGAATTCTTCTTTCATAAAATCATATACTTTTGTCTGCCCGTAAACATAAAAACTGGATTCGAGTAACTCAAGCATGTAGGAGTATTTCAGGCAAACCGCAATGGATCCGTCTTCAATATTTACAGAATCTCCGGGATTGTCTAACTTATATGTTTTTCCACAGAAAGAAAAGTTGAATCCTCCCGTTCCGAAAACATTGCATTTTCCATCTACTACGTGTCGTAAATAAATTTTACTCGGAGACTCTTCATTGCTATAGGTATAGAAAAAAAATGCTTGGTTTCTCTTATTAAATAGAGTCATACTTTTCCCAATGATAACAACGATGGAGATATCATCTTTTTCCATATTCAGAATAGGAAACTGGCTAGTGATTTTTAGATTTTTCATTGCTGTTGTTTTTAATTTCTTTTTCTGCATGATGCTCTACATTACTGTCGCTACTTACCTCTATTCCTTTTATAGCAATTGTTTTATGTTCTTTCTCCCCAAAGGTTTCCATATCCCCTTTTACATAATGTGTCAATTTTCCTATAATATTGCTCACAAAATCTTTTCCTACCGTCAACATATTCATCATCCCGACACTTAAGGATTTATTAATTCCTACGGTTTCATTGGAATTCATTTCAACAGTCGTCGTCATATTCTGTCCCACATTGATTGCTAAATTCCCTCCAGCATTAAACGTTATATTATTGGGAGCTGTTATGGTGATATTTCCTTGCCCATCCATCAAATAGGTGTTTCCACTTGGATCAATAATATTTACACTCTTTTCATCATCATTCATCAAAAGTTTTATCCCACTTTTAGTCTGGAATGATCTCATGTGATTATTAATTCCACCCCCTAAGCCTGTTCCTCCATGAAACATTCCGCCCATTACAAAAGGCCTGTCGGGATGTCCATGCTGAAAATTCACCATCACCTGATCGCCAACTTCTGGAATAGCAACGTAGCCACGGTTCTGGTTAATTTGATCTGTTCCTCCCGCATCAGGACTCATGACTCTTATGAAATCGGTGGTATCATTAATTTGCCAATCGAATCGTACCGTTACTCTTCCTTGTCCCTCAGGATCTGTATTTGAAATAACCGTAGCAATCTGAGGTTCCGGTCTTGGAGTATGAAATTCCGGCTTGGGCATGTATCCTGTTCCTTCAGCAATGGCTTCAAAACTCCCTTTATAATATCCTCTTGCGTCTACTTCATGATTGGTTTCAGTAATCATAAGCGTGGTAAGATGACGTGTTTTATTGGAATCCTGCTCACGTATTTTAATATCTGCCACACATCCCGGATGAAGAAAAGGAATAGTTGTAAACCCCGAAACATGCATCACTTCCACCGCTTTACTGCCCGAAGTACTTTTCTGAGAATATTCTACATCAAGATGGGTAGCCGCTTTTATGGGAGCCACTCTTAAAGAAGGCGTTTTGTATATTTTATCATTATTTTCATACGCTGTTTTTGCTAAATCTCCCAGATGCTTTATCGGAGTATCTCCCGAAGTCAGTTTTTCATTCTTACTGCTGTTGTAACCGTAAAACTGAGGTTTTGTATGAACAGCATTCAGTTCTATTTTAAGATCGCTTACATTACTACCTTCAATTAATTGAATGCGTTGGCTACTGGGCTGAGGAAGCTTTCCAAAATGCAGAACATACCCATCATAGAAAAACTGTTCGCCATACGCTTCTGCCATTCTTGCTAAATAATTATAATGCGTTTCGTCATATTGGCTGCTGTATACAATCTGTGAACTATCGTTGGTATCAATATTAAAATCGAAATCGGAGCCATTGAGTCCTTGTTTAATCACTTCCTTGGCAATGATTCCCATATTAACGGATAAACCTCCCCCAAAACTTTGAGTATGAGGAGACCCATCTAGCAGAATCGTTGGGCTATATCCTCTAAAAACAATATCTCCTAAACTCGTCTTTTCCCGACTAAAACCTACCGAAGTAATAACTCCCACAAATGATTTATTGGGATTTTCTTCTGTATCAGCATCTTTATATTTGAAAGTGACAGTGAATCTCTTTCCTAATAATTTATTGGCATCTTCCAGATTTTGAGACTGACGATTTTCCAAACTGTCATGCGCCAGAATAATTTCAAATTGATGATGTTTGATGGCACTTTGTGTTAATTTGAAATGCTTAAAATGTTTAATTGGTTTTCCATCCGCATGAACTTCAATTCCTACCACACGGTTAATTCCTGCAATATGGTTTTCTGAAATAGCTTTAGCATTGTTATCGGGCGTAAAAGAAGGCTTTTTTAATTTTGAATAATCCTCGTTCGAAGGAAATTCATTTTCATTATTTCTGTTTTTCATATGTTGTGTTTGTTGATATTGGTGTAGTTTTATTATCCTTTTTTTGAAGAATACGAGATGAAGTTCAAAAAAATTATGGAGCGGAAAGTAAAGACCTTCAACTTTTTCCTTAGAAAGCTGGATTTTCCCCACTTATTATCAATATATAAAGCTTGAGTCTTAAGAATAATTATAGAAATAGCGAGAGAGAAAAAAGTATCTAAGGTTTTTGTCTATACTATAATCTTATATTTTGCCAAGGAGTGGCATCAATAAATTTCCTAGAAATGTGTTGTATTTTACGAATCATTTGTGTTGTATTTGTGTGTTTAGATTCAAATATAGTAAAAAACCTCAAACGAAACAATACAACATACTGAATAACAATCAATTAAAATTAAAACATTTTAATTAACAACTCTATTACTACAAAAATAAATCAATAAAAGATATTCAAATATGATTTAAAAATTAATATTTTTTCTCAATTATGAGAAATATTTTCACTTTTGTTAAAATTAATTAAAGTTTAACCTTAGAAATAGAGACCGAAACCTTATGAATTATTATTTTTGATAAATTTTACACAAATATGTCATTACATTTTAATCCGAGAGATATTACATGGCTAGCCTTTAACGAAAGGGTATTGCAGGAAGCGATGGACGAAAAAGTCCCTTTACATTTAAGAATCCGCTTTCTTGGGATCTTTTCAAACAATCTAGACGAATTTTTCAGAGTACGAGTAGCCGGATTAAAACGTGCAATGGATTTTAAAGAAAAATTAATTGCTGAATCTTTTTATCAACCTCCCTCAAAGATTCTACAAAATATTAACGAGATTGTTATTAAGCATCAACAGAATTTTGATAAAACCTGGAAAAAAATCTTGTCTGAAATGGCAGATCAAAAGGTTTTCATTAAAAACTCAAAGAACTTAACGGCTAAGCAAAAAGAGTTTGTGAGAACTTATTTTGATGAAGTGGTAGAAGCCAATGTGATTCCTATTCTTCTTCACGAAAATACGCCTATGCCTTATATGAGGGATAAGAGTCTTTATTTGGGCGTTGCGATGAGGAAAAAAGACTGGCAATATTCAAGCAATTATGCCATTATTGAAATTCCTTCTCGTTTTGTAGGAAGATTCGTCTTGCTCCCAACAGAAAATCCGGAGGAAAAAAATGTGATGCTACTAGAAGATGTGATCACTTTCAACTTACCGCATATTTTCTCTTATTTCGGATATGACGAATTTGCTGCCAATGCTTTCAAAGTAACAAAAGATGCCGAAATGGATTTGGATAATGATATCAAAACCAATTTCGCCGAAAAAATAGAAAAAGGAATTAAGAACAGAAGAAAAGGAAAACCTACAAGATTTGTTTTTGATAAAGATATTGATAAAGCTTTGCTGGAACTGCTGATCCGTAAATTGAATTTAACCAAGAAAGACAGCATCATCCCGGGAGGTAAAATTCATAATTTTAAACATTTTATGGATTTTCCTGATGTTTTTGAATCGTATGAAAAGCCTGTGGAAAGAACCTCTTTTTCACATCCCGCTTTTGAACATGGCGAAAGAGTAACAGATGTTATTCTGGCAAAGGATATCCTGCTTACTTTCCCTTATCATAAATACAATCCGGTTATTGATCTTCTGCGTGAGGCAGCAATGGATCCTGATGTAAAATCAATTCAAATTACAGCATATCGCTTGGCAAGCAGTTCAAAGATTATTAATGCTTTGATTTATGCTGCAAGAAATGGTAAAGATGTTACCGTAATGCTTGAGCTTCAGGCAAGATTCGATGAAGAATCTAATTTGAAATGGAAAGAAATGCTGGAACCAGAAGGCATCACTGTCTTAGTTGGGATTCCTGATAAAAAAGTACATGCCAAGCTTTGTATCATTAAGAAAAGAGCTCAGAATAAAACCCTTCAATATGGCTTTGTAAGCACCGGAAACTTTAACGAAAAAACAGCCAGAATTTATGGTGACCATTTATTAATGACTGCGGACCGTCATATCATGGCTGATATTAATAAAGTTTTTAATGTTCTTAAAAAACCTAAAGAAGATTATTTGCCTATTTTAAAAACCTGTAAAAATTTACTTGTTTGTCCACAGTTTATGCGTGAAAAAATAGTTCACCATATTGATAAAGAAATTGAAGAAGCAAAAGCAGGAAGAAAAACAGCAATCATTATTAAAGCCAACTCGGTGAGTGACCGTGCTTTGATTCTAAAACTATATGATGCTGCACAAGCCGGAGTCGTTATCAAAATGATTGTAAGAGGTATTTATTGCCCTGTTAATCAGAAAGAGTTTCAGGAAAAGATAAAAGCAATCAGTATTGTTGATGAATATCTGGAACATGCCAGAGTAATGTATTTTTATAATAGAGGTGCAGAAGATATGTATATTTCTTCCGCCGACTGGATGACCAGAAACCTGGACTATAGAATTGAAGCTTCAGCAAAAATCACTGACAAAAATTTAAAGAAAGAATTGAAAGATATTCTAGACATACAGTTGAGAGATAACGTAAAAGCTCGTATTTTAGACAAAAAATTGAGCAACGAATATATCAGCAATGATAAAGAAGATTGTCGCTCACAGATAGAAACTTACAAATATTTAAAAGCTAAAACAAGCACAAAATGAAGATCGCAGCTATAGACATAGGAAGTAATGCAGCCCGACTTTTGATTAATGAAGTAAAAATAAATAATAAAAAACCTGAATTTATTAAGCTTAATCTTTTGAGAATTCCTCTAAGATTAGGAATGGACGTTTTTACATTAGGAAAAATCGGTGAGGAAAGAGAAAAAATGGTGATTGATTCCATGAAAATTTTCAGTGATTTAATGAAAATTTACAAGGTTGAGCATTACAGAGCTTGCGCCACAAGCGCCATGCGTGATGCAGCCAACGGACAAGAGATCATCAAACAGGTAAGAGATGCTTCCGGAATCAATATTGAAATTATTTCAGGAGATGAAGAAGCTACCCTAATCTATGAAAACCATGTTGCAGAAGGTTTAGACAAAGAATTTGCGTATTTATACATTGACGTTGGCGGTGGTTCTACCGAGCTTACATTCTATGAGAATGGAAAAATGATTTATGAAAAATCATTCAATATCGGGACCATCCGTTTATTGAATAATTTGGTTACTGTTGACAACTGGAAAGAAATGAAAGAAGAAATCAGTAACAATATTTCCAGTAAAAAGCCTATTGTCGCCATTGGTTCCGGAGGAAACATCAACAAGGTATTCTCTATGAGCAAAACGAAAGACGGAAAAGCCATGACTCTTTCTCATTTGAAAAAAATGCATAAAGAATTCCATGATCTTACAGTAGATGAAAGAATGACAAAACATAATTTAAGAGAAGACAGAGCAGATGTTTTAGTGCATGCTTTAAAAATCTTTAATCATGTGATGACTTGGGCAGATATCAATAGAATATTTGTTCCTAAAATATCTGTCGCAGACGGACTCATTCACAATATATACAGTCAGTTACACGACAAAAAAGACTAATACATCTGAACTTCTCAGCAAAACATACGTACTGATTTTATACTGAAATTTGCAGTATAAAATCAGTAAAATGTAACATCAAAATACAACAATACTCGTAAAAGTCGGAACCTAATTTTTTGGTTCGCACTATATTCTTCAACTTTTACAACCATTCTATAAAGTAAAAACCATCATCAGAACGTCTAGTAAAAAAGATAAAGTTCTGGATATGCATAAAAACGGTGGAATTCAACATATTGTAAATCTTTCTTTTGTAGAAATTAATCTTACCCAGGACAGAAAACTGGTGAACAGCAGTAGAAAACTTCAACTATGTGCAGCATAAGCTGTAAAAAGTAGATCGCATTTTCAGAATATTTAACACCCTATTATTTAAATTCATATCACATAAAATCTTAACTTTAAGAAAGATCATTGACCCTCAATCTATATAATCCCTTTCAATAATGAATTCACAACCTATTAAAATAATACTTACAGGCGCTACAGGAATGGTAGGCGAAGGTGTTTTACTGGAATGCCTCGAAAATCCAAATATTTCCGAAGTATTAAGTGTAAGCAGAAAACCATCAGGAAAAAAACACGCCAAGCTAAAAGAATATCTTGTTTCAGACTTTTTAACAATCGATTTAAATGACGAAAATTTAAAAGGGTATGATGCCTGTTTTTTCTGCGCCGGAATCAGCAGTGTGGGAATGAGTGAAGAAGACTATACAAAAATCACTTATGACACAACTTTACATTTTGCAAAAGTGCTTTTAAACTTAAATCCAGAGATGGTTTTCAATTATGTTTCCGGAGCCAGTACCGATAAAACAGAAAGCGGAAAGGTTATGTGGGCAAGAGTAAAAGGAAAAACAGAAAATGATTTGAAAAAGCTCGGCTTTAAAGATGCATACAACTTCCGTCCCGGATTTATGAAACCTGTGGATGGACAAGTACATGTAAAATGGTTCTTTAAACCTTTAATATGGCTCTTCCCCATTGTATTGCCTTCAAAATCTCTAACGTTACATGAAGTAGGAAAAGCAATGATTAATGCGGTACAAAAAGGATATTCAACATCAGTTTTAGAAATTCAGGATATTAAAAATTTAGCAAAATGAAGCAGATGCTGAAAAGAATCTTTATTGTGATTTTTGTCTTGTTTATTTTGACATCAATTTCAGGATTCATGTATATACAGCCACAATTTGGTAAACTACCGACTGGAGAACGTTTAGAAAGAATAAAAAAGTCACCGCATTTCAAAAACGGAGAATTTCATAATTTTTCTGATACTCCAACCATTACAGATGGCCATAGTTTCTGGGGCGAAATATACGAGGCTTTATTCAATAAAAATCCAAATGCAGTACCTCATCATCTTATTCCAACCGTAAAAACAGATTTGAAGAATTTACCTAATGATCAGGATTATATCGTTTGGTTTGGACATTCTTCTACCCTGCTTCATCTTAATGGAAAAAATATTTTAACAGATCCTATTTTCAGTGATAATGCTTCACCAATTCCGTCGTCTGTTCCAGCTTTTAAAGGAACAACACTATACTCTGTGAATGATCTTCCTGAGATAGATTATATCATCATCTCCCATGATCATTATGATCATCTGGACTATAAAACAATTAAAGCTTTACAACCTAAAGTTAAAAAAGTAATCTGCGGATTGGGCGTTGGTGAAGATTTTGAATATTGGGGCTATCCGAAAGATAAAATTATTGAGTTGGATTGGTTTGAAAAATATCAGGATCCTAATGGTGAACTGATTTTCAATGCAGAACCTTCAAGACATCAATCAGGAAGAGGCTTAACCCAAAACCAAACGTTGTGGGCATCTTATGTCATTCAATCTAAAGATAAAAACTATTTTGTAAGCGGCGACGGAGGTTTTGACAAACATTTTGAACAAATCGGAAATAAATATAAAAAGATTGATTTAGCCATTATGGAAGACGGTCAATACGACAAAGCTTGGCATTTTGTACATAATTTACCTAACGAAATTATTCAGGCTTCTAAAGATCTACACGCCAAAAGAATCTTGCCATATCATAATTCAAAATTCAATCTGGCAAAACACGATTGGAATACGCCTTTAAATGAATTAACAACGCTTGCAAAAAAAGAAGGAATTCCCGTTTTAACTCCAAAAATTGGCGAAGTGGTATATCCAAATGATACCCTTCAACACTTTACAGAATGGTGGAAAAAGTAAATAATAAGTATTATAATGTAAGCTCTGTTCAATTTAAAAGTTTCATAAAATAGAGCAAAACTTATTTTTCTAATGAATAAAAATGAATTTTGAAACCTTTCTTCATCATTTGTCTAATTTAGCATGAATTCAAATATTTTATAACACAAAAAACATATCATAATGGATACTTTAGAAAACAACAAAGAAATTGTAAAATTATTCAACAAAAAAGTAATTCAGGAATGTGATTTAGACACGTTTAATTCCCTAATGGACAAAGATTTCATTAATCGAACGGCACCTGCTCACGCTAATGGTCCCGACGGAATGTGGAATACTTTTAATAACATTCTAAAGCCAGCTTTCGCAGATTTAACAGTGGAAATTTACGATCAAATTGCAGAAAACGATAAAGTAACAACAAGAAAAGCAATTATTGGAACCCATACCGGCGTATTGATGGGAATACAGCCCACCAACAAAAAAATTAAAATTGATGTCATTGATATTGTAAGACTTCAAAATGGCAAATATATTGAACATTGGGGCATCAATACCCTACAGACTGTTATGGCAGAGCTTCAACAAGCTTAGTTATTATGGCTAATCATTATTAAAAATAAAAGATAAAAATATTGTTTTTCATTCCGGAGAAATCTAAACTTAGCTTTAAAATATAATTGTTGAGATTTCTTCGGAATAGCAAAAGCAACGTATTATTTTCTCAAAACTTTGCATCTTTTGAATTTTTCCTCTCTTGGATTTATGATTTACAAAACAAATAAAACAGTTGCACTTTATTTTATATTGTTTCATTACGCAATGTTAATCATTTCTTAAGATTCTATTAAAACCTTTACAGACTATAAAGTTCATTTTTGTATAAATCTAATTAAGCAAAAATGGTCAACAACTACCTATTAAAAGGGTCTGTAATTGCCGCATTCTTTCTTCAGGGCGGGCTTTTTGGGCAGACACTTATTCATTACTGGAATTTCAACAACAATGCTTCAGCAGCTACAATCACTACTCCGACTTCTACATTACTAAACGGTTCTCTTACCGCAGTAACAAGTGGAACAACAGAAGTAGATTTCGCTGGAGGAACCGGGCAAAACTTCAATACGGATAATCTGAATGCCAGAAATGGCGATGTTTCAGGAACTCATTTAAGATACAATTTCCCAATTAACGGTAACTTACAATTCAATCTCCCAACTACAGGATACAATAATGTGGTGGTGAAATTCACAACCAGAAGATCCGGTTCGGGAGCAGGAACGCAAACATGGTCTTATTCAACCAACGGAACAACCTTTCAACCTTATCAGACCGTTTCTCCACAGGATGCCAATCCACAATTAATTACTTTCGATTTTTCTGCAATTTCAGGCGTTGCAAACAATCCGAATTTTAAATTAAAAGTAGAATTTTCAGCAGGTACAGGAGGAAGCGTTGGAAACAACCGTTTTGATAACTTCACCTTAGATGCAGCTGCAACAGGCGGCGCAGACACTACTCCTCCCACAGTAGCTTATCTTCCAACAAACAACACAAATAATGCTTCCACGACTGTAAATCCTACCATTTCGTTTAATGAAAATGTAAGATTAATAGACAATTCCGCGATCAACGATTCTAATGCACAAACTCTTGTAGATTTCCGTCTTGGAAATGCTACAGGCACACAAGTTCCCTTTACAACAACATTCAGCAACAACATAATCACAGTAATCCCAACTGCTGGTTTAGTTCCCAACCAAGTTTACTATTTGGCTTTAAAACCCAATATGGTAGAAGATACCAGCGATAATGCAGTTACCACTGTTACAGCTACGACTTTTACCACGGCATCAACTTCAATTTCTTTAGATAAAAACTTTATTAAAGTCAATGAAAATGCAGGAAGCTTAGCATTTAAAATTAATGTAAGCAATCCGTCTAATTCAACGGTTAACTTGGTTGTAAAGCCTGCGCCTTTCAGTACGGCAGACAGCAATGATTTTACGTTAACCAATCAAACCATCAATATTACTCCATCCACAACGAGCTATACCGTCAACATTCCTATTATTGATGATACGTTGGAAGAGCAAAGCGCTGAGTATTTTGTCGTAAGTCTTGAAAATCCGGTGGGTGCCACCATTTCAGGTGACAATTCTTCAACTGTTTACATCATTGATAATGATAAACCTGCTCCTGTTCCTTCTCATCAGATTCAATTAAACTATATCGGAAGTTTTGATCCTTCGGGAAACAGTACAAGTTCTACAGAAATTGTAGTTCATGATCCTACAACACAAAAATTATTCACGATCAGCTCATTAACCGATGTTTTTGATATTATTGATTTCAGTAATCCAACAACTCCAGTTGTTACTAAAACAGTGAACATGGCTTCTTATGGAGGAATTACAAGTATTGCCGTGAAAAACGGAATCATTGCTGTTTCTTCCCCTAACGCTAATCCTCAACTTAACGGCTCCGTAGTTTTCTTTGATATTAATGGAAACTTTATGAAGCAGGTTACCGTTGGTGCATTACCGGATATGATTACTTTCACTCCGGACGGAACTAAAGTTATTACTGCTAACGAAGGTGAACCTAATGATGCTTACACCATAGATCCGGAAGGAACCATTAGTATTATTGATATTTCTGGCGGAATAGGAAACCTTACCCAAAGTAATGTTACAACCCTAAATTTCAATGCCTTTGATTCTCAAGTAGCGGCTTTAGCGGCAACAGGATTAAGAAAAGTAAGAACGAATAATACGCTTTCTCAAGATCTGGAACCAGAATACGTTACGGTAAGTGCTGACAGTCAAAAAGCTTGGGTTACACTTCAGGAAAACAATGGAATTGCGGAGGTTAATTTAGCTACAAAAACCATAACAAGCATTTGGGGATTAGGCAAAAAAGATATGAGCCTACCCGGAAATGGTTTTGATGCTTCTGATAATAATGGTGAAATTTTAATTGCTAACTGGCCCGTAAAAACCTATTATACGCCTGATGCTGTACAAAACTTTAAAATCGGAAATACCAATTATATCGTAACGGCTAATGAGGGAGATGAAAAGGACTTATCTGGGTTCAGTGAAAGAACAACCGTTGGCGCCAATACCTATACACTAGATCCTGCTATTTTTCCGAACGCTTCCATTTTAAAAGCTTCTCATAATTTAGGAAGATTCAGAGTAACCAATGCAACAGGAAATACAGACGGAGATGCAGACTTTGAAGAGATTTCAGCATTGGGAGCACGTTCTTTCTCTATTTTCAATGCAGATACAAAGCAGATTGTTTATGACAGTGGCGATAAATTTGAAAGATATATTGCTGCCAATCATCCTTTGATCTTTAATGCTGATAACGAATCAAACGTAGTTAAGAGCAGAAGCCGCGCCAAAGGTCCTGAGCCAGAAGGTGTAGCGTTAGGAACGATCAACGGACAAACCTATGCTTTCATAACGTTGGAGAGAACAGGAGGTGTTATGGTTTACAATATTACAGATCCTAATAACCCAACGTTTACAGATTATAAACATTCACGATCTACCTCTGCTTACGGAGGTGATAACGGACCGGAAGGAATCGCTTACATCGCTCCTCAGAACACAACCACAGGAAAAGGCTACGTGATTATTGCCAATGAGATCAGTGGAACTTTATCAATGTATGAAGTGGCTAATTCTCCAACGTTGGGAACAGATGAAATAAAATCTGAAAATTCTACCTTCAATATATTCCCGAATCCTGTTGCAAAAGGAAATACACTGTACTTCAACAGAGCGCAAGGATATGAACTGTATGATATGTCCGGAAAATTACTCGGAAAAGAAAAAAATGCTTTAACAATAGATACTTCCAAACTTTCTACAGGAGTTTACTTGGTAAAAACTTCGGAAGGTCAAGTGAAAAGACTTATTGTAAAGTAGATTATATTATTTAGTTGATTGCAAAAAGGCTTCGGAATTATTTTCCGGAGCTTTTTTGTTGTTGGGAAATTGAAAAGCCGGATCTGGATATGCAAAGAGTATTATTGTAAGAAACCTAAAATTACTCATGTAATTTTAAGTTCAAACTAACCATCCATTTTCGGTTTGCATTGATCAAAATTAGTCGATTTCTATAAAATCCCTATATCATGTGGCAGCTTGATATGGACTTTAAAGCACGTTAAGGATAAAATTTCACTGTTTTTCACAAAGGTAATTGAAGAATAAAATAAAACAGTTGTATATATTTTTTTTAGTATTTTTATTCAGAAGGCTTAGAAAATGGTATCTCTTTTATAAAAAATTTTCAAGAAAGATAATTTTCAAAAAAGACTATTTTGATCAATCTAAACAACTGAATGTAAAGTACTTTATCACAAAAAACAAAAATAAAACATATGATGAGACCTCGAAATTTTAAAAACCTATTTTGCTTATTTCTTTTATTTTTTTTCTTGACTTTAGATGCTCAGGTAAAAAATACTAACTATCAAATAGGTATTACTACAGGAGCGTTTACGCCAGAGATTTCCTCCAAAAAAGAATTGGAAATAGTAAATGCAGATACTTTTGACAATAGATATTATAAAATACTACAATTTTATAGTATTCCTACCGAAACAATTAGAAAACAGTGGGAAAAACAAGGATTGAAGCTTATGGATTACTTACCAGGTAATGCCTATTTTGCTGCAATTGATACTACTTTTGATTTAAAGCAAATTGAATCAAGTATTAGATCAGTGATTAATGTAGATAATAGGTTTAAATTGGAAGAATCTGTTTTTTCTAAAGGAATTCCAACACATGCTATTAAAGAAGCCAGCGCCGAACTTATTATCAGCTATTATCAAGGGATTGATGGTAAAGATATTTCTTTGAAATTAAAAGAAAAAGGAATAAAGGTTATCTCTTTAAATGAATCTGTAAATCAAATCAATATAAGTATTAAACCCAATCGATTGAATGAACTTGTAGCTCTACCATTTGTACAATTTATCAATGCTGTAACCACTGATCCGGTTTTGGAGGGAGAAGATTACCGAAATACCACGGCTAGATCCAATTATTTAAATACAGGATATAATGGGCTCAATTATAATGGATCTGGGGTAACCTTAGCTGTAGGAGAAGGAGGTACTTTAATTGATGAAGTAGACGCTAAAGGCAGAATAGTGCTTGAGGAAAACAGTGGAGAACCTACACATCATAAAACCATTGTATTCAGATCAATGGCTGGTGCTGGGAATTGGGATGCTTCTAACCGTAACCAGGCTTGGGGAGCGAATATTGTAAGTACTGGTAGTAATGAAAATTATGGAAGCTTATTTAATTCTCATCAAGTCTTATATACTAATCATTCTTTTGGCTGGAGTGTTAGCGGAGGCTATAATTCACGTGCTCGTAATCATGATTTATTACTGGCAAATTATCCTCAACACTTAGTTTTGTACTCGGCAGGAAATAGCGGAACATCAACCGGATATGCTCCTTATAATATAAATAGCTGGGCCAATATTACCGGACCATCTAAGATGAACAAAAATATGGTGACTGTAGGTTCACTATTGGTTAATGATGCTAAAAGTACAGGCAGTAGTAATGGACCTATGTATGATGGACGTATTGCTCCTCAAATAGTTGTAGAAGGTAGCGAAGGGACATCACTAGCCGCCCCTAAAGCTACAGGTATTTTTGGGATGCTTGCTCAGGTATACAAAGATCAGCATTCAGCTGCTGTTCCAGCTTCCTCTTTACTTAGAGCTATTGTTTTTAATACGGCTGATGATATTGAAAATCAAGGACCAGATTTTAAAACGGGCTTTGGGCGTATTAATGCACGCAGGGCATATGATGCAATGACCAATAACCAATACCTATCTTCTAGCATTTCGAATCAACAGACTAATCAGCATGTTATCGTTGTTCCACCTAATACAACCCAAGTGAAGGCAATGATTGTATGGCCGGATGTTGCTGCTGCAATTAACGCAAACCCTGCTATTGTAAATGATTTAAATATTGTTTTAAAAGATCCTAATAATAATTCTTACAATCCCTGGGTACTAGATGCAAGCCTGCCGTCAAGTGATGGTAAGCTTAATGCTGTTGCAGTACGAGGTGTAGATCATATCAATACTATGGAACAGGTTACTGTAGACAATCCCGCCTCTGGAAATTGGACTCTAGAAGTTTCGGGATTTAATGTTCCATCTGGCCCCCAGTCCTATTTTATTGCCTATGAGTTTTTGAAAAATGAGGTAAAATTGATGTACCCTTTACAAGGGGATCGTATGAATAGTAAAGAGCAATATCAATTGAAATGGGATAGTGCTGGAAACGCTGAGACTTTCACCTTAGAATACCAATTAGATAATAGTGCTTGGGTTACGATTGCTACAGGATATGATGCATCGAGTCGCAATTATACATGGACAGCACCACTTGTAAGTGGGGTTCATACCATTAAATTTAGGATAAAAAAAGGAAATTTAATTTCTAAAAGCGGCACCAATTATATTGGACAATTAGTTGAAAATTTGAAAATTACTAAAGCTTGCAACGATGTGGTGACGCTTAAATGGAGTCCGCTTAATGATGTTACTTCTTATAAGATATACCGTTTAGGAGCAAAATACATGGAGGAAGTTACTTCTAATATTACTTTTAATGGAAGCTCTGCCGTGTTAACCGGACAAAGTACAACTGCTAAAGAATATTATACTGTTAGTCCTCTTACTGGAACCCTGGAAGGGCAAAAGAGCTTAACTATTACGAAAGAAATTGGTGATTTTAATTGTATTGGAATCAACTGGACAGGGAACGTTTCTACAGATTGGTTTGATGCGGGTAATTGGGATTTGGGTAGTGTACCGACAGAGAATAATTCTGTTGTTATTCCTGCATCTCCTACTAATCAACCCCTTATTGCTAATGCTGGAGCTGTTTGTCTTAATATAACGATTGATATAGGAGCAAGCCTTAGTATGGATAATAACTCGGCTTTTACATTATCTGTTGGAGGAGATTGGATCAATAATGGACAATTTAATAGCGGTATAGGAATTGTAGATTTTGCAAATACCAATTTTTATCAGGAAATATCAGGAAATTCAAAAACCGATTTTTACATCTTAAAGCTTACAAAAGGAAGTGTAGACAAAGTTTTAGAAGCGACTTCTCTGATTGAGCTTAAGGCCGCTAGCAATCCGCTCAATATTACCAGCGGAACATTTAAGTTATCAAGTGCATCTACGATTAAGCCTTTTACGTCGGCTGCAGGAGCTAATTTATCCGGTTTAAAAGGGCTTTGGAATAATGGAGGGATTATTAATTATGATAACATTAACTGGTTCTTAAATGCAGGTCTGCTTAGAATATCTGCAGGTATTATAAATATGGGAACCAACGCAAATGCTAATATTACCTATCTCAATAATGGAAGGCTAATCATAGAAAATGGAACATTAAATATGACGGGAAGGTTTTTACCTAATAGCCCAACCTCTTCCGGAATATACTCACAAAGCGGAGGAACATTAAATTTAAAAGCACAAGGGTCTGCTGCTTTTGACCTGAATACAAATACTTCTTTTACAATGAGCGGAGGCCTTATTACAATCGCAAAAAGATCTTCCCATTCTAATTATGATATGAAAATATCCTCTAATACAAGAAATGTATCAGGAGGAACAGTTCAAATAGGAGACGATACTACTCCGGTTAACCAAATTATTAGGATTAGCAGCTTGGCTCCAATATATAATTTGGTTGTTAACAGCAATAATAATCCAACAGCACAAATTGTTGATGATAACTTTACGGTTAATAATGTATATATTAATGGGGGAAGTCTTGACGCTAATGGATTCAATATGAATGTTGGTGGGAATTGGACAAACAACGCAAATTTTATTGCTGGCGGAGGAGCGGTTACGTTTGATGGAGTTTCAGCTCAAAACCTAGCAGGTAATGCTACCAGTGTTTTTAATAATTTAATTCTTAAAAACAATAATGGAATCAATTTAAGTGGAACTGTAAATGCAACTATCAATGGTGAACTCACCCTAGCATCTGGAGTTATCACCACTGGAAACAATACAATTATAATAGGAGCAAATGGTAGTATTTCTCGCACATCAGGACACATTTTTGGTAAACTTCAAAAGACCATACCTATTGGTTCACATGTAAAGGCTAATTTTGAAATAGGAGACGCTGTAATTACAAATTATGCCCCTGTAAATTTGGCATTCAACTCTGTTGTAACATCTGGTTCATTAACCGTAAATACAGTTGATGTGGATCATCCTTCCATTTCAAATTCAAATTTGAATACGGGTAAGTCAGTAAATAGATATTGGACATTAAATAATCTTGGAATTGTTTTTACAAATTATGATGCTACTTTTAGTTTCTTATCAAGTGATTTGGATCCTTCTACTAATTGGAATAATTTGATATGTGGTAAATTTAATGCTCCAGTTTGGAGCTATCCTACCATAGGAAATAAAACAGCCAGTAGTTTACAAATAGTAAATGCCAATTCTTTTAGTGATTTTCAACTTTCTGAAAACTCCAGTTTTTTAAATACTGATAATTTAAACAAAGAAAATAGAGATGTAACTATTTATCCAAATCCTGTTTTAGATAAATTATACCTTTCAACATCAAAGACTATAGAAAAAATAGAAATTTATAGTATATCTGGCGGCTTGGTTAAGACCTTTGATAAACCACAGAAAAGTATAGATGTAAAAGAATTATTAGAAGGAGTTTATTTGTTGAAAATTTACATTGGAAATAGAAAAGAAATTCTAATAAAAAAAGTAATAAAACAATAGTTTACTATTTAATAAACTTTCTTTAACTTTTATAATAATCAAGAGACTGTCTCAAAAGTTAGGCAGTCTCTTTTATGATTATCAAAAAGGAAAGTTTTGAGTTTTCATAATATTTACAAATTAATCAATTTGCCAGAATGGGATGGTCAATTTTTCAGGATTATACAGTTTAACGCAGGAATTCTTGCTGAACTTGCAACTATTTATATACCCTTCATTTTATGCTTACCATTTCCCATACTCTTAGATTCTAACAATAGTTTTGTAAAATCAAAATTATTATAGGCTATAATGAACTTTACAATCTCTATCGTTTTGTGAGATTTTTATTTTATCAGAATACTAAGTTCCATCCCAATCAGTCTGCGAAGTACCTAATCTAGCCTAGTGCAAATTTGCTATTAAGCTGCTATTCTTTTCATTCTATGCGCTTTATAACATTATCAAGGTTATCAACCACGAGATTAAAAACTATTTTGTTGTTAGGAAACAGACCCTGTAATTCAGTCCTTAACTGAACTAAAGGTTGTAATGCCTCAGCATTGCTAGTTACCGATTTGTCGCAAGAGATTGATATTTCAAAATCATCATTTACTTTTTTTGTATATACATATTTTGTAACAGCTTCGTCAAAGAATGTTGTCCTTGTAAGGCCGTCAGCAATTTTATTTACTTCGGATTCTGAAATATTATTTTTGTCAAATGCAATTTCGTGCTTCATTATACCATATTTTTTTATGTCAACATCAGCATTTGTTGTAGAATCTGCCAATAACGCAAAACCAAAAATTGGTATTATAGTAATTGAGAGTCCAATAATACCTACTGTAATTGTCCGCCACCAACTATGTAATTGCCCACCTGAACTTATATGTTTCGAAATGTTTTGCCCTTGAAAATGTTGAACCAGATAATAAGCAATTCCAGTATAAATTAATGGAATGATTTGATTAGGGATTTTAACATTGTCTGGGATCAGAAAAACACCACCAAATACAACAATTGTGGCAAAAATTGCATAAATCCATGTCTTTTTTACTTTGGTAGGATCATTAAATGCTTTGAAATTTTCAGCAATTAAATAACCAGCAGCTAATGGTCCCCCAAGAAATGTCCCGACCCAAATTGCTTTGTCTTTGTAAATTTTTTGAGTTGATGTTTGAATGTCTAATATTTGCTCCATTGTTGTTTGTGAAGATTTGATACAATATTTAAATTTATAAGAATGCAGTAAATAGCATTACATTTATATGGACTGATTAATTCAATCGTTTTTTGAGATTATTAGTATATAGAAAATCGACGTATTTTAATTATGCACTAGTTGAACTGAGGAACAAGTGCTGAACTTTACAGTTTCGCTCCACTATTGCAAACCTTTGTTATGTAAAGTTATTGATTTAATTGATTTTCAATTTTTTGTATTTTTGCTTTTAATATTTCATTAAATTCTATACCATCAAGCCCATGTGTCACTCTAGCATGACAGTTTGGACAGGTTGCAATCACATTTAATGGTGAATCACTCCCACCTTTTTTTAATTCAATTATATGATGTACTTCAAGATAGGGTTGTCCATTTCTTTTTAGAAAAGGTGCTTCACTTTCGCAGCCTTCGCACTTACCCCTAGCTCTAGATAGAGCATAAGTTTTAATCAAATCCGACCGTTTAATATTAGAAGTTAGACTTTCTGCTGTTTTTTCTGGAATTTCAATAGCATTTTTGTAAGCTCTTTCTCTAAAGTCCTCAAACTTTATCAAATTCGGTTCTTCTTTAAATTCTTTTTCAATGTAAGCGTAAGTTCTATCGCTAGCTGTATTCAACTTAATTGCTTGAATGATTTTTTTGGGAACAAAATCGTCGATTTTAATAATACTTCTATCGGTTGCGACAAGGTAAGGATTTCCAAAAGGTTGTCCATTTTTGGTCTTTTGAGATACTTTCACATCCGCTCTAAATCTTGTGCCAATTGGATTGTCCTCCCTTAAATGTCTTGGAAACTCAACTCTAATATCTTTATCGAAATATTCCAAAGGTCTAACACGAGGTCTTGTGGAACTTTGCCCTTTAATAGTTTCCAACAAAACTCCTTCAAATCTATCTCCAATTAAAAGTTTAGTTTCCATATTTAGTTCATTAATTATACATAACATTTTGCTTTACGCATTGAATCAATCCAAACTATATGATATTTGCAAAGCCATTTATACTACTAATATAAAATTTTATTTTGATGAATGATTATTAGTTTATATCGAACTTTTTTCTTTTGAATTAATTGTTGGATTTATAAACTTTTTATGATTCTATTGAATTACTCTCACTTAAATTACAAATTCATGTTGATTCTATTATTGATAGTATTCAAAGTTAAATTATCTTAATATTAACAATATTACCCTACTTTTAAGATGTTTTCAATAAATTAATATGCTTTTTAATTATTACATATTAATTATTTTTTTTAAATTTATATCACGAAAAAACGAATAACTATGAAAATTTATATCCATAAGTACTTTACAGTTACTTAGCATTCTGCTGTATTATTATATAGAACTTTTTACCAAAATATTGAAATCTCCCATTTTGATTATAAATCAAGTGCGGTGAAGGGCAACCAATCGAAATAAAGATGTCGATTGGATATTTTGATTGTAGTAAGTGTTAATGCCATCGTTCTTGGATATCCTAATTAGGAATTCGTCCTGAAGTATTATTGAATATGTTATTTCTGATGATTTATTAATATAAAAACTGTAATTATGAGACGTTTTGCCGACATTCATTGTCACCCATCATTCAAATCGTATGGAAAAAGTTTCCCGGATAAAATTAATGATATTAACCCTCGTTCCAAAAAATCAATCTGGTGTTATGATCCACAAAATATTTTAGAAAAGCTAATTAATTTAATTGGTGGTATTGTAAAGTACAGGCAAAGTAATCTCTCGGCGATGGGTTTTGGGAACACAGGAGTCGTTTTTGCATCCTTATATCCTATTGAGAGAGGTTTTTTTGATAATAAATTAGATTCAGAATTAATAAAGGATTTGATGTTAAACTTTGTTACTTCTTTAGGTAAAGAAAGAATCGATTACATTCAATCAATAACTGATTATTTTCCTGATTTAGAAGGTGAATATGATTTTATAAAACAGCTGGATAACAAAATCATTAAACTTGCAGACAACGCACAATACCGTTATTCTATAGCCAAAGATTCTACTGATTTAGATTTGATACTGAATCAGGATACCTCAGACAATTTAAAGGCAAATTCAATTGCGGTAATCATGACGATTGAGGGTGCCCATGTTTTTGGCACAGGCATCAATCCTCAAAATAAACCTGCAGACCATCAATATGTGTTAGGAAATGTTGACAAAGTTAAAAACTGGCAACATCGTCCGTTTTTTATCACATTTGCTCACCATTTTTATAATGAATTATGCGGACATGCTCAAAGTCTCACAGGAATAGTGAAAAAGGTAGCTGATCAAAGTTATGGAATGAACCAAGGGTTTACAAAACTGAGATTGGAGGTTTTAGACAAATTGTTAGATGATTCTGATAACAACAGAATTTTAATTGATATCAAACACATGAGCCGTAAATCACGTTTGGAATATTTCAACTTATTGGATACAAAATACAAAAATGAGAAGATTCCTATTATCATTAGTCATGGTGCTGTGATAGGCAGCGAAAAAAATAAGCATTTGTTTCTGCAGGATGATATCAACTTTTATGATGATGAAATACTGAAAGTTGCAGAAACTGATGGACTGTTTGGAATTCAACTCGATGAAAGACGAATTGTTGCAGCCGGAGATTATGAACTGAAAAAATCTCACGGTCTCAGTAGAAGAAAAGTGTTATTTCATTCGTCATTTTTAATTTGGCGACAAATTCAGCATATCGCAGAACTATTAGATTCTAATGGCTATTTCGCATGGGGCATTCAGACTATTGGAAGCGACTATGACGGAATGATTGATCCTCTGAATGGTTTTTGGACCGCAGAAGATTATCCGGTGCTTTCAGATTATCTATTGAAGCATGCTTTCAATTATATGCAGGATAGCAGTAGTCAAATTATGCAATCAATCAATAAGATAGATCCGGAAGAGATCGTAGACAGAATAATGGGCGATAATGCCTATCAATTTCTGAAAAAATATTATAAGTAATAAAATCTCATTAAAAAACTAATTCACCATTAATTTTAAAAAATACATTATGGAATCAACAGAAATACTTCAGGCAATTTTGTTAAACAAAGTAAAAAACTTTAAATGGAACTACTATTTGTTTGATTTTAGTGACAAGCCTAAAATTGAAGCCGACTTAAAAATAATTAAAGAAAATGATGATTTTGTAGTGGAAATCATGAGTAAAATTTCTAAAGAAAACGGAACTTATGTTTATAGCGGTGCTGCTTTAAATCCTAATGACGTATTTTCGTTTTTTGTGGCTTTTCTAGATCAAAATCCTAATTTATTAGAATCGGTTATGAAAAGAATTTTTGACCTTAACGAAATTCTTAATAATTCAGATTCAGATGAGGGCACTCTAGGTAAATTCAACAGAGAAGATACCGAAAGAAGAAATAGAATGTTTGACGAAAAGATAAGCGACGGATTTTCAAAAACAAAAGACGATTTTATTATTCTGGCTGAGGGAGATTCTTGGTTCTTATGGCCAAAATTGAGCTTTCTGTTTATTAAAAAAGATCCTGTGAAAGATATCATCGACTGGCTGAGCGAGAATGATCATTACGCAATATATAATCTGGCTGCAGGTGGCGACTGGCTGAGTAATATGTTTTATAAGGGCGGATATATTGAAGAACTTCCGAGATTATCACCCGATGTATTTTTAGTAAGTGGTGGTGGAAATGATCTGGTAGGTGATGGCAGACTTGGGAATATGGTGATTTCTCCTTTTTTGGAAAAAAAAAGAGACTTAAATGATAAATACTATAAAAATATTACTGAAAAAAGGAAAAACGACTTGAATTTTGATAGTGAAAAATTTAATCTTGGGGCACAGTTTGTTTCCGATGAGTTTATACAGTTTTTGAATATAGCTATGCTTCAGTATTTTAGTATGTTTTTTAACATTAATAAGAAACCCGCTTATCGTAATATGTTGATGATAACCCAAGGTTATGATTTTGCCATTCCTTCAAAAGAACGAAATGGGGCGTTTATTTCTTTACAGCGAACAATCAATTCAATACAGAATACCGGCAATTGGCTGTTTGCTCCTCTTAACCTTAAAGGAATTACAAATCCTGAAGAACAGCGCGCCATTATATATTTTATGATTTATGAATTCAATGAAATGCTGATTCCTTTAGCCAAATACTTTGATAATGTTTTTCATATAGACTGTCGAGGAACTGCTGACTCAAAAGACGATTGGTTTGATGAGTTACACTTGGAGTCTCATGCATTTAAAAAAGTGGCGAAGAAATACGAAGAATGCATTAAAGATAATGCAAGAAAGATAGGTAGCGCAACCAATAAAATATACAGAGTTGCAGATAATTAATTTACTCTGAGATGTGGCGAAACACTCAACGTAGATTTCGCTACATTTTTAGATTCTCAAGCTTATAGTATCAAATATATTTTTTCTTGTAATGCGGTTTTTAAGGATAAATTTATTCTTATAAAGTAAAAATACTTAGTATCTAAAAGCATACACAAAAAATGATATAAATCTAATCCACAGAACTAATAATCTTAACATGAAAAACTTTTACTTATTAATATTTACCTGCTTTATATTATTGATAGGTTGTGGGGTAAAGGAAATATTCGTCAGAGATAATGATAGAGATGGCATTTCTAATTCTGATGATCTTTGCCCAGAAGAAAACGGGTTGCCAGAATTCCGAGGTTGCCCAGACAAAGATGGAGATGGCATCCCCGATAAAGATGATAAATGTCCCGAAAGCCCAGGTCCCGCTGAAAATAATGGTTGCCCTTGGCCGGATACTGATGACGACGGCATAATTGATATAGATGATGCTTGTCCAGAAATTTTTGGTCCTGTTGAAAACAATGGATGCCCTTGGCCGGATACAGACGGTGACAATGTACTTGATAAAGACGATGCATGCCCTACCGTTCCAGGTTCTCCCGACTATAATGGCTGTCCGAAACCCAACGCCAACGTAGGAAATCCAGCTGAAGAGTATAATTTAAGGAAATTTCCCGAAAGCCCTCCAAATCCTTCAGGTTTTGAGGTATTAGCAACAAATATCTTTCAGAATGATAGGACATTTGAGGATGTAAATAAAAGACTTTTAAGAGCCTTACGAAACCAAAATTGCAATCGTACGAGTTATTACGATACTAATAATGGTTTTGTTTTAGTAACACAGCTAGAACAGATAAATGATGATGGAAAATATGTGTCGTGCTCAGCAGATATAATAAAAAATAAAAATTTCTCATTATCAGAATATTTTAAAGCACTATTAGCGCCAGAGATTGGTTACTATAGATTTTTTGTATTTATTATAAAAAATACTCCATTAAACTTCTCAGATACCGAGATTAATCTACCACTCACAGAAAAATTAATTAGGGAGGGAAGCACTTATCTACCAGAACAAATAGGGGACAAGCCTTTTACTTCCAATCATAAGGTTACTGTCTTAATTTACCAATTAAAAAAACCTGAACATTCTGAAGCTAAACTTTTAAAGCAGACCGTTCCAGCAGACCATTTAAAAATTTCCGGTATTAAAAAAAATCTTACACCATGAAAATATCATTTGAAAACGCAAAAAGAAAATTGTCTCAACCTTGGTTTTTTGCTGCAGCAATATTATTTATCATCATGTTTCTTCAAACTATTGGAGGAAAATTTGAAGATAAAACTGTTGAAGCTTGGGGCTGGCTTACCCAAAATTTACTCCCAACTCTATCACTCATCATTGCTGTATTTGTTACAGACTCGAGTGTTGAAAGTAAAGACAGAGAAATAGAGAAATTTTATTTTAATTTGGCTTTCGGAATTTCAATTTTTTATCTTCTAATAGTGCTTGGGGTTCTACTATCTGGGCCGTTTTCTTCCAAAGGTTTGATTGAATGGCTTCAATCTTCCAGTATCTATTTAGGGCCTTTTCAAGGATTAGTAGTCGCAACAATTGGCATTTTTTTTATTAAAAAGAGCAATTAGCTTAAGTAATTAATGACTTGAAATTTCCTTAAACATCAGAAAGAAACAGCAAAATTAATTTCTTTTTAATGGCATTGAATCATTTGTAAATAGTTTTTGTTACAATACAAACTTTGGAGAATATATTTTTTTAAACTAATGCTTTAACATTGTTGGATTGTAATCACAGAAGTATTTGAAATAAAAAGAGGCTGTCTAAAAAGGTAAACTAATGCTCTGAGAATACCCTATATACAAACAGGATTCCGAGGAAGGGAGCACTTTTGAGACAGCCTCTTAATTTAGATTATCATTCGAAACCATATTCTAGCAGATAACTATTTTTCAGTACATTATTTTATCTCTCATGAAAATTTTGAGGATAATTTTCAAAAACGTAGTCTAATAAATCTCGATATAGTTTAGAGTATTCTATTTTTTCAAAGTCCTTTTGTTGAAGACTTGATCTTGCATGTTTTTTATACCATGTCTTAAAATTATAAATAAAAATAACTTATAATAAACTGAATAATCATGACACTTTCACTTTTAGAAATTCAATGGGAGCAAACACAATCTGTAGCAGCATATGTCGCAGGAGTAGTATCAATAATTAGCTTAATTTGGACAAGTATTCAACAAAGAAAAATAGAAAATATAAGAAGTGATTTAGCTGAAAAAAAAGTCAAATAATGATGCTAGAAGAAATTATGAATATGAAGCAAAAAACGTTTATATCATGAATATGAACCTTTATTGTTTCAATTAATTGAAGCTTCGGATAACACACTTCATAGAATTCAGAGTCTAGCAAGGACATCTAGAAACGGTGATTTAGAAGAAGAAGGTTGGTTATCTGAATTTAACTATTATACAAAATCCACGATATATCAACTGTTGGTTCCAATTGCTATCTATCAAATCATGCAAAGAAAATTAACTCTTGTTGATGTAAGTATTGATAAGTCGATTGATCTTCACTATAAATTAGCTAAGCAAATATATATTTCTTACACTGATGATTTTGAGTTTGCAGAAATTACCTCTGAAAATTATTTTCCCAATGATAAGAATTGGAAAGTATTACTTAAAAATGATTCCAAAACTTATTGGAGACAAGGAGCACCCATGGGACTTTTAGATAAAGCCATTCAGTTTTTAATAATAAAGGAATATGAAAGTGAAAGAATTATTAGTTTTGAAGAGTTTGAAAAGAAAGTGGATACCGATTTAAGTAAAAGTGAACTTTCTGATATAAATTTAATTACTGATATTTTCCTTCTATTTCATCCTACAAACAGACCCCATCCTTTGGCGAATATTAATTACGCAAGCTTTAATATTTCGATGTATATTAGAGCTAAAGAAGTTTGATTCAAGTACAATTGATGAAAAAACTGTTCACTGTCTACTTTTTAACTTTACTCCTGAATTTATAAAAAAATTCAAATGGGATGATAGTACAATTGTGGATGATAAATTAAATGTTCCTTTTGAGATTGCAAAAAAAGATTTAGAAAAAAGATTTTCTAATTAAATAGCAATGGCGTAAATCTTAAATATTTTTGAAATATTAATATTTAAAATAAGAATGAGCGAAGCTAAATGTTCTCATTCTTGTTTAGATAAATGATGACCTAGATGTACTAAATTAGTATCCAGTTAAAGTTAAGCATAAAACCAATGGTGTAGTAGATAAAAAATACCATTACAGTAATAATTGTGTTTTCTGTAATGGTATTTTAATGAAAGTATATTATTTGTTAGTTCCCATTTTTTTAATTTCTTCGTCCGTATGATTGTCAAGAATTTTAGCGTATCTGTAAAATGTTGCCCTCGTCAATCCAAATGGTTTATAAATATCTTCAGGACGTTTAGTAACATCTTTATATATAGAACGTAGTAATAACAGTTTGGATATTGTTTCCGCAGTGTAACCTTTTGGCCTTCCTCCGGTTCTTCCTCTTGCCCTCGCAGATTGCAAACCGGCATTTGTTCTTTCTCTTATCAACTCCCTTTCATATTCAGCCAGAGAAGCCATAAGGTTTAAAAATAGACGACCATTGATTGTTGAAGTATCTACGCCATCTACAAGACCTTTTATTATAATTCCTTTGTCACTCAAACTTAAGACAAGA
This sequence comes from Chryseobacterium polytrichastri, assembly GCF_900142445.1. Classification (GTDB taxonomy): domain Bacteria; phylum Bacteroidota; class Bacteroidia; order Flavobacteriales; family Weeksellaceae; genus Chryseobacterium; species Chryseobacterium polytrichastri. Next base: position 36,820 of record NZ_FRAV01000014.1, on the reverse strand, counting down.
TCAATGATGTTTTTTAAACTTCTTCCCAATCGATCCAATCGCCAAACATAAAGTTCATCACCTTCCCTAAACTGCTCGATCATTTTATCCAGCTCAGGACGATTTTTTGTTGTACCGGAAATTTTCTCCTGGTAAATTTTTTCGCAGCCTGCTTTTTCAAGAGCTTCAATTTGTAAATCTAAATCTAAATTTTGATCTTTGGTCGAAACCCTTGCATATCCTATTTTCATATTTTGTTACATTAAACTCATGCAATGTAAATTTATGAAACTTTGTTTTATGATATGAGATTTTGAGAAAATAAAAATAAAAAATATAGTGATTAGAGTCTGATCAGCTTAAAATCTCAAAATACTACGATTTTATAAGTATTATGATGAAAAGATTCATCAAAAATTCAGTTCTTTAAAGATTGCCCAATAAGTATATTTATATCTCTATTTGATACTATAAAAAACCAGTGAAGTAACTCACTGGTTGATTATTAATGCATTTCATCATAAATCCGTACAAGATCTACGACATTTTTTACTTTTAGTTTCTCGAAAATTTTCTTTTTGTAGGTGCTTATGGTAGACATCTTCAAATCCAGAATATTGGATATTTCAATATTTCCATTTCCTTCTGCCAACAGCTTAAATATCTGAAATTCCCTTTTAGAAAGGTTTTCTACGGTATTACTGTCTTTAGTATGTGACAATAGCCTACTCATCATTTTTGAAGGATAATAATAGCCCTCTTCAAATATTGAAACTACTGCTTTTAAGATCTCATGTTCTGATGCCCCTTTGTTGAGGTATCCCTCCGCTCCTTCTTCAATATACTGAATGCCTACATTTTCATCATAAATAGAAAACATCATGATCCTCAGACTTTTCTGATTCTTTTTAAGTTCCTTCACCATGGCTTTAAAAATGCTGTCGGGCATGTCTATATCCAGGATTACCAGATCATATTGTTTCTTTGAGATTTTATCCCTGGTTTCAGCATAATTTTCCGCAAAATCTATCATGCAAGGATATTGAAGTTTTGATTCCAACAGCAGTGCTGTACCCGCTCTCACGACATAGTGGTCATCTGCAATGAGTATATTTTTCATAGTATTAGTTTTAAATGGTTACTTCCACCAGAGTCCCTTTTGGGTCATTCTTTTGGAAAGTAATTCCGCCTCCGATTTTTCTTACGAAATGCAATACAACATGTAGGCCGAGACCGTATTTTTTCAAAGAAATTTCTTCATTATAGAGGTTTTCGACGATATTTCTGTAATAATCTATCTGTTCCTGAGAAATCCCGCGTCCAGAATCTGAAATTTTGATGATCACTGATTCATTTTCATATTCTGCATCAATAATTATCTTACCGTTTTGGGTGTTCTTTACTGCGTTATCAAGCAGATTGTGGACAATCACAGAAACAGCATTTTTGTTGACATTTATTTTTATACTGTGGTCAGCAATATTATATACTTTGGTATTATTTAGAAGAGCCATTTCGCGGAAAAGCTTTACTTTACTTTCAAACAATTCAAAAATATCATAGTATTCATCTTCAGATTTTATTTCATCTCTGTACAGATTAGAATATTCTCTTAATCCCAAGGTAAATTTATAAAGCTCTGCAGAAGACTTATAAATGCTGTCAAAATATTTTCTCTGTAAATCTATATCATCCGTTTCATACAGATTCTTGGATAAATTTGAAAGGTACTTTATCGGAGTCGCAATATCGTGGCTTATAGTTTCTATTATTTTCTTCTGATATTCGGTTTCGTTTTTAAGAATTTCTTTTGTTTTTTCAAGATTAATAGATGCTTCTTTCAGCTTATCATCTTTTGCGAATACAATTTTCTTTAATACATTGTTTTTCGATTTCAAAAGGCTTGTTCTTACATTGATGATCCATAAAATCAACAAAACAAATAAAATAATGATTGAAGCTCTAAATAAAAATGTTTGGTAAAACTTAGGTTCAATAATAAAACTGATTGTTTTATGAAAAAAATTACCATTCGGAGAAATCAATACTCTTACCTTAAGAGCATATTCACCGGGCTGTAGATCATTTATCACAAACTTACTGTTCTCTACCCTATTCCAGTCATTGCTATTATTACTGAGGTTGGTTTCTATATAAATGTTCTCACGATTGGCATAGTACGGGAAATCTATTAATATTTCTCCATTTTTAAACTCATTAGATATTTTGAGAGTATCTTTAAAAGGAATATCAATACCATTTACTTTGGCTCTTTCTACATATATTGTTTTGGGATCAGGGTAATAGGTTTTTACATTTTCCGGTTTAAAAAAAACCATTCCTTCAAGAGATGGAAATACAAAATATCCATTTTTTAGGATATTTCCGCAGGGTACACAGCTTCCGTTGAATTCATTGGTAATAAATCCGTCTTTCTTCGTGTAGCGATAATAATACACCTTATTTTTTTTGTTTTCGGCATACTGAATAAGCTGATTTTCCATTACTTTTATCACTCCATTATTGGTAGAAATCCACATTCCACCATTTTTATCTTCAAGAATACAATGGGCCGACAGCATAAATTTATTAGGATCTATAGGCATCCCGATCAACTGATTTCCTTTAAGTAAAAATAATCCTTTAGACATCGTTGTTATCCAGATACGGCCATCCGATGTTTTGGTCATCGTTTTAATTGGAATATTCTGGCTGCCCTTGATAATTTGTATTTTATCGTTTTCAAGAGAAATCATGAAAAGACCATTCTTATTTCCTACCAACAAATGGGTTTTATCATAATGAATAATATTGCTCAGGTTATTTTTAAACCTGAATAGCTTCTTGATCTTCTTAAAGTTTTCATCCTTAAAAATGGCAAGATAACTGTTGTTTTTATCTGCCATGCTCAACATATAAAGATCCTGACTTTTATAAACATCTTTTACCTCATATTTAAAATGGAAAGTTTCTGATGTTTTGTAGCCTGTATTTTTATATCTCCTGACTAATTTTCCATCATTATCAAATAAAATATTCCCTGCACTATCATAGATCATACTAGACCTTTTGTCTTTGTACCCTTCTTGAAAGTTATAATTCTGTGCCTCGGATTTCTGATTAAGAACATTTCCTTTTTCTGTAATTACTGTATTATTGTCAAAAGCAAGAGAAGCATAATAAATATTACTATCAAAGGCATCATTTTTCCTGGAAACCAGAAAACTATTGAGCTTTAAAACATTCAAACCTCTGCTGTAACTTCCCAAATATAAAGTGTTGTATTCTTTATCATAATACATTGAACAGAAAGAATAATGACCAAAATTCTTATAAGAAATAAGTTCTGAGGCTTTAAGCTGACCATTGTGATAATCGCTTTTATAGATTTTATCTTTATTAACAACAAACACCTGTTTATTAAGCATATTCCAATAGAATTTGCTTTCAGGGTCTGTATATAAAGGATGCGATTTTAAAGACTGTAAAATCCCTTTATTAAAAACTAAAACTTTTTTCTCTGAAGAATTAACAAGAAAAAGCACATCATCATGAACGAACATTTTCTTGAGATATTCAAGATCAAAATGTAAAGATATGCTGGTTACCTGCTTTGAACTATTTTCGTAAATAATAACATCTTTATGAAAATAATACGTTCCAGAAGACAATCTAATGAAATAGTTTTCATCCTTATTGAGCCTATGTTTTGAAAACAAATAGAAATTAGTATACTTTTTTCCTTTTCTATAGGTTGTGCTTTGGGTCTTTAGCGCATCATTTACTGTAAATTTTCTTTTGTTGATAAGCGTAGAATTATCATCCAGACTGTTGTAATTTAAGATGCTATCCTGCTGAATATTCCCAACGAAAATCCCAAAATAATAGTTCGTTAAATCGCGATTTTTAGCAATAACAAACTGATTGCCATCATACTTCACAATGCCATTATCTGTAGAAAGCCATATAAAGCCATATTTATCTTTTACAATATCCTTTATACTATTCTGTGGAAGTTCATTATCCGTATCAAACCATATCGAAGAATATTGTGCATCAGAATATGAAAATAAAAAGAATATTAGAAGTAAAGAAAACCTCATATAGTGGTGTAAGTAACTTTTTTACAAAAATAAGACTATTACGACTCATAGAAACATAGAATTATTTCTACTCTCCTGTCATACTATTTCTAGTAAGTTACTACATCTAAATCCAGTAAGAGTTATAAAAAAAAGACAGGCTTATAAAAACCTGTCTTGTAAATATCATTGTATTTTAATTTATGCTCTTGGGAGATCTCCTGTCGGAGTATCATTTCCCGTGGTCATATCATCAAAATTCTTCTTCTCTTTTTTCTCAATTGTTGTAATGATTTCTTTCTTCACTTCTTCAGGCTTTCCTTTAAGATACTCTGGTAAATTTAATCCTGCCATATTAAAAAGATCATTCAGAGGCGGTACAGATTTCATCATTCCTGAAACGAAATTTGAGGTAGAAGTTCCACCATCCTGTCCGTTTCCGCTATCCCAAACTGTAATTTTATCGATCTTAATATTTTTAACCGCTTCCACCTGAGTTTTAACCAATTCTGGAAGTTTTTCAATTAACAATAACTGGAAGGCACTGTTGGTATCACCACCAGCTGCCTGTATTATTTTATCGTAACCTTCAGCCTGCTTGGTCAGGATCTCGTAAAGACCCTTCGCTTCCGCTTCCATTTTAGCAAAAATAGCGTCTGCCTCTCCTTTTGCCTGAACTCTTATTTTCTCTGCTTCTGCCTGTGCATCAATAATTGCTTTTTGTTTTGCAATTTCAGCATGAACAACAATATTCGCCTGTTGTGTAGAACGTTCTCTTTCAGCTCTGGCTGTTTCCGCCTTCTGTTCAGCAAGATAAGATTCTTCCAATGATCTCGCTGCCTGCACTTTTTCTGCTGCTGTTGCAATTCTCAACGCTTCAGCTTCTTTTTCTCTTCTTTCAGCATCAGAGTTGGCAATCGTAATTTTAGCTTCATTCTCCCCTTTTACAGCGATTGAATTGGCTAATGAAGTTGCAATACGCGCTTCTTTCGCTGCTTCTGCTTTACCAATAGCCTCATCTTTACCTGCAGCTGCAATACTTACTTCTCTATCTTTTTGAGTAATCGCAATTTTAACATCTCTGTCTCTTTGTGTCTCAGCAATCTGAGTATCTTTTTCTCTGTCTGCAATTGCTTTTCCAGTTTCCCCAATTTTTGTTTGCTCAGCAACACTAATAATTGCTTCGTTGATTGCTTTTGCTGCCGCTTCTTTACCTAAAGCTTCAATATATCCGGATTCATCTCTGATATCCGTAACGTTTACGTTGATTAATTTTAAACCAATTTTCTTTAGCTCTGTATCAACATTTTTAGAAATATTATCTAAGAATTTATCTCTGTCTGAGTTGATCTCTTCAATCGTCATCGTTGCAATGACCAAACGAAGCTGCCCGAAAAGAATATCTTTAGAAAGCTCCTGAATTTGCTCCTGCGCCAATCCTAATAATCTTTCTGCTGCATTTCCCATAGAATCTGTTTCTGTAGAGATCGCAATGGTAAATCTACAAGGTACATCCACACGGATATTTTGTCTGGATAAAGCATTCGTAAGATTCGCTTCAATAGAAATTGGTTTTAAATCTAAATAAGCGTAATCCTGAATCACAGGCCATACAAAGGCACCACCACCGTGAATACATTTTGCAGAGCTTCCTCCTGTTTTACCATAAATTACTAAAATTTTATCCGAAGGACATCTTTTATACCGTGAAATAAGGGCTAAAAATGTAACGAATAGTACAAATACAATTACTACGATTAGAATAAGTGTTCCGGGTACTGCCATAAATGAAGAATATATAGGTTATTATAATTTAAATTTTTGCGACAACAAGGGTTTGGTCATAAATATAAATCACTCTTACAGAATGATTGGTCGGAATATTTTCTTCGGATTCCGTCATGGCCTGAAGCTCATGGCTAGTTCCGTTAGAAGAAATCAAAATCTTCCCTTTTCCACTCATAGTCGCTGGAATGGTAAGATAAACTTCCCCTACTTTTCCGATCAGGCTATCCATTTTAAAAGTATTGTCTTCCGTTAATTTTAATATTTGAATAATTAAAAAGAAAAATAAAACTACAAAACCAACTCCTATGAGTATTGAGATAATGATTAAAAGAGTTTTACTTCCTATAGAATCGTAAAACGCAACACCACCCCAACCGAAGCCCAACAGAAAATTGATGAGGTTTCTTAAAGAAAATAACTGAAAAGGGGTATCATGACTCACATCACCACTAATATCGGTACTAAAATCACCTCCATGACCACTCCCAATAAAAGTTAAAATAGTTTGAAGTAAAAAAAATAAACTAGCACCTAAGGCAATATACCAAAACCCCTGATGAAGAGAATCTAAATTTTGAAGAAATTCAAACATAAATTGTGTGTTTTCTCAAATATACTCAAAAAATATGAGATTTCCGAATGAAAACACTAAAAAACCCTTTAAACCAATATATGTTTATATTCATTGCTTCTCTATTATTTTATCATGCTCATAATTGAAAAATTAGCATCACTTTTTTTATTTGAAACTAACATTTTTCCCTACTGGTTTATTTATCTAAAGCTATACAAATTCAACTATATTATATTTCGTTTTTTGTTATACGATACAATAATTTATCAATAAGCGCATAATGGTAATATATAAAAACAATTGAAAATTTATTCACCAGTAGGAAGTTAATTTCTTTTGTTTCCTTTAATCCCATTACTTAAAATGGCAATAGATAATTACTTACCAACAACTTAACCTATTTAATGATATTAATTCATATAGGTTAAATTGATCTACTCTTTTTTTAACCTCAGAATATATAGAGAGACAAAAACAAATATGTTATTCTTTCTTAATATACAGACTTACTAAGTAACTCTCTAAAAACATATTTTTGCACCGTAAATTTTACTCACAAATCCCCACTATAACTAGATTATAAAAATAAATACATTTCTTATCACTGAAAATTAACTACAAAATAAACAACTCAATGAATAATTTTCTCATCTTTATATTTATTATTCTCACAAACTTTTTTTATTCTCAGGATCTTAATTCTTATAACTCTATTTATAATAAAACTTATACAGAAACCTCTGAGACAGATATGAAAAAAGCACTTCAAGTGGCTGATTCACTATATACTATTTCAGAAACACCTATTTTGAAAATTAGAAGTCTAATGCTTACCGCAGCTTTATATCAACACTCCGGAGACTTGAAAAATGCTATTGAATTTGCTTTAAAAGCCGAAAAAATTATTTCTAAAACAGATAATAATATCGGAAAAGCTAGAGTATATGGCTTTCTTGCCACTCAATACCGAATTTTAGGACTTTACGACGATTCTAAAATGTATCACCAAATAGCATATGAAGTGTCTGAAAAAATTGAAGATCAAAAGTTTGCCAATGAAATGAAAGGTCTTCTCATGCAGGAAATGGCTTATTATGAAGAGCATCAGAAAAATTATAATCAGTCTATTTCCTATATAAATAAAGCTCAATCATATTTTAATGCAATACAACAAAGTCCTGAAATTTCATCCACAAGATCAGGAAATAACGAACAATTGCTTGGCCTTAATTATTATAAACTTAAAAAGACTAATAAAGCAAAATTACATTACGAGAATGCATTGAAATTATTACATACAGTACCTACCAACTTTATTACCTGCCTTACATATAATGGTTTAGCTATGATATATATGGATTGGAATAATCTTTCCGAAGCAAAAAAATACATAAATCTCATGGAAGAGTTTTCAAAAAAATCAAAAGATCTTGAGCTAAAAAATGTGATGTACAGCACCTCTCAAAGATATTATGAATTTACCCAGAATATGAATAAAGTGAGTGATCTAGCACGAAAAAGAGATTCAATAAAAGACAATCTGGCGGACAAATCTAACGATATCATTAATGCTACTTATTCAAATCTAAAGAAAGAAAACATTATTATAAAAGAAAAAAGTAGTACCAATAAATTTCTCATCTTTTTGTGTAGCTCATTATTAATTGGTAGCTGCATCTATTTTATATTTTACAGAAGAAAGCAAAAAAGAATTATTGAACGTTTTAAGCAAATTCTAAAAAAATCGGATGAGAGAAAACGAGGCGTAATTAGCTACACAAATACAGCCTCATCACTTATTTCTAAAATTGAAAATACTCAACCAGCACAAACGTTACCTGAAAAAATTATTGATACTAAAATTTCTGATCACAAAGCAGTAATCATGACATCGGAGACAGAAGAGAAAATACTGTCTAAACTGAAAGAGTTTGAAGAGTCAACACTTTTTAATCTTAAAAATTTATCACTTCCTTATCTGGCAACCTATTGTAATACCAATAACCGATATCTTTCCTATGTTATCAATACTCATAAAGAGAAAGATTTTTATAATTATATCAACGAATTGAAAATTACCTATATTATTGATAAGCTTCAAAATAATCCTGAGTACAGAAAATTTAAAATTGCTTCCTTAGCTGAAGAATGTGGCTTTTCGTCCCCCAATAAATTCACTCTTGTCTTTAAAAAAGAAACAGAAATATTACCCTCAGCATTCATCAAACTTTTAAATCAAAAAGATAGATCATAGAATATTCTTTTTTATAAATTAAAGAATTACCAATAGTAGTATAATGGTAGATTAAACATTTCATTTAGATGGTTTTGATAAGTAGTTTTGGCCATGAAAAATTCTTGACAATAACTTATAAAATTAACATCATGACCAAAATTGTTTCCTCTTTATTATTCTTGGCAGCAGCTGCAACATCAAACGCTCAAGTGGGAATTAACACAGGAAATCCCCGAACAACATTCCATGTAGACGGAGGTAAAGATAATGCCTCAACAGGAGCTCCTTCTTCTACACAGGAAATTAATGATTTTACAGTAAATTCTTTAGGAAACGTAGGAGTTGGAACTATTTCACCTTCTGTGAAGTTGGATATAAAATCTGCAACCCCTGGTGCTGTTAAAATTGTGGATGGAACTCAGGGTGAAGGAAAAGTTTTAACATCAGACGAATTCGGCTTAGCTTCATGGAGTTTTACTCCCATTAAATATGCTTCTACATCATCTTACAGTCCTATAGTAATGACTAATAAAGCCAATATCTGGGTTAACAGCGGTATGTCCCTTACTGTTCCAGAAACAGGTTTGTATTATTTAAATTTCAATGCCCGAGCATTTATGGGAACCTATACTGATGGGCAGTACTGGAAATGCCAGTTAAGAGTTAACGAATCCGCAGTGATAGGTACTGTTTTTGGTATACATGCTTCAAGTGGGGGAAATAACGCTGACTCAACGAGTAGTTTTTCCAATGTAGTATCGTTAAATAAAAATGATACCCTAAGTTTATGGTATTTTGGGCAATCTAATAATTATTCTGCAGTAGGAAACGTTGATGGTGGATCGAGTATAACTATTTTCAGATTAGGTTCATAATATAGCTTCATCGAAAATTTTCATTAATCATTTTTAAGATTCTAAAGACACAACACAATCCCTCAAATCAATTACAACTTTTCTTTGGAAATCAAAAAAAAGACAGGCTTAAAAAACCTGTCTTTAAAAATATTTAATTTTTATTCTTTTACTCTACGTTAATTACTTTTTCAATTTCCGGAGCATGTTGTTTAATGGTAGTTTCAACACCTAATTTTAGGGTAGAAAAATTCAGAGAACATCCGGAACAATTTCCTAAAAGTTTTACATAAACAGAGTTGTCTTTCACATCAATAAGCTCAATATCTCCGCCGTCTTTATTCAAAAACGGACGAATACTATCTAAAGCCTCCATTACTCTTGTTACAGTATCTTCGTGTGTAATATTTGTTTCCATATTTTTTTCTTCGGTTCAATTCGGTTTTTCAAAAATTCTATTGAAAATTATTATTATTTTGCTTTTGGAGAACATCCAGCCATTGTGGATATTTTCACCGCTTCCGTTGGAGGAAGATGCTTATTTCTTTCTACTAGACTTTCTACCATTTTACGGGCAGTCTCTGTATAGATTTCTGCAATTTTAGAATTTTCCTGTAAAGCTGCCGGTCTACCAACATCTCCAGCTTCTCTGATGCTTTGAATCAAAGGAATCTCTCCTAACACAGGAATTCCAAGATCATCAGCTAAATATTGCGCTCCTTGGTTTCCAAAGATATAATATTTATTGTCAGGTAATTCTTCCGGTGTAAAATACGCCATATTTTCGACTAATCCAAGAACCGGAATGTTAATACTTTCCATATTAAACATTGCAATTCCTTTTCTTACATCTGCCAAAGCAACATGCTGAGGAGTACTTACAATCACTGCTCCTGTTACCGGAACTTCCTGAATGATTGATAAGTGAATATCACCTGTTCCAGGAGGAAGATCTATCAATAGAAAGTCTAATTCTCCCCAAGCTGCATCTCTTATCATTTGGTTTAATGCTTTTGAAGCCATCGGGCCTCTCCATACTACCGCTTGATTTGCTCCTGAGAAATATCCTATAGACAGCATTTTCACACCATAATTTTCGATAGGTTTCATTAAGCTTTTTCCATCTACATCTACAGAAATTGGCTTTTGACCTTCTGTATCAAACATGGTAGGAACAGATGGCCCATAAATATCGGCATCTAATAATCCTACTTTGAAACCCATTTTTGCCAACGTAACTGCAAGGTTTGCAGCCACCGTAGACTTACCAACACCTCCTTTTCCGGAAGCAATGGCGATAATATTTTGAATCCCAGGAATTTGTTTTCCTTTGATCTGACTTTGCTGAATTTCGCTAGGCTCTGGAGAAACAATTTTAAGTTTTAAGTTAATTTCTTCTCCAAATTCACTTGCAAAAGCTTGCTTCATTGCTGCTTCAAGCTTCTTTTTTTCGTGCATTGCAGGTGAGTGAGCTGTCATGTCGATATAGACATCATTACCCATCACTTGAAAATTAGTCACTAAGTCATCTACTTCTATCTCTTTAAGGAAATCCTGAACCTTTTCTTTCGTCAACATAAAATATTGCTATAAATTGTTCACAAATTTACGGATTTTTTCGTCAATTTAGAATCAATAAAATCTATAACACAAGGTGATAAATAAGATTACTAAGCTATTTTCTACTTTTTTCCTGAAAAGCATGACCAAAATCATGTACAACTATTCTCAGCTCATCTTTTAGCTTGATTTAACAACTAATGAATTTATCATTTGCTCAACGAAATTGATATCCTCTTTCAATAGTATCAAATTGATTTTAACTAGATTATTTAATTCGCTCTGTTCTTTTCATCAAATTTCACATTGCGGTCTGCTCCTTTTACTTTTTTATTTCCAAAGTTATACGTTAGAGAAACAGTAAGGTTTCTTCCGTCATAATAATTATCAAAATAATGAGTAGAATCCTGATAATAAATTTCACCATGACTTTTAGCCTGTCTAAAAATATCAGAAACATAAATGTTCATCTGAAGATCTTTATTCATCATGTTTAATTTTATGCCGGACGTAAAATTCCCCACGTAATAAGAATAGGTATTTCCTAAGCTTGAAGGCAAACGGAACCAATAGTTCATGAAAAACTGAATCGTTTTGTCTTTACGTAAAGAAAAATTATTCTGAATATTGAAACTGGCGCTGTTTCCTTTTCTGGAAGCGGCATCTGTCGCAAAAACCTGAGTTTTCATATAAGAAAAATCTGCAGAATAATTCGCTTCCCAAAATTTAAAGAACGTGTCCGAATAGCTCAAAGAAATTCCCGTACTGTTTTTATTGAAAAAATTATAGAAATTACTCGTCTTATCTTGTCCTTCTAAGGTAACAACCTGGCTGAAAGCATCCAATTCTCTTTGGAAATATGCTGAAGCTGAAAACTTGCCTTTATACAAATAAGATAATTCAAAATTATGATTGATAGAAGGACTTAAAGCCGGATTCCCTGAATAGTATGAATTGATGTTCGTATACCATCGGAATGGATTGATTGCACGGAATCCCGGTCTGTTTATCCTTTTCGAATAATTAAGATTAAAGGTATTATTTTCATTGGCTTTATACGTTAAATAGGCTGTAGGGAAAAACTTTCCGTAAGAGTTTTCTGTCCTTTGATCAGAAGAAACAGAGTTCCCGTTGATCATAGAATATTCATAGCGGAGCCCAGCTTTAACAGACCATTTCTCAGTCAATTGTTTTTCCATACTCACATAGGCTGCATAATTTTTCTCATTATACTTAAAGAGATTACTTCTCAGAGGATCTGTTATGTAATTTCCATCTGTAAGCCTCTCGTATTTGATGTCAGAATCATTATCGAAGTTGGTGAATTTAATACCCGCCTCTGTCTTAGCAAATGTATAAGGAAGCGTGAGATCTGCCTGACCAGAATAAATTTTGTAATTTAATTCAGAAGGCGTTTTGATGACAAAGGAACCTCCTAAATTATTTACCGTAGTAAAATCAATATTACTCTTCGGAGTATTAGAAAAATAGTTTCCTGTAATACTTAGTTTATTATTCAGTTTCCCAAATTTAATATCATAATAAGCACTTATTGTATTCTGCTTGTTTTTATTACGGTGCTCGGCATGGGTAGACAAAGTATTGGTGTAGTTTCCATTTTGAAAATAATCTGAAGTATTGGTAATATCCATTCCCGAATCTCCAAATCCATAATCATACACCAATCCTATACTCGATTTTTTATTGAGCTCATAATCTAAACTTAAATTAATACCTGCGCCATTCCAAAAGTCCCTTCTATCATCTGAACTTGCTAATCCGTCTGCGCCTACAATCTTGTAGTTTTCATAAGAATGTTTCTGACTGTCATACTGCCTCAGTTTCAGTGAAGACCTCAGCTTTTCATTTTGATAATTAATAGAAGCAGAATTAGAAAACCCAAAGTAAGTCGTCTGTAAAAGGCTGGTTGTTAAGCTCCCATTCCAACCCAAATTTTGATTTTTCTTTAAAACAATATTGATCAAACCACTATTTCCCTGCGCTTCATATTTGGCAGGAGGTGCTGTAATGACCTCTATTCTTTCAATATTTTCGGATCTTATACTTTTAAGATATTTAATCAATTCATCTCCTGAAAGGTTCAGCATCCTTTCGTTGATCATCACTGCTATTCCACTTTTGCCAACCATCGAAATTCCAGTATTTTCATCTACCTTTATCTGAGGAGTATTGCTCAATGCTTCTACCCCATCCATTCCCTGTGAGGCAATAGAATTGGAAATATTAAAGATTAATCGGTCTGCTTTTCTTTCAATCAATCTTTTTTTAGCGGTAACAGTTACTCCTTCAATCTGTTGTTCCTGTTTTTTATCGATGAAAAAATTTTGTTTTATATCACCATTTACCAATACATCAACAGTTGATATTTCGGCTCCGTCCTGTACCAATTTTATATTATAGTTTCCATTCTCAAGAAGTTTCAACGTATAATTTCCTTTTTCATCCGAAATGGTAGTCTGTTTGGATTTATCTTTAACAGCAATAACTTCCACATAAGAAAGAGCATCTCCATTCTGATTAATTTTTCCGGTAATGCGTTGCGAAAAAGCAAAAGTTGGTAACAGCACAATGATCGAAAATACTGTTTTCTTCATATTAATAGTTTTTAATAGGACAACCCTCACCCATTTTTTATTACATCCTGTTCTATCGTTTTTTAATATATTCGCTGAGATAAAATCATCCTATGAAAAGAATCCTAATCCTAGCCTCCCTATTTATTACGCATACCTTATTTTCACAAAACTATTCGCAATATGTAAATCCTTTTATCGGAACGGGAGGACACGGACACACCTTTCCGGGAGCCATCGCCCCTTTTGGAATGGTGCAGCTTTCACCCGATACAAGAATCGATGGAAGTTGGGATGGTTGTAGTGGTTATCATTATTCGGATTCTGTGATCTATGGCTTTTCGCACACCCATCTTAACGGAACCGGAGTGTCGGATTACGGAGATATTATGCTGATGCCTACCATGGGAAATCCAAGCGTTGACAGCAAAGATTATTCTTCAAAATTCTCCCATAATAATGAAAAAGCTTCGGCAGGATTTTATGCTGTTAAGCTAGACAAAAACAATATTGATGTTCGTTTAACAACTACGAAAAGAGTTGGCTATCATGAATACACTTTCAATAATGCAGGAAACGCCAACATTATTTTAGATTTAAATCACCGAGATAAATTATTGGAAGGTGAGGTTAAAATAATTGATGATAAAACCATTGAAGTTTTCCGAAGAAGTGAAGCTTGGGCAACCAACCAATATATTTATGCAAGAATTGAATTTTCAAAACCGTTGAAAATTTCAAAAAAAGAAGTGAATGGAAAACAAGAAAATAACCTTTTTACAGGAACTAAATTAGCCTTAGCATTTTCAACCCAAGTTAAAAAAGGAGAAAAAATCAGTGTAAAAGTGGCCATCTCTCCAACAGGCTATGAAGGCGCAGGAAAAAATATGTTAGCTGAAGGTCAATCTAATGATTTTGAATTGATCAAAAAACAGGCTGTTGCAGATTGGGACAAAGAGTTATCAAAAATTGAAGTTAAATCTTCTGATAAAGATAAACTCTCTATTTTCTACACCGCATTATATCATGTTTTCACACAGCCGAATATCAATATGGATGTTGACGGAAAATACAGAGGTCGCGACAACAAATTTTACACCGCAAAAGACTTCAATTATTACTCCGTTTTTTCGCTTTGGGATACCTTCAGAGGAGCACATCCTTTGATGACTTTAATTGATAGAAAAAGGACTTCCGATTTCATCAATACCTTCATTAAACAATACGAGCAGGGTGGAAAATTACCCGTTTGGGAACTCGCTTCCAATGAAACGGAATGTATGATCGGCTACCATTCGGTTTCTGTAATTGTAGATGCAATGGCTAAAGGAATTACAGGTTTTGATTACGAAAAAGCATTTCAGGCTTCTAAAC
Source organism: Chryseobacterium polytrichastri (assembly GCF_900142445.1). GTDB lineage: Bacteria > Bacteroidota > Bacteroidia > Flavobacteriales > Weeksellaceae > Chryseobacterium > Chryseobacterium polytrichastri. The sequence goes on along the minus strand of NZ_FRAV01000014.1, from coordinate 21,779 downwards.
ATTCGGCAATGTTGGATATTTTTGGATTAAATGCCTACAAACAAAATAATTATATTGCAATTGATGACGAACATGAAAGCGTTTCTAAAACAGTTGAATATGCCTATGATGACTGGTGCATCGCTCAGATGGCTAAAATTTTAGGTAAAAAAGAAGATTACCAATATTTCATGAAGCGTTCTCAAAATTGGAAAAATTTATACAATCCCAATAACGGATTTATGCAGCCCAGAAAAAACGGAAATTGGTATGAACCTTTTGAGCCAAGAGAAGTAAACAACAATTATACAGAAGGAAACTCGTGGCACTATTCCTATTCTGTTCAGCAAGATATTCCCGGATTGATCTCAGCACATGGAGGAAAAGAAAAATTTGAACAATTTATTGATGCTATTTTCTCTGCACCTAATACAACCACCGGAAGAGAACAGGTGGATATCACAGGTTTAATGGGACAATATGCGCAAGGAAACGAACCGAGCCATCATATTGCTTATTTATACAATTATGTTGATAAGCCGGAAAAAACCGATGCAAAAATCAAATATATTCTTGATCATTTTTATAAAAATACCCCAGACGGTCTCATTGGGAATGAAGATTGCGGACAGATGAGTGCTTGGTATATTCTAAGCGCAATAGGTATTTATTCTGTAACGCCAGGATTACCTGAATGGCAGACCACCACGCCTTATTTTGATGAGGTTAAAATTCATTTAGAAGACGGAACAACAAAAACAATTACCAAAAATACCAACAAAGAAGAGCTTAAAAAATTGGGATTTGAAAACGCAAAATCATTCAAAGATTTTAAATATGAAGAACTGACTGCTTCTCCGGTTATTAAAGCAGACCGAATTTTCGATTTCTCTACCAAAGTTGAGATTACTGCACTGAACCCTAATGACAAATTATATTTCATGACAATGGATGCAGGTGATGCAAATGTGAGAAAGACTTTTAAAGTATACAAAGAGCCATTTACCATCGCTAAAACAACCCAAGTTTCTGCTTATGCTGAAAGAAAAGGGGAGAAAAGTTCAGTCGTAACAGCCAATTTCAACAGAAGACCGAATAATTGGGATATCACCGTCAATTCCACTCCCACTCCACAATATACCGCAAGCGGAAAGTTATCATTAATTGATGGTATTAACGGAGACATCAATTGGAGAAAAGGAGAATGGCTAGGCTATCAAGGGCAAACTTTCGAAGCGATTATTGATATGAAGTCACCTCAGCAAATCTCAAAATTATCTTCAACTTACCTTCAAGACAGCAGAGCATGGATTATGATGCCTAAAAAAGTAGAATATTATGCTTCCATGAATGGTAAAGATTTCATTTTATTAAAAACGATTGACAATACAATTGATCCCAAAGATGAAACCATTCAGACCAAAGAATTCGGGGCAGATATTCTTCCGACTGAAGCCCGCTATGTCAAAGTAAAGGCTTATCATTTCGGGGCTCTTCCGGAGTGGCATCAGGGAGCTGGCGGACAATCGTATATCTTTATTGATGAGATTTCTGTGAAATAATTTTAACTTTCTTGATTTAAATAATAAACCTCTTTCGGCTTGAAAGAGGTTTTGTTTTTATTTTAATTCTCACAGATTTAGCAAATTGCGCAGATTTTTTAACGCAAACAGCTGCTAAATCTGTGCAATCTGCGAGAGAAAAATAGATTCTTCACTACACTTCGTTTCATTCAGAATGACATTCTGGGTTTAATTCATCCTTTCAGACCAATTCAACTCTTCCGGAAGTTCTCTATCAGAAAATTCAATGTGAATCACTCTTCTTTTTTTACCATTAGTTGTTCTATTGGAACCATGAAGAAGCAAAGGTTTCATAATCATAATTCCTCCTTTTTCTACATTACAGATCTTCTCGGTTTCTACGTTCCAGTCTATTGTTTCTGGTCTGTAAATTCCTTTAGCATGTGATTGTGGAACTACTTTTAGCGCTCCATTATTTTCATCAGTATCATCTAAATGAATCCTGATGGTAAAAATATTTTCAAGAATATCTAAAGGCGGCTGAACTGCAAACTGATTCTGCTTGGTTGTCCAGGGTCCAAAATTGGGCAATTCAAGTTTCTTATCCACAGAAATCGTTAGATCCTGATGATAGGCAACATACCAATTTGATTTTTCAGGCTTATCGAAATAAATACTTTTTACAGCAACATATTTGTCCCCAAAAATATCTTTGATTATTATTTTAATATTCTCATTAAATATCAATTCATTAACCTCAGGAATTTCTTTCAGGAACTGTCTTATTGCAAACAGATCTTCAGATTTTCTGAAAGTTTCTTTGGAGGTATCTATATTTTCGAGAACGTGAATTATCTTATCAATTTCTTCATCAGAAAAGATCGTATTGATCACTGTGAAGCCGCTTTCAGAAATTGAATTTTTATGATGTTGTAAGTTCATTAATAATTTGATTTTTTATTGAATCTATTTTAAACACAAAGATCGCAAAGATTTTCTTTACAATTATTGAGAATATTTTTTGTTCACAAAGGGGTACTTCATTCAGCAATTTTGGTATCATTGCGAGGACCAAAGCGAGCCTGTGCTTAGGCTGTCGAAGTAAAGTAATCTGATTATTATAAATGAGATTGCTTCACCTTCGGTTCGCAATGACAAATTTTAAAAGCGTGAATAGCTTCAAATAAAAAATAAATGGTCAATAATAAATCCTAAAAATTCACTATTGACCATTCTTTAGCCTTCGCTATATTGAAAATTTATTATTTACACTTCAACACCGGGATTTTCCAACTGTCCTTCCCATTTCGAAACAGCAGAAGTGGCCAACGCATTTCCTAAAACGTTTGTCATACTTCTTCCCATATCACAGAAATGGTCAATTGGTAAAATTAAAGCAATCCCTTCTGGTGGAATACCGAACATTGAACACGTTGCTACAATAATTACCAAAGAAGCTCTTGGAACTCCTGCAATCCCTTTTGAGGTAAGCATTAGCACTAAAAGCATGGTAATTTGTTGTCCGATTGTCATTTCAATTCCGTAAATCTGAGCAATGAAAATTGATGCAAACGTCATATACATCATACTTCCATCTAAGTTGAATGAATATCCTAATGGTAAAATGAAAGATACTACTCTGCTATTACATCCGAATTGTTCTAACTCTTCTACCAATTTAGGGAATACAGCTTCTGAACTTGTGGTAGAAAAAGCAATTAATAAAGGTGCTTTTATTCTTTTTAATAATTCGAAAAGACGGTTTCCTAAGATCAGATAACCTACCAATAATAAAACCAGCCAAAGAACACCTAATGCAAAGAAAAAGTCTCTTAGATAAATGGCATATACTTTAAAAATTTCGAAACCATTGACGGCAACTACGGCTGCAATAGCTCCTAAAACTCCAAGCGGTGCAAACCACATGATATAGGCTACCATTTTAAGGATTGCATGGGCTACAATATCAAATAATTTGATAACCGGTTGAGCATATTCCTCTCCCATATTAGCCAAAGCCACTCCAAACATAATGGAGAATACTACAATCTGTAATACTTCATTGGTGGCAAAAGCTTCAAATATACTCTTAGGAACAACATGTTTCACAAAATCTTCCATAGAAAATCCTTTGCTGCTTTTTAATAATTCATCAGCAGAAGAAACGTCCTGAATAGGAAGCTTAGTTACATGTCCCGGTTCAAGCCAATTTACAAGGATCAAACCAATAAAAAGAGACATCAGAGAGGCAGAAATAAACCATAGCATGGCTTTTGTTCCTACTCTTCCGATCATTTTAATATCGCTCATTTTAGCAATTCCCACAACCAACGTTGTGAAAACCAAAGGGGCAATAATCATTTGTACCAATCTAATGAAAACGGTTCCCAAAAGTTTGATATTCTTGGAAAAAGGTTCGGCGCTTTCCGGATACTGCATATGCACCACACCCCCAATTCCTACACCAATAATAAGTGCAATGATAATTGCTATAAAAAGTTTATTTTGTCCTTTCATATAAATTCAAGTTTCGCAAATATAATAGTTTTTAAGTTGGCACAAGATTTATTAAAACTGTAATAAATTTATATTAAGTTTATATTACATTAAAATTAATAGTCTGATTTATAAAATATTGAAAAAAAAACAAGAAACATTTCTTTAATTTTAATCCTTTTGGTATAAATTTTATTATTACATTTGATTGTATTAACAACATTAAATAAATATACAATATGAAAAAAACTATCGCAATGGCTGCATTAGCTATAGCAGTATCTTTCGGATCAATTTCTTGTAAAAAGAAAATTTCTGATGCCGATCTTCAGACTCAGGCTACAACAATCGTAACCTCTAATCCTGGTGCTTCTGTTGAAGTAAAAGAAGGACAAGCTCATTTAAGCGGAACTTTTGCTGATCAGACTTCTAAAGATGCTATGATTGCTCAACTTAAAGCAATCAAAGGTATCAAAGGAGTGCATGATATGGCAACAATTGAGGCAGCTCCTGTAGCTGCAGCTCCTGTTGAAACTACTTCTGCATTAGATCCTGCTGTTCAAAAGAAAGTAAAAGATGCTCTTAAAGATTTCCCTTCTGTAAAAGTAGAAGCCGTAAATGGAACTTTAACACTTACAGGAAATGTTTCTGCTCTACAGGCAAGAAAAATCAAAGAATCTGTAGATGCTTTGAAAGTTGGAAAATATAATAATAACTTAGTTGTAAAATAATTAGAAATGAGCACATTACAAGATAAATATTCAAGCGTAGTTTCTGCTGCTCAGTCAGCTGGGATTGCAGACCTTCAGGTTCAGGAACAAGATGGAATTCTTTATGTTTCAGGAAGTGCTTCAAACACTGCTTCAAAAGATGCTGTTTGGAATGCTTTAGGAGCAATTGATTCTACTTACTCTGCAACAGATATTAATATTGACGTACAGGTTTCAGGTCTTTCTGCAGGAGCATCTCTTACAGTTGCTACAGAAGATTCTAACCTAAACATAAGACAAGAGCCTTCTACAGAAGCTGCTGTTGTTGGTAAAGCGGCAAAAGGTTCTGCAGTTACTTTAATTGAGCAAACTTCTGACGATTGGTGGAAAGTGAAAAACGCTGACGGACAAGAAGGTTATGCCTATTCAAGATATTTGAAAGCTTAATATTTTAAAAATATTAATTTTAAACACCTCTACTTTGGAGGTGTTTTTTTATTTTTACGCCCTAGAAATGCACACATTATAATGAAAAAGGCTCTATTGCTGTGGATTATTGTATTCAACATGGGTATTTTAGCTGCTCAAAAATTAAGCATCAACGGTAAAATTTTAAATTTTGAAAAGAAACCTATCGAAAATGCTACCGTGTATCTCCTAAAACAAAAAGATTCTTCAATCATCAACTATACCGCATCCAACAAAGAAGGTAAATTTTCTTTGAAAACGGATGAATTGAATATCCCCACCATTTTAAAGATCGATTTTGATAAACTGAGTTCTTTTTCCAAAAACTTTGAGGCAATAGACCAATCTATTTCTTTAGGAGAAATTGAGCTCGAAAAAAATGCTGTTTTTTCCATTGAAGAAGTTAAAATTAAGGTCTCTCCGATTAAAATAAAAAAAGACACCATAGAGTTTAATGCCTCTTCATTAAAAGTACGCCCCGACAGTAAAATTGAAGAACTTTTAAAACAGATTCCCGGTGTGGAAATCAGTAATGATAAAAAAATCACCGTAAATGGTAAAGAAGTAGATCAAATCATGATCAATGGGAAACCTTTCTTCAATAAAGACGGTAAGATTGCTTTACAGAATCTTCCAGCCGATATTATCAAAAACATTCAGTTTACAACCACTAAAACCAAAGAGGAAGAATTAAGCGGAAAAACGCCAAAATCAAAAAACACTACCATTAATTTTACCATTGATGATAAGAAAAATAAAGGGCTTATTTCCAGACTTACTCTTGGCTATGGCTCCGATAAAAGATATGAAGGCAATGCATTTTTAAGCTATTTTAAAAATGATACCAGAATAAGTGTAGTCGCTTCTTCCAATAACATCAATTCTGAAGGCTATTCCAGTGACCAAGTTTTTGACAGTATGAGAAATAATGGAGGTACTCAAACAAAACAAGGGCTCCAAAAATCCTCAACAATAGGACTTAATTACAATGATAAATTCGGAAAAGATTTTGATTTGGATAATTTTGGTCTGCTACAATCTAAAAATAATCTGGAAACCCAATCAAAGGTTTCACGAACGACACTGCTTCCTGACTTTACGTTAAAAACAAATTCAGAATCAAAAGGTAAAAGCGAAACCGAACAATATAATTTTAATTTTTCAACAAGAATAAAACTGGATTCTCTAACTGATATTTATTTTTCACCTTCTTTCTCTAAAAGCAAAAATTTCAGTTTTAATAATTCTACCTCAACCACTTTAAAAGATAATATCCTTCTTAATGAAAGTGATTCTTATTCCAATTCCAATTCAGAAAACAATTCCTTTAGTCCTAATATCTATATTTCTAAAAGATTCAAAAAAGAAGGAAGAACAGCCAATATAGGCATCAACACTTCTATTTCGGAAGTTAAAAATAATGATCTCAGCAAGTCCAAAACTATATTCTATCAAAGTAATAACCCGAACGATAATAGAGATCAACTCGCTAAAAATAAAAGTCAAAATAACGATTATGGTTTCACCGCAGGCTATACCGAACCTATTTCTGATTCTGTGAGCTTAACAGCTAATTTAAGATACCAGTCAAAATTAAGCAGTGATTTTAAAGAGGTCAACGATTTTGATGTGAATACAGGGAAATATTCAAAATATAATTCGGTTTTATCCAACAGCCTGAATCAGAAGATCAATCAGATTTCTCCAGAATTAACGTTATCGGTCAACAAAAAGAAATTCAATATTTGGTTCTCTCTAAGCCTGGATATTTCTGATATGAAAACGAGTTCCATTTTTAATCAGCAACAATATGATTTACAAAAAAGTTTTTTTCTGCCTAACTACAATGCAGTTTTCCAATATGCATTCTCCGAAACTAAGAGATTAACATTAACTAATTATTCAGGTTTTACAACACCTTCTGCCAGCCAATTAATTCCCTATTTAAATCTTTCTGACCCACTCGTTAGCTATCAGGGAAACCCTGATCTAAAAAGTACATGGACGAATAAATCCTCTATTTTTTTTAGTAATTTCAATCTTATTAAAAATCTTACTTATTATGTAAATGTAGATTTTGGTTACATCAACAATGACATCACCAATTTTTCTTATTATGACGCTTCCGGAAAGCAGTTTATAACGTATGCCAATGTTAGCGGGAATAAAACCGTTGCCTTAGGAGGAAACATTGCCAAAACATATAAATGGGAGAAAAGTAAATTCACCATTAATCCTACATTTAATATGACCTACGATTATAAAAGAGGTTTTATTAATGATGAAAAATTTACGAGTAATTCATATAGTATAAACCCTGGAATTAATCTGACCTACGAGATCCCCGATAAATTCACAATAAAACCATCCTATTCTATCGGGTATAACTCTTCAAGCTATACGAATTATAGTATTGACCAAGTACAAACTACCAACCAATCATTAAAAGTAGAAGTTACAAATTACATACTGAAAAGTAATCTTGTATTTGGAAATGATTTCGTTTACAGTACGAGTTCAAACTTTGCCCCTGGCCTCAAAAGAGATTATTATTTCTGGAATACGAGTCTTGGCTATTCTTTCTTTGACAAACAATTGATTGCAAAAGTTAAAATTTATGATGTTTTAAACCAAAATCAAAGTGTAAAAAGAACGATTACCAACTCTTATTTTGAAGATCGTGAAGACCTTATTTTAAAACGGTACATCATGTTTTCTTTAACAATGAAGCTGAATAAATTTGCAGGAAAAAAAGCAGAGTAATTACATAAACACGAGATACTAAACTTTACATATAAAACTATTAATCAACAATAACATGAAATGATTTCAATGATCCCTTATTTACAAAAAAATAAAAAACAGGAAAGTAACTATTCCAACTATCCTTTATTACAACAACATCCTTAAAAACAATAATATAGATTATTGTTTAATAAAAAAAATCACATCACTTATTATTTTTTTTAATGTTTTTTTACTTTACAAACCACACACATATTAAGATGAAAAAAGCTTTATTATTGTTGATTCTTGTATTCAACATCAGTATTTTAACCGGTCAAAAACTGAGTATCGATGGAAAAGTTTCAAATTTTGAAAAAAAACCAATTGAAAATGCTACCGTCTATCTTCTTAAACAAAAAGACTCTTCCATCATCAATTATACGGCAACCAATAGAGAAGGTAAATTCTCATTAAAAACTGACGAATTACGCGAACCAGCCTTATTAAAAATTGATGCAAAAAAATTAATTTCATTTACCAAAACTTTAGAAAAACTAGAAAACTCATTGTCTTTGGGAGAGATTGAACTTGATAAAAACTCGATCACAAACATTGATGAGGTAAAAATTACGGTATCACCCGTAAAAATTAAAAAAGACACAATAGAATTTAATGCTTCAGCGATTAAAGTTCGTCCCGACAGTAAAATTGAAGAACTTTTAAAACAAATTCCAGGGGTCGAAATTAGTAATGAAGGGAAAATAACTGTGAATGGTAAAGACGTAGATCAAGTCATGATTAATGGAAAACCGTTCTTTGATAAAGATGGTAAAATTGCCTTGCAAAATCTTCCGGCAGATATTATTAAAAATATTCAGTTCACAACTACCAAAACCAAAGAGGAAGAATTGAATGGAAAAACAGCAAAGTCGAACAATGCCACAATTAATTTTAATATTGATGAAAAGAAAAATAAAGGATTAATTTCCCGACTTACCCTTGGATACGGAACTGATAAAAGATACGAAGGAAGCGGTCTTTTAAGTTATTTTAAAAAAGACACTAAAATCAGCATTTTGGCCTCCTCAAATAATATTAACTCACAAGGTTTTTCCAATGATGAGGTATTTGACAGCATGGGACACGGCAGAAACTCTTGGCTGATGCAAGGCGGAAGTATAAATACCGTGGGAGGTAATACCTATTATATGCAAGGTGGAAGCAATAATAAAGGAATTCAAAAATCCACCACAATAGGAATAAGCTACAGCGATAAGTTTGGAAAAGATGCAGACCTTGAAACTTTTAGCTTAATGCATTCTAACAACAATATTGAAACACGTTCTAAAGTTTCAAGAACAACTTTACTTCCGGACTACACTTTGAAAACAAACTCAGAAAGTAATGGTGAAAATGAATCTAAACAATACAATTTTGATACTTCAGCCAAAATAAAACTAGATTCCCTTACAAGTATCTATATTTCACCCACATTTTCAAGATCTGAGGGCTTTAACTTTAATACTTTACAATCAAATACATCAAAAGACAATATACTTCTTAATCAGAGTGATGCTTATACGAGTACAAAATCTGAAAGCAACAGTTTTACTCCTAACATTTATTTTTCAAAGAAGTTTAAAAAGAAAGAAAGGGTTGTTTATGCGAATATAAACACTAATATTTCAGAGTCAAAAAATGATAATCTAAACAAATCACAAACGATATTTTATCAAAGCACAGACCCAAACGATATCAGAAATCAACTTGCTAAGAATAAAAAGCAAATCAATGAATATAATTTCAGTGCAGGATATACAGAACCTATTTCTGATTCTGCAACAGTAAGTCTTGAAATGAAATACAGTTCAAAACTCAATCGTAATCTAAGAAATGTTAGTGATTTCAATGAAAGTACAGGAGAATATTCAGATTACAATATACCTTTATCCAACAGTATGAATCAAAAGATCAATCAAATTTCTCCTGAATTATCCGTGGCTGTCAATAAAAACAAAGTCAATATGTGGGGCTCCATTGCCGTTGATATTTCTGATATGAAAGTGAATTCTCTTTATAATGGTGAGCAATACAATCTTCAAAAAAACTTTACTCTTCCCAACTATAATATAGGTGTTAATTATGAATTTTCAAAAAGCAAAAGATTAAGTATTTATCATTCTTCGGATTACACAATCCCAACTGCAGAACAACTTACTCCTTATCAAGATTATTCTAATCCGTTAATTATCTATCAAGGAAATCCTGAGCTGAAAAATACATGGTCAAACAGAACTTATCTTTATTTTAATAATTCTAATTTAGTTAAAAACATCAGTTATTACATGAATGCTGGTTTCACCTATAGCAATAATGATATGATTAATTATTCTTATTATGATGAATCAGGAAAACAGTTTGTGACATATGCCAATGTAAGTGGAAGTAAAAGTTTCAATCTTGGCGGTGGATTTAGTAAAACTTTTAAATGGAATGAAAATAAGCTTACCATCAACCCAAGATTTAACATGAATCTAAGTTACGGGAGAGGATTTATTAATAGTCAACAATTTACAAGTAATAACTATAACATCAATCCGGGGCTAAACCTTACTTATGAAATAAAAGATAAGATCACCATCAAGCCATCATATAAAGTGAGCTATAGTCTCTCAAATTATACCAACTACAGTATTGATAAGGTAGAAGCTTCCAATCAAACCTTAAAACTTGAATTAACAAACTATATTTTTAAAAGTAATCTTGTTTTTGGAAATGATTTTGAATATAACACCAACTCGAATATTGCTCCAGGGTTCAAAAAAGATTTCTATTTCTGGAATACAAGTTTAGGATATGCTTTCTTCAACAAACAACTTACTGCCAAAGTGAAAGTTTATGATGTTTTAAACCAAAATCAAAGTGTAAAAAGAACAATTTCAAATGCCTATTTTGAAGATCGTGAAGACCTTATTTTAAAGCGGTACATTATGTTTTCTTTAACAATGAAGCTGAATAAATTTGCTGGAAAAAAAATGACAGGTAAATAAATCATTACTATTAAATGGGTGGAAGTTTTTCCATCCATTTTTTTAATTTCAGTTAAAGTTTTTTTATTTTTAAATTAGCAGCAAATTAAATTCATGAAGATCCCTATTTCAATTGTATGTATTCTTTTTTTCATTATTGGTAAATCTCAAAATACACCACCCACTGATTCGTTTGTGAAAGATAATTTCATCAAAAAGGAAATGTATATTCCTATGCGTGACGGAACAAAGCTTTTTACCGCAATATATATTCCTAAAGACATTTCGAATAAGAACAAGTATCCGTTTTTGATGCAAAGGACTTGCTACAGCATTGCTCCCTACGGTGAAAATGAATATAAAACCAAGATTGGGCCGAATCAATATCTGATGAACGACAAATATATTTTTGTATTTCAGGATGTTCGTGGACGATATATGAGCGAAGGAACTTTCACCAATATGACGCCGCAAGTGGATCATAAAACGAAAAAAGACGTGGATGAAAGTACCGATACATACGATACCATTGATTGGTTAATAAAAAATATTAAAGACAACAACGGAAAAGTAGGTCAATACGGAACCTCTTATCCCGGTTTTTATACTGCTGTAGGAATCTTGGCAGAGCATCCAGCGCTAGTTGCATCTTCTCCACAAGCTCCGATTTCCGATTTCTGGAATGATGATTTTCTTCACAACGGAAGATTTATGTTAGGTTATTTTAAAACATTCCCTGTATTTGGAGTTCAGAAAACAAAGGCAGAAAACAAAGCTTGGTATTCAGATTCAATGATTAAACCAACATCTGAAGATGGTTTGAAATTTTACAGAGATATGGGAACCTTGAAAGATGGTTACGAGAAATATTACAAAGATAATTTCTTCATGACAGAAATAATGAACCATCCCAACTATGATGAATTTTGGCAAAAAAGAGGCCTTCTTCCTCATCTTAAAAACGTGAATCATGCTGTAATGACTGTTGGTGGTTGGTTTGATGCTGAAGATCTTTCAGGACCTTTAAATATTTATAAAACCATTGAAAAAACAAGTCCGAAAGCTAAGAACACCATTGTAATGGGACCTTTTTCTCATGGTGGCTGGGGACGTGAAGAAGGAAAACACTTCCACAATCAAATTTATTTTGGAGACAGTATTGCAACGTATTATCAAAAAAATATTGAGACTAAGTTTTTCAATCATTATCTAAAAGGAAATACAAAACAGGATGCAGGACTTCCGGAAGCTTTGATGTATGATACTGGAGCAAAACAATGGAGAGAATTTACAACGTATCCTCCTAAAGAAGGACAAAAAGTTAATTTCTATTTAGCGAATGGAACATTGAAAAAATCTGCCGGTCAAGGTTCATCAGAATATTACAGTGATCCTAACAATCCTGTGTTAAGTTCAGATAATCTGAAAGATTTTAATGGATTTACGCCTAGAAATTACATGTCTGAAGATCAAAGATTTGCAGAAGGAAGACCTGATGTATTGACTTTCACAACCGATGTATTAACGGATGATATGACTTTCGCAGGAGAAATTATGGCAAAATTAAATATTGCTTCCACTTCTACAGACGCAGATTTCGCTGTGAAATTAATTGATGTTTATCCTGAAGATTTCAAACCTGTAGAAAAGAAAGAAGGTGTGATCTACGGAAATTATCATCAAATGGTAAGAAGTGAAATTATGCCTGCCAAATTTAGAAACTCTCGAGAAAAAGCAGAAGCTTTAGTTCCGAATCAGAAAACGGATGTGAATTTTAGATTACAGGATGTTGTTCATACTTTCAAAAAAGGACATAAAATCCAGATACAAATAAGCTCCACTTGGTTTCCTCTATTTGCAATTAATGCACAGAAATTTATGGATAATCCGAATTTCGCAACGAAGGAAGATTATACAAAAGCGTTTATCAAGGTTTTTGATGATAGTGCAATTGAAGTTGAAGTGTTGAAATAAGAAATACTAATTTTACAATATTGATGGTGACTGAGATTCTCGAAGTCACCATTTTTTGTTTCTACCTCTCGCTGATTTTGCTGATGACGCAGATTTTTTTTGAATACAATCATCTGCGGAAATTGCTTAATCTGCGAGAGAAAAATTATACATAAATTTTGTCATTCCGATTTCTATGACCAACTGAGTGGCTAATCTTAATGTTTAAAATCAGTCTTCAATTGTTCTAAATGTCAGATTCACTCTTGGTGTTTTCACTTTTGTAGTCGGTGGAAGTCGGTGAAGCCAATTATCCTGTGTTGCTCCTTTCATTATTAATAAGCTTCCGTTTTCCAAGAATATCTCCACCTTTTCTTTGGATGTTTTATGTTTAAATAGAAACTTTCTTTCCGCTCCGAAGGTTAGAGATGCAATGGCTCCGTGCTTTTTCAAATCCTTTTCACCATCACTATGATACGCCATTCCTTCACTTCCATCGTGGTAGAAATTCAATAAACAAGAGTTGTAGGTTTCTCCTGAGACTTCTTCGCATTTTTTCTTTAGTTCCAATAATTCCAGAGTCCAGGGTTTTGCTAATTTTGTTCGTTTTGAATACGTGTATTCAAATGGCTTTTCTCCAAACCAACCCACTTTTCTTTTCGTTAAAATTAATTTTCCAAAAATCACAGCTTCATCATTTTCCCATGGAATTTGATTAAATAAATAATCATAATAAAAATCCGATTCTTCTTTGGAGAAAACTTTACCGTAATAGTTGACGGTTCCATCGTTGGGAAGGATATTTAATGGATAATCTGATATATCTTCGAATAGGCTCATCATTTCAATAATTTTTAAAACTATATTTTAAACACAAATTACACGAATATTTTCACAAATAAACACAAAACGTTACATCAATAGGAACGGACTTTAGTCCGTTTTTAAATACACAAAATATCAATTGGCTTTAGCCAAAACTTAAAATCAAACACAAAAATTTATATAAATCTATGGGAGAAAAAAATTAAAGTACAATAGAATTTCCAGCATAAACATGGGAACTTTCCCAGCCAATAATCATTTGCTTTCTTTCACTTCCCCACATATAGCCTCCAAGATTTCCCGAAGATTGAATGACGCGGTGACAAGGAATCAGAAAAGCCACAGGATTACTCCCGATTGCTGTTCCGACCGCTCGTGAAGCATTGGGATTTCCAATTTTTTCGGCTAAATTTCCGTATGTTGATAGTTTTCCCATTGGGATTGTAAGAAGACTTTCCCAGACTTTCAATTGAAAATCGGTACCCTTTAAATGGAGTTTGATGGTATTGAGTTTCGTCCAGTCCTGATTGAAAATGGATAATGCGTTTTTCTGAAATCCGTCCTGTTTTTCAAAAAAAGAAGCATTAGGAAATTTATGTTTCAAATTCCCTAATGCTGTTTCTTTATCGTTTTCAAAAGCCATATAACAGATTCCTTTTTCTGTGGAAGCTGTAATTATTTCTCCAAAAGGACTTTCGGAAAAACTATAATTGATGGTAAGGCTTTTTCCTCCGTTTTTATATTCTGCCGGAGACATTCCTTCAATCTTCACAAACAAATCGTGTAATCTGCTTGTGCTTGAAAAACCTGTCTCGTAGGCGGTATCAAATAAGCTCGCTTGTTCTTCCTTCAACAAATTTTTAGCATGTTCAAGACTGATGAACTGCAAAAATTTCTTCGGACTTGTTCCTGCCCAATCCGTAAATATTTTCTGGAAATGAGCCGGACTCAAGTGAATTTTCTCTGCCACTTCATCCAAATTCGGTTGAAGTTTAAAATTACTCTGGATATACGCTATCGCTTTGGCAATTCTTTCGTAATCTATTTGATTTTGTGTGGACATATCATTTTATTTTACCTCACAAATTTCCAAATAATTCTTTGCAGAAAAAATCCGAATCTTGCGGAATTTTAGTCTTGGTTGATGTGATAATAAGCAAGCATTTTGTAATATAACTTAGCTGCCAAGAATGCGCTTGGTTTTGCGTAAGGAGAATCCATTAATTCTACAATATCAAATGCTACAACGTTACATTTTTCAAAAACACCTCTTAATAATTCTAGTGTTGGATACCATTGTAAACCACCTGGCTCAGGAGTTCCTGTTGATGGAGCAATAGATGGATCAAAAGCATCCAAATCAATTGTGATATAAACGTTTCCTGAAACTTTTTCTAATACGTCATTTACCCAATTTTCATTGTTAGCAATTTCGTGAGCGAAAAACACTCTTCCTTCAGGTAAATATTCAACTTCTTCAACATCCATAGAACGAATTCCCACTTGTACTAAGTTATGCTTCTGATTAGCTTCAAAAACCGCACAAGCATGATTAGAAGTAGAACCGTGGAATTCTGGACGTAGATCTGTATGAGCGTCTAACTGAAGTACAGTAAGGTTTTCATACTTTTCACCCACCGCACGGATTGAACCGATAGAAACAGAATGCTCACCTCCAAAAAGGGTAAATAATTTATCGTCATTCTGTAAAAGCTCTTTTGTTTTTTGATAAACAGCTTCTGTCATTGCTTCAGGTGAAGATTTTTCTGTAATTTCTCCTGCTAAATAAACACCTTCCAAATAAGGCTCAGTTCCTGTTTCAATATCATAAAGCTCCATATTCTCAGAAGCATCAAGGAATAATTCAGGACCTTTGTCAGCTCCTTTTCCCCAAGTTGAAGTTCCGTCATAAGGAACCGTTACCAATACTACTTTTGAACTTTCTAACGATGCGTTTTCTTCAGGAATTCCTGCGTATGTTTTCATGTCTTATTTAAAAATTAAATGATTCCTGCAAAGATACAAAGAAGTTGGAAGATGGAGGATTGAAGATGTAAGTTTCTTGAGCATCTATTATAAATTCTACGTTACAATTTTAACTTCTATCACCCAACTTCAAGCTTCCAACCAAAATCATTATCTTTATAAAAAAATCAAAAATATGCCTTTAAAAGCTGTTCTTTTCGATATGGATGGGGTGATTGTAGATACAGAACCATTGCACAGAAAAGCTTATTTCAAAACATTCAACGACCTTGGAATTGATGTTTCAGAAGATCTATACACTTCTTTTACCGGAGCTTCAACGAAAAGGGTTTGTGAAATACTAATCAATCAATTTAATTTAAGTCAGACTTACGAAGAAATCGCAAAAACAAAAAGAGATTACTTCAAAGAGTATTTTTATAACGATGAAGAATTCGATTTAATCCCAGGCGTAAAACAATTGATCGAACATTATTACGAAAATGGGATTACCTTAATTCTGGCTTCATCTGCAACGATGAACACCATTAATATGGTATTTGAAAAATTCGAATTGGATAAATATTTCAGTGGAAAAATAAGTGGTGCTGATTTAAAGGAATCAAAACCTCATCCTGAAGTTTTCCTTTTAGCTGCAGAAATGGCTCCTGAATCTGTTGAAAACTGTATGGTTATTGAAGATTCAACCAATGGAATTTTAGCTTCTCACAGAGCAAATATTTTCTGTGCAGCGTACAGAAGTCCACATTCTAAAAATCAGGATTATACCTTGGCAAATATTGTGGTTGCAGATTATGTGGAACTGGAATTAGATAAAATATCAAAATATTTTTAAAGAAAAACAGCCATCAAATTGATGGCTGTTCTATATATTTTAAAACGTTTTGGCTAAAGCCAAATGATTGTTTTTCATTTACAAACGGATAAAACCCGTTCCTATTATGAGATTGCTTCGTCGCTTCGCTTCTCGCAATGACTTTATTAGTATCCTAACAATTTTAAAACATCTTCCGGTTCCTGTTTCTCACGGAAAATTTCATATTGGAAATCTCCGTTTTCATCTTTCTGGATCAAAATATGTCTTGGCTGAGGCATCAAACAGTGGTGAACACCACCATAACCACCAATTGTTTCCTGATATGCTCCGGTATGGAAGAAGCCAATATACAAAGGTTTTGTATCACTGAAAACAGGTAAGTAAATCGCATTGGTATGTTGTTCAGAATTGTAATAATCATCTGAGTCACAAGTCAATCCACCTAAAAACACTCTTTCATAGGTATCATCCCAACGGTTTAACGGAAGCATGATAAAGTGTCTTGAAATTGCCCAAGTATCAGGAAGAGTGGTCATGAAAGATGAATCAATCATATTCCATTTTTCTCTGTCATTCTGACGTTTTTGAGAAATAATTTTATAAATATTCGCTCCACTTTCTCCAACGGTAAAGCTTCCGAATTCAGTATAGATATTAGGCTCTTCTACTCCTTCTTCTTCACAGAATTTTTTGATCTGAGATACGATTTCTTCAACCATATATTGGTAATCGTAATCAAACTGTAATGAAGTTTTGATGGGGAAACCTCCACCAATATTTAAAGAGTTTACTTCAGGAGCAATTTTCTTCAAACGTGCATATACACGAAGACATTTATACAATTCATTCCAATAATACGCCGTGTCTTTGATCCCCGTATTAATGAAGAAGTGAAGCATTTTCAATCTTGCATTCGGGTGTTCAGCGATTTTTTGGCTGTAATAAGGAATAATATCTTTGTATCCGATTCCTAATCGTGAAGTATAAAATTCAAACTTAGGCTCTTCCTCAGAAGCAATTCTGATTCCGATATCGAAAGTTGTATCGATGCTCTCAGTAAGCTTATCCAGCTCACGGTAATTATCCAAAATCGGCGTGATATTTTCAAAACCGCTGTTAATCATATCTGAAATTTTCGCCAGATAATCATCAGTTTTAAAACCGTTACAGATTACTTCAATATTTTTATCTACCTTTCCTTTTTTATAAAGAGCTTTTACGATATCCATGTCATACGCAGAAGAAGTTTCCATAGAAATATCATTCTTCAACGCCTCTTCAATCACAAAATTGAAATGACTGGATTTTGTACAGTAGCAATATCTGTAGTTTTTCTTATATTCGGTTTTCTCAAAGGCTTCTTTGAACCAGCTTTTTGCTTTCTGAATATTTTGAGAAATCTTCGGGAGGTAACTTACCTTTAAAGGCGTTCCAAACTTTTCAACAACTTCCATTAAAGGAATATCGTGAAACAACAAATTGTTCTCAGATACATTAAATTCTTCCGTAGGAAAATACAATGTCTGATCAATAAGTTCCGAGTATTTTATTTTCATTTTTTGACAAGTGAATTAAGAATGCAAAATTGCTAAAAAAGTTTGATTTTTATATGTTAAAATTATTATAAATTTCAAGCAATTTTCAATCGAAATCTGAATATGATTATCAATACATAAACTTACTAATATATTCTTCTCTTTTATTCTCAGAAATACCTAACACTTGTTGAATATAAGTATCCGTTGAACCATATTTTTTATTAATTTCATCAAAGGCAGCATCCAGATAATTACTTTCAATCCAGCTCAGTTTTTCCAACACTTTCAAATCCATTTTAGGATAAATAAAATGTAAGGTATTAGCAAGCTTAAGCCTCTTCTCAACCAATTGTTTTCTGTAATTATTAGACAGCAGATAATTGTTATAAATGGTTTCTTTATCAAACTTTAAAACACTCATAATAAGCGCCGTAATAATTCCTGTACGGTCTTTCCCAGCAGTGCAGTGGTATAAAACAGGCTGATTAGATTCTAAAATTTCAGTAATTATTTTTTTTATAGTTTCAGGATTTTCTGTTACATAATCGCGGTAAAAATCTACCATTCTTTTATCTGCATCGGCAGCATTTACCTTTCCTTTTAAAACCAATTTTTTAGCCTGAGATAATTGATCACCTTGGTCTTCAAAAGCAGAATACTTTTTATAGATGATATTTTCAGGAAGATGATCCGGCTTTTTGGAGATTTCTTTCTCATTTCTGAGATCAATAATTTCTTTAATCCCTAATTTTTCAAGTTCTTTAAATGAACTGTTTTTAAGGTGATAAAGATCTCCGCTTCGGTAAAACTTTCCTTCTTTTAATGTTTTCCCTTCAATATTTTTTAGGCTCCCTAATGTTCGAAAGTTATTTACTTTCTTTATTTTAATATCATTTCCAATATTCGCTTTGCCATATTCGGGCGCAGGAAAGTTTTGTGTTTTACAGGAAAAAACACAAGAAATGATAACAACTAAAAATGATATTTTTATTAATTTTCTCAATATATTTTTGGATATTCTATTTCATTTATACCAACAAAAAATAGCAGGTCTCCAGATTCATATTGAATAGAAACCTCATCTTCCACTGCAAAATTACGGGTCCCTATTCTCGATATTATACTTAAACTTCCATTGGTTAATGGCCAATTCAATCCTTTTGTTGTAATATTTTCAACCGAAGGAAACGGATAAAGAGAAATCATTTTATTTTTAACATTGTTCAACGTGAAATTTTTCGGAACAAAATAATATTCAGAAAAAGCATCATAAAATTTGATGTTCAACTGATCTTTAAAATGATACGCCACCGTAATATTTCCTAAAAAATGATCTTGCTCTCCTCCACTTCCTCCTAAAACATCCACATCGTGAAAGCCTTTTTCCAGAATAATTTCTAACGCTTTACGAAAATCTGTTTTATCCTGATCTAGCGTAAGAATAAATTTATCCTGATAAACATTTTCGTCTGACCCAATATGTGAATCAAAATCACCTGAAATAAAATCCAGTTGATCTAAAGGAAAACCTTGTCTTTTCAAATAATGAAAAGCCCCATCTGTACAGGCAATTAAACCATATTCATCTAAACCCGGAAAAGACTCGGGCGCATCTCCATTGATAAAAAGCAGTACTTTATCTTTCATTCGGGTTCCAGTATTCTTCCGGTTCATTATTCAGTTTTGAAACATATCTTGCCAATACAAAAAGATAATCTGAAAGTCTGTTGAGGTATTTAATCAGCTCAGGACGCACTTCTTCAGATTCATTTAAGAATACCAGAGAACGTTCTGCTCTTCTGCAAATTGTTCTTGCTGCATGTAAAAATGTAGCCGATTTTCCGCCACCTGGAAGTATAAAATATTGTAGAGGCTCTAGTTCTTCGCCAAAAGCATCCATCCAATGTTCTAATTCTTCAATTTCAGTGTCAGAAATAATTAATGGTAGACGAGATTTCCCATTCGCCAGCATCAATTTATCCACCGGCGTTGCTGCTTCTGAACCTACCGTAAACAAGTCAAACTGAATTTTTTTCAATTGCTTCAACACTTCTTCATCTTCAATATGACTTTTCGTAATCCCTATAAATGAGTTCAATTCATCAATATTTCCATAGCTGTCAACTCTTGCACTTGCTTTTGAAACTCTCGTTCCGCCATACAAGGCAGTTTGCCCTTTATCTCCTGTTTTCGTGTAAATTTTCATAGGACTAAAATACTTCATTTTGCACAATGTAAAAAGGAAAATGTCCTTAAATACACAAATCCCGAAACTCTTTTTTAGTAGCTATTTAACTCCATCGAACACCCACTTTTTATTTTAAGCCTGTTAAAACTAAGTGAAAAATTAAACCGCAAAAGAAACAAAAGCTATTATTGAATTATTTAAAATTTAATTATTTTGAAAACAAAGCTCGCAAAAGAATAAAAATCAAAGATTTTTAAAAACTTATGTGGTCTTATTTTGCGTTTTAATGATAAACTTAAAATACTAATGTGTTAATCTTTTGTCACCTTTTGACTCCGTCGAATCTTCGATTTGTGGTTAAAATAATTAAAGTTTAAACAAATTCAATATTATTTGAAGCTGTTTCCCGCTTTCCATTGCAATCTTTTTTTTCAAAAAAGGATTTTCATTATAATCGGGGCTAGGGTATTTGTCAAAGTTGATAAGTTTGTCTTTAAAATTCATTTTTAGCTTGAAACAAAAAAATGACCGATTAAAAAAATCGGTCATCTACAAATTATTTATCTACCTCTACACATTGTAACATTCTTGATCCCGTGATGTATCGGCTATACACTGAACGATAAATTTTGAATGATATTTTATGGGTAAGAAAATAAATTTTTAATTTCAATTTACTACTGACAAACTGTTGTCATTACCCGGTCATACCTTTGTATCAACAATAACAAACAAAATTAAAAATTATGTCAACTACAGCAACACTTACTAAACAATTCATGTCTTCAGAACAATTATTAGAACATTGGCAAGGGCACAGAAATCTTACAAGAAGAGTTATTGAAGCTTTCCCTGAAAAAGATTTATTCGAGTTTTCAATTGGAGGAATGAGACCTTTTGCAAAATTGGCAGCTGAGTTAATTAGTATTGCAGGACCTGCTTTAAAAGGAATCGTTAATAAAAATATGGGAGCCTATACCGAAGACGGTTTCAACCCACAAACCAAAGAAGATATTTTGAAAAAATGGGATGAAGAAACGGAAGTAATCAACCATTATTTTTCTCAAATTACTGAAGAGCGTTTTCAGGAAACATTTAATTTATTCGGACAATATGAATTTCCTGTTTATCAGAATATTTTATATTTCGTTGATAATGAAGTTCACCACAGAGGTCAGGGATATACTTATTTAAGAGCATTAGGAATTGAGCCCCCTTTTTTTTGGGAGAGATTTTAGGATCATTAATGCCCTTATTGAAACTAAAAATGCTGATTCAGTATAATCAAAAAAATTCAATCATTTCCAAACAAAAAAGCTTTCAGGATTTCTGAAAGCTTTTCGTTTTTTATGATTAACCATAATTTAATCTACTTATCCTTGAATCTTTACCATTAAGATCTTATTTAGAAGTGAAGAGTATTAAGTTTAGCACTGATTAAACCACAAAAGGTACTGTGCTAATTTCCAAATATTTTTAGATATTTGTATAAACTATTTAAGGAGAATATTTATTCATCCTGTGTAGGCAGGTGCAATCC
>NZ_FRAV01000049.1 GCF_900142445.1 Chryseobacterium polytrichastri | reverse complement strand
AAGTAAGTGCGCTAAATAATTGATTTTATTTACTTTATATAACATAAAGTAGTTATCCACATTGGTGAATTGTAGTTTTAAATATATTATAAGACTGCTTTGTATTGCTTAAAATGTTTTTGAAATGGGTTCCTATTATATATAAGGTATATCAAAACCTCATAGGTTTTTGAAACCTATGAGGTTTGAGTTGGGGATTGCGATTGAATGTGAGGCATCCAGGAAAGACTGTTTTTGTCTCCCACAGATTGCGCAGATTGACACAGATGATTGTGGGTGCATGGATATTGCAAAGATTGAGACAGGTATTAGTGGATGGATAAAATGTTGAAATATAATTTTTCTAAATGCTAAAAAAAACCTAACAGGTTTTTGAAACCTGTTAGGTTTAGAGGGAATATGGGAAGCTGTCATTCCGAATGGAACACAGGGGAGTGAAGAATCTCTACACTTTTTGAATTGCGTTATTGAGATCCTTACAGGATTGTAAACTTTGTGGGGATGCTGACTGTTGAAAAGTACGACAAATACCCTAGCCCAGATAGAAACGGGTACCCCGCAACATTGGGTTGGAGAGAGAAAGGGTTTGAGCGCTGGAGTGCGCCGGCGTGAGGAGTATGAGTGGATAGCTGGATTAAGCTTCTAAAAAAGGGCGTGAGATAGAAAATGGTGAATGAAAGCCTTCAATCCTTACTATGCTTGTCTGGTTAGAAAAATCGCTTGACTAATAGCTTATAAGTATAGTACCCGATTAAACAGCCGATAGCGTCTGCTACGACATCTAAGAATTCCATAGACCTACCTAATCCCATTTCCTCCTGAAGGATCTCGGTTAAGAATCCGTACAAAAGAATGATTTGGAAAAAATAGGCAAACTTGATTTTTGGAAAGCTCCCAACGAGTAAGAAACCTAGTGCTGCGAATATGCTTAAGTGTAAGACCTTGTCTAGCCCACTGAACATAAACCAATATTCCTGGTTCTCTTCCCCCGGCTTCAGGAGCATATAAGTAAGAAATGCCCAATAAATGGGCAATATCTTACTAAATATTTTTGAAATTTTATCCAATGATAGCTTGGTATTCTTCTGCTGTAAGTAATTCTGAATGATCTGCACCGTCAGCCAATTCTAATTTGATGATCCATCCGTTTCCATAAGGATCTGAATTTAACAATTCCGGCTGAGCTTCTAATTCTGAATTAAATTCAATCACTTTTCCTGCGATAGGTAAGAATAGGTCTGAAACTGTTTTTACTGCTTCAACACTTCCGAAAACTGCACCTCCTTCTAAATCATCATCTACCGTATCTATATCTACATAAACGATATCTCCAAGCTCTCCTTGTGCAAAATCAGTAATACCAATTGTAGCCACGTTTCCTTCAATCTTGATCCATTCGTGGTCCTTAGTGTACTTTAATTCTGATGGTGTGTTCATTTTTAAATTTTTATTTTTACAAATGTATTCAAAATAATAGTACGTTCAAATATTGAATATAAAAAATGTCCCTCAAAGTTGAAGGACATTTAGTTTTATGTTTGTTTATCTTAGAATCCACCACCTGAATCTCCAAATGTAAATGTTGCAGAAAGTCCGGCTCTGATTGTTGACAGAGGGAATGCTGTTGATATTTTATACTTTGAAGTCATTTGTTCGTAGAATACTCTTAGGTTAAGATTTTCAGAAACGTTGTAGTCTGCAGAAAGTCTGATGTTCATCAATTTCTGTCCACCTGTCACCTGAGAATCATCTAATAAGATATTCATGATACTTGTTTTACTATCTCTTAAAGAGATATCTCCTCTGATGTTAAGATCGCTTCCTTTTCCTCTTCCACGGCCTCTTACATTGGTCATTCCTAATCTGAAGTTACGAACGATGTAGCCTAATCTTACCACATATTCCGTATTCGCATCTTCTGTAAGCGTATGGTTTACTAATCCTAATAATAACATTCTTGCTCTGTTATACTGTAAACCGAACTGGAAGTTGTTTCTCATTGTAACATCTATCCCAATAAGTGGTGAGAAGTTTTCAACATATCCTACCTGAGCGAATGTAAACGGATTGATATAATCGTTATTAACATCTCTACCCGAACTTGTTAATGAAGTCAGTGTATTAAAGTAATCAACACTTGACTGTATCCCTGTTCCTGTATAGGTTGCAGTATAACCGTGTAGAATATCAAACTTAGAGAACTGACCATTAATGAATGGTACATTTCTTAATCCTGAATACGTAACCTTCCAGTTTGGCAATGGCAATCCTGCTTTTTTGGCATTCCCGATAAGTTCCGGAGCCTTCCCTTCAACCGCTGCTCTAAATGCAGGGATTAAAACATAAGCGTTAGAAATACTGTGTCCTTCTGTAAAGCCATCTGCTCCAATATTACCACCCATTTGCTGAGAGATTGCTCTTGCATTTTCTTTAATGGTCTGGAAAATCGCCTGCCCATCAGTGAATGATGTTTTAAGAAGTATTACTGAATTTGAATACGTCACAAAATCATTTGCAAAAGTATAGTTAGGATTTGGGTTACCATTGCTATCTCGATAATTGAATCCGGTTTGTGTAAAGTTTCTATTATAGGTATGTAAAGCACTCACATCAATTCTTAAATCATTCATTGGCATGATCTGTAAATTGGCCCTCAGTTCTTTTGTAGACATTTTGATATAAGGATCCGTCATAAACTCTGAATCACTTACCCAACCATTTTCCATTACTAATCTTCTGATATCTGCCTGTGATCCAAACAAGAATCCAAGTGTTGGACCTCCTAATGTTTGCCCATATCCATAGAAATTAGGTGCAGATAATAATCCCGGAAGTACCGTTCCGTTATTTTCAGAATAAGTAACATTTAACTGCTTAAATGATGTTAATAAGAATGCTGCACTTTGTAGTGGTGTTAACTTATTCTTGAACTTATAGTTTTTAAACTTATATCTGTTCTTCTCCCATTGTTGCGTGTATACATTATTAAGAGAGTCGTTCTCTTGCTTACGCTTTTGAAGTTTATTCGATATATTTTTGAAATACTTAAACTGTCCAAAGAACTTAGGAAAATCAGCTGTTGCTGTTGCCTGAATAACACTTGTATTCTGAGCAATAGATCCTAGACTTCCATTCGGAGAAGAAAGTAACGCTGTAGATCTTGCATTCCAGTTATAGGTAAATCCGTATCCAACTTCCGCATCAATAAAATCCATGTAAGGAAGATACTGGAATGGTAGTTTGTAATTTAACTGAACTCTATGGTTATACAATACCGGTCTTCCTGCTCGGAATATATTTCCAAAGATTGCCGTATTATCCATTGTGTTCACATCCACGTTATCATTCAGCGTTCTTGTTACAGAGTTAATTTCAAGCTTCAATGATTTAGTAAAGTTGAAACCTAATCCATACTGCCAACCAAAATAGAAATTTCTATTTCTGATTGCTGCAAAATCATCAGCTATATTACCGCTTAAAATGGATTCGATATTTCTAAATTCAAGTTCATTATAATTTCTGTCAATTTCTGTTCTAAAAGATAATCTTGTAGGAACCGGATTGAAATTAAACTCCTTCACCCATCTTAAATATTTTGTAGACTTTGCAGTATCGCTGATCATTTTATTGAACGGCTTAACTACCCATGGTTTGAAAGTATAATTATAATCTACATACCCTCTCAGATATTGTCTGTAGTTTTTCTTTGTATAGATATCTCTAAAATAATCATCATTATAAACTGCCGTAACTGAAACGTTTTCTATATCATAGAATTTAGATTTCTTGTTCGGGTTCATTCTTTCCTTGTGCATATTCACCACCCCCAAACTTCTTTGTTGAGTATATGTTCTTGCCACCTTTTTAAGCTGCTCTTTATTGGCTGCTTTATTGAACTCCACATCGGTATCCAAAGGATTGTATTTTGGATCTTCTATGGTTTGTGAATAAGAATAGTTTAATGGAATTTTCACTCCAGTTTTTTCAGGTAGGAACTTATCTACATTAATTGCTGTATTAATACTGAATGCAGATTGCGTAGACTGATTTCTTTCTGATGGTTTAGAATCGATATTACCGAAACCTACAGATGTATATGATGCACTTGTATTAACAACTGCGAAATCTCCAAGGTTGAAGTTTAAGCTTGCATTTCCAGCGTATCCTCCGTCATTTTCAATTTCTGAGAGGCGCATCTCATTGACCCAAAGCACTCTGTCTACTGAAATATCTCCCCTAGCTCTAGCATTCCTAACCCCCAATACAATAGAGGTTACATTTCCTAAACTTGGACGACCTTTAATATAGATCTTTTTAAAATTAATATCACTTCCAAACTGATCATCCATAATTCTCTTGGCAATATCATTTGGATTGTTCTTATCTCTTCTTATTTTAGCATCTACAAAGTCTTGGATATTCAGATCTACATCATTCTCCATTGGCCATATATCCAATGGTGCTGTGGCAGTTTTAGGAGTGATTCTTAAAGAAGCTTCATATTCATAATAGTTATCCGTTGCATCACTTCCAAAACGAACAAAGAATTTGGTATCCTTATCTAGCCCCTCTACTCTATTTTTAGGATCCTCGGCATGTACAAAAAGTTTTAACTTCTTATATCTCCTCATATCTAATGAAGCATTTTTAAATACCCCTCTTGCTTCTGTACTAGGCAAATTGCTAGCTCTCATATACAAAGAAGCTTCATTCTGTCTTTGTGCCCCAGCATTTCCACTTAATACCTGTCTGTCAATTCCCGGAGGCAATACATAAGGAGGTTGGTTTAGTGCATTCTCTTCTATATTTACACTTCCTATTTCAAAATTATTTGGATCAGTAACCGTAATTGTACCTTCATCAGTTGCAGGATCAGCAACAGCATCAGTTCCATATTTTGCAAAGTTTTTAGGATACCTTCTCCAGTCTGATCTTACAAGATCTAATGTTCCAAACCTCAGCGTAGAAGTCTGATCAAAACCTGTTAGTAACATTCTTGCAAATCTTACATTATTAAGAACATCTTGAGAATGATCTCCTGCAGTGGCTACATACTGAGCAATAGGAACTCTGAATAAATACCATTTTACCTGATCCGTCTGTCCGTTTTGAAAGGTTGCCTGAACAGTTTTAACATCCACAATATTGTTTTGACCTAATGCTAAACTTCCTTTATCTAATTTTACTTCATACTGGTTATAGCTTTCATTCTGATCTAAGTTATAATCTCTGTTGATATCTTCTGCATCCGGAGTCTGAGAAGATACTTCTAAAGAGTTAGCTTGAGAGTTCCCTTCCGGTCCTCTGAAATATTTATATCTCTGAATAAGTGACGCTGCCTGACTTCCTGTAAATTTATCCGACATAAAAAATACGAAGTCATCTACTGCTGGATCGGCAATATTGGTTACAGGGTTAATGAAAGTATTTCCAAATCTCGCAGCTTCCTGCTCTGAACTTAAACCATCATATCCTACATCCTGAGCTCTCCTGTCATCTCCTTCACTCGAAAATGCATACAAAATTGGTGGCTGTTTTGGCTGAACTCCCCAATTTGTACTGGTGGTGGTAGAAGGTGTAGATCCTGTGGGTAAACCATTTTCATATTGCATTTGCCCATCTTTCAATACATCTTCGGAAACGTTTCCTAACTGTAATAATAGTTTCGGTGCAGTCCCCAGATTATTTCCATCAGCATAAGGATCCATCATCCAAAATTCTACATATTCAATATTAGAATTTACAAAGTTGGAAACACTTATTGGCCTCATAATACCTGCCCATCTCTGCTGTGTAGTTTCATTATTAGGGTTAACGTTATAAGGACCTCTTTCCTGAGGATAGTATGATATATCAAAAGTATTGGTGAAAGTCTGCTCACCCGCTACAAAATCTCTGTTGTTGTAAATCTCCGAAAGCTGAACCCTCCTGGAAGCATGGTTGGAAACCGACTGCGGAGTAATTCCTGCCGGAGCTCTTCCTCCTACACCCCAAAATCTAGGGTCAATATTATACCATGATAATAGACCTCTTCCGTATCCGTTCGTGATATCGTTATTCAACCCAGCGTTCTGAAACAAAGCATCTGATTTGTTCTTTTCAGGTTTCGATGCCAGACTCCAAGCGGTAGGCTCTTTTAATGAAATCTTAGAAGTTGTTTGTTCGAAATCATCAATATAAGATTGGTCATTTGTTCCTTTATTAAGACCTGGAAGTAAATATGCCGCTTCCATTTTGAAATTCAAATTAGATGGTGCTTCGGTATTTACCAAAGGAATCTTATCTGTTAATCTCGTAAGGAATGGAAGTTGATTATTATACATTAAGTTAACCCCAGCCATTGTGTTGTTAACTGCTTCCTGACCATAGTTTACTTTTTGGGTAAGTGGAGACTCGGAATAATTGATAACTGTTCCACCAAAAATAAAATTCTCATTAACTCTTCTTTCTAAATTTAATCCCAAGAACCTTTTTCTTTGGGTATTAAATGTTAATTGATTTTCTAATGAAATATTAATTGCCTGACCTGATTGTTTTACCTGATCATTAATGACTGTAACAGTTCCTAACATATAGTCAACTGTATAGTCGATACCTTCTGTTAGTTGTACCCCATTGGCAGACACTTTTACAGAACCTTGCGGAACGTTTACCGCTCCTAAAGAAATTCCTTGTCCTTGTGTTCCTTTATAACGTCCCTCTAATGTATATCGTTGGGCTAGGTTATTGGAAGAAGCATTGATTTTCTGCTGAGTATATAATTCATTGAACACATATTGCGGGTCATTACTTCCCAATACCTGCGACATATACTTCCCAAAAGGCTGAGCTTTGGTAAAGATAACCTTTCCTGTTTCCGGCCGTATTGTGATGCCGTTTACAAAGTCGAAAATACCATCTCCGGTTGAGCTTCCGTTATTCTGTACATCTCCGTTTGTGTTGAGTCGGTCCCAGTTCAGTAATTTCAATAAATTGGTATCCTTAACAATGGTGTTTGGAAGGTAATTTACCTTACCTCCAGTTTCCGAATCTCTATAAAATACATTTAAAATAAATCCATCCTGATTTACTTGTCCCGCATCTAAAGAATAGATATTCTTCATCATCAAGTCCCACATCGGAGAAGCAACATTCAACCTATTATTTACTCTTAAGACTTTCGTCACCAAAACAGGGCTTTCTTCGGAGAATTCCCCTACTTTATATACCTGATTACTTCCGTTAACGGTATAAGAGTAAGAAACTGCTAAAAGCTGATTGTCATTTAGTTTTTGATTTAATGAAATATATCCTAATTGAGGTTGTAAAATATATTCGTTAGCATTTAATCTTCTTGCCTTTTTATTAAAAATAAATTCCTCACTATTTTGATACGGCACAGGATTTCCAGGGAAAGTTTTCCCCTGTATAAGATCAGCATAATTTGCCCCTGCGTCTCTTGGAGTTCCCATTGTAGTGGAAACTGCCTGATAAAGTCCGTTTTGCGTATTATCCGGTAATCCTGAAGGACCTTCTCCAAGGTCTCTAATCCCTACGATACTTTTCTGATACGCTAAATTGCTATTCCCTTGATCCAACACCCAAACTTCCAATCTGGTGATACTTATCTTTGAATTGATCTGTGGATAATTAAGCAATGAATTGTCATAGTTATCTAAGAAGTAATGGCCTAAAAAGTAATGCTGATTATCTTCATAATCTAAGGCATTCATCTTAAAGTTATTCACTACTCCACCTCCTTGTGCAACAATATTTCGGGCTTCCCCTTGCTGTTGAGAAAGGACTACGGTACCAAAAGTTTTCCCCAATTGGAATTCTGTTTTAACCCCAAAAAGAGACTGCGAGCCTCGTATTAAACTGGTTGAAAGTGGCATATTTACGTTACCAAATTCAACTCTTTTTATAATTTTATCTTCTCCTCCTGCATTAGGCTGATCTACATTTCCAAGACCTTTTTGCTGAAGATCTTTCCAACTTCCTTTTGCCTGCCAAACCAAATTCATCCTATTCTCAAAAGCAAAACCACTTTGGGTATCGTAATTGGCTTTTAACTGAAGGTTTTCTCCTACTTTCCCTAATAAGCCAAGCTGAATCCTCTGATTAATATCAAAAGTAAAACTCGTCCTGTTTTGTGGTAAAATTAATGGATTATCAATTTTTTGGTACAGACCTGCAAAATCAAAAGATGCATATCCAGAAGGGATAATTTCAATCTTATTGCTTCCAAAAATGGTTTCAAAAAGCTTATTTCGAATGGTTAAAGAGGGAATCAAACCTTTTCTTCTGGCATCACTTTTGTCTTTTCTGAACATCAAACTGTATTTGTCTGATTTTTCTTTGTAATAAGCCTTTGTTTGTGCAGCCAGCATAAACTCCTTATAATCTTCAGGAGACATGGCCGTTGGCGGTCCGGTTACTGTATTACCAATTTTAGGATATACGTAATACATGCCAGTTTTCACATCGTAAAAGGCTTCATACCTCGTAGGATCTGCCAGTTCATAGTCTTTCTTTATGATTGCGGTATCACGTACGGGTCGCTGCTGCGCGAAAGTACTTACTGATACACACAGAAAGGACAGGAACAAAAATATATTGAGAAACTTATTATTCGCCACCAAATGTTAAATGTTTTTTAAGATTTGTTTAACCAATTCTTCTACCGAAATAGTTGAATTTTGTTTTATTATTTTGTCTGCAATCTTCTCGCTCATTCTTTTAGGAATCCCTAAAACTTCTAATGCAGATAACGCTTCTTCTTTGATTTTATTATCCACAAATGTAGAAATATTTTCTTCTGCATTGGTGAATTTCTGGACCTTATCCTTTAAATCAACAATAATTCTTTCAGCAGTTTTCACCCCTAAACCTTTGGCCTTTTGGATCAATGCGCTGTTCTTGGAAACGATAGCAGAAGCAATCTCATCAAGACTTAAAGTAGAGAGTAAAATAAGTGCAGAAACCGCACCTACTCCGTTAACACTTATTAACAAATTAAACATTTCTTTTTCAGAACGAGTGTTAAAACCAAAAAGTAAGTGAGCATCTTCACGGATGATCTGTTGAATAAAAAGTACGGTTGCCTGATTCAAAGTCAGGGTTTGTGAGGTCATTAAGCTAATACCTACATAGTAACCCACTCCTTGTACGTTGATTACTGTGTAAGTAGGCGTAAGTTCTTGAACAGTGCCTTGTAAAGAAAATATCATTATTAATTTTTAAAACTCCCAAATATAGCAAATTAAACTAATTAATGTTTTCATTTCACGCGCGAATGAAATTTAAGTTAATTTTTAACACAAAACTCAAGAATTTTTCATAAAAACAAAAGACTCCAAAATTTGGAGTCTTTGTAAAATTATTATGATTTAAAAGTTATTTAACTAAAAACACACTTTAGACAATCTCAATATTAGTGTAATCATTAATCACCTCAGCACAACCGTTATCCATTAATTCCTCTAGTGAATGTGTGGTTGTGATTCCAATCACTTTCATTCCAGCATCTTTACCGGCTTTTATCCCTCCCATTGAATCTTCTACAGCTACACAATCTTTAGCGTTTACCTGTAGCTTTTCAATGGTCTTTAAAAATATTTCAGGATTGGGTTTTCCATTGGAGACTTCTACACCTCCGGTAATTTCTTGAAAATACTCTCTAATATGTAAGCCATCTAAAATAAAATTAATACTAGAAGGGATTCCCATAGTGGCCAATCCCGTTCTAATATTATTTTGTTTTAATTTTTGAAGAAAAGAGGTTAACCCAGTAACCTCTTTCATTTTGCTTTTATATAAAGTTTGATAAGCATTTTCTTTTTCAAGTCCAAGCTCGTATATTTTTGTTTCAGATAAATCATTCCCAAAAAAGCGAACGATCATTTCATCCAATGTTCCATGATTTTGAGCGCTAAAATTTTCACGCTTGATATCAATTCCATAGTGTTTCAAAAATATAATCCACGATTCTTCATGATAAGGGATGTTGTCTACAATGGTTCCATCCATATCAAAAATAATCGCCTTTTCATTTAACTTCATTTTCAAAATTTGTGTGTTTGTGTTTATTTTTTTTTGTTTAAACCTCATAGGTTTTAGAAACCTATGAGGTTTAGTGATGTTCTATTTATTTTTGGTCTTTTCTCTCTCTTCTCTGAGCATCAAGAACAGCAACGGTTGCTAAGTTTACAATTTCGTCTACACTAGAACGCATTTGTAAAACGTGAACAGGCTGTTTTAATCCCATCAAGATTGGTCCTATAACCTGAGCAACTTTCATACCTCTAATGATCTTGTATGATAAATTAGCACTTTCAAGGTTCGGGAATATGAATGTATTTGCCGGCGTTGTTCCTAATTTAGAGAAAGGATAATCACTTAAATGATCTGCGTTCATCGCAAAATCCGGTTGAATTTCACCATCAACAACCATCTTAGGATATTTTTCGTGAAGAATGCTTACTGCTTTAGCCACTTTTTTAGAAGTGTCTGCTATTGCCGCAAAGTTCTCGAATCCTAACATTGCAATTCTTGGTTCAATAGCGAAAGACTTCACTGTCATTTCAGCCATTTTAGCAATATTAACTAAATCTTCAGACGTTGGATTTTGATTAATAGAAGTATCAGCAAAGAAAATTGGCTTCTTTTCAGATAAGATCATCATCATTGCTGCAATTTTATCTACTCCTTTGTCTTTTTCGATTACCTCTAAAACAGGGCGTAATACCGAAGTATAGTTTTTAGAAAAACCAACAATTAAGGCATCGGTATCTCCATGTTTCAACATTAATGGTCCAAAATAATCTCTCTGACGAACGTATCTCTTCGCTTTGTACTCGTTCATTCCTTTTCTCTGACGAAGTTTCCAAAGTGTTTCTCTGTATTTTTTTCTGTTTTCTTTTTGATCATCATCACTTGGGTCGATAATCGGAACGTCCATCTGAATTCCAAAACGCTCCATTTGCTCTTGAATATATTTCTTATTTCCTAAAAGACTAGGAAAAGCAATTCCTTCTTCATAAAGAATCTGAGCAGCTTTCAATACATTATATTCTTCAGCATTTCCTAAAGTAACTCTTTTAGGATTTGATCTTGCACGGCTCTGCATCATTCTGATCAACTTCTCATCTCTTCCCATTCTGTCAAGAAGCTGATTTTCATATTCGTCGAAATCTGCAATTGTTTTTCTGGCAATACCACTATCAATCGCCGCTTTTGCAACAGCACTTGAAACTTTAGTGATCAATCTATTATCAAAAGGTTTTGGAATGAAGTATTCTCTACCAAACTGTAAATTCTGAACATTATATGCTAAAATTACTGCTTCAGGAACTGGTTCTTTGGCCAAATCTGCAATAGCATGAACGGCTGCCAACTTCATTTCTTCATTAATTCCTTTTGCCTGAACATCCAATGCTCCACGGAAAATATAAGGGAATCCCAATACATTGTTAACCTGGTTAGGATAATCACTTCTTCCTGTTGCCATGATAACATCTTTACGAGTTTCAAGAGCTAAGTCGTAAGCAATCTCAGGATCTGGATTTGCCAAAGCAAAAACGATAGGATTTTCGGTCATGCTGCTTAGCATTTCAGGTGTCATTACGTTTCCTTTAGACAATCCGATGAACA
The DNA here is from genome assembly GCF_900142445.1 of Chryseobacterium polytrichastri. Lineage (GTDB taxonomy): Bacteria > Bacteroidota > Bacteroidia > Flavobacteriales > Weeksellaceae > Chryseobacterium > Chryseobacterium polytrichastri. The sequence continues at coordinate 23,182 of NZ_FRAV01000049.1, read as the reverse complement.
CATCAGATCCTTTTACAGCATCTTCTAATGTTTCAATATCTGTATTCGCAATAAAATCTAGCTTTTCAGGAGTAAGGTTTTCTCTTTTATGATTGATAACTCCTTTGCTATCGCACATTAAAACATTCTCTCTCTTTAATCCTAAAGAAATATATAAATTGGTACAAGCAATAGCTGCAGCTCCTGCTCCATTTACGACCATTCTTACTTCCTCAATCTTTTTATTGGCAATCTGCAATGAATTGATCAATGCGGCAGCAGAAATAATTGCTGTTCCGTGTTGGTCATCATGCATCAAAGGAATATCCAATTCTTCTTTTAGCTTCTGCTCGATATAAAATGCTTCCGGAGCTTTAATATCTTCAAGGTTAATCCCTCCAAAAGTAGGAGCAATTCCTTTTACAATCTGAATAAATTTATCCGGATCCTTTTCATCAATTTCAATATCAAAAACATTGATATCTGCAAAGATCTTAAATAAAAGACCTTTCCCTTCCATTACCGGTTTCGAAGCTTCTGCTCCAATATCACCCAATCCAAGAACTGCCGTTCCATTAGAAATTACAGCAACCAGATTTCCTTTTCCTGTATAATCATATACCGTTTCAGGCTTTTCATAGATTTCCATACAAGGAACAGCTACTCCCGGAGAATATGCCAAAGACAAATCTCTTTGTGAAGAATGCGGTTTTGAAGGAATGACTTCAATTTTTCCTTTAGGTTCAGCTTTATGATAATCTAACGCGGCCTGATTGAAGTTCTTTTCGTCGCGGTGGGTTTTATTTGACATAGAATTTTATTTTTGATTAAAGTATATATTTAATGTGGTAATCTACTAAGCTTTCGATAGGCTTTTGTACAATATGTCCCACATTTAAATTAAGCTCTGCAGCGGCAGAACGTAGAATATTTTCGTAATAATAAGCAATGGAACCGATAAAATTAATCTCGGCATGTTTAGACTCTTCATAAGGAAGAACCTGATAATCGAAGAAACTTCTCATTTCTTCTAAAACCATCTCTCTAAGATACGGATGATCTTTTCTTTCGATCACAAATTTGTTGAAAGCCGCTAAATACGCATTAGGCCTTGTGATATGATACATATTTTTCAATGCATCATCAATCGTTAAATGATAAACCTCATCGAATTCATCATGAAGATCCTGAGGAAGTTTCTGCATAAAAAATCTACGCACCAATTGTTTTCCAATGGCACTTCCGCTTCCCTCATCTCCCATTAAGAAACCAAGAGAAGGAAGTTTGATGGTTAAATTTTCTCCATCAAAATAACAAGAATTAGAACCTGTACCCATAATACAAACGATTGCAGGCTTTCCGCTATAAGCAGCGTAAGCAGCAGCCATAAGATCTTCCTTAACAATAACCGTTGCATTGGTGAAAACCTTACTGATCTCTTCTTTTATCGTTTGACGGTTTTTTTCTACACCGCAACCCGAACCATAGAAAAATACCTTGGTAATGGAGTTCTTAACAGATGTTAAATTATTATTCTTTTCTATCTCAGGAACAATAAGTTCTATGTTGATAAAATTGGGGTTGAAGCCAATGGTTTCCGTTTTTAGAAAAACCTTTTTGAAATCATCAAGTATTACCCAGTCCGATTTAGTAGAACCACTATCAACAATAGCAACCATATTTTCATTTTAGTTTAAGGATGCTAAATTATGAATTTATCTTTAAATAGCCTTTACAAACAACCTACAAGGTACCTTAAATGATTAATGTTTTATATCAGCTTTTTTATCATTGAATTGTATTAACCAATCTTCAATTTCATCTTCTAAATATGAAGTCTGAAGAATCATTGCGTTAATAAAATCATCCGGAACGGGTTCGTCATTAGAATTCTCAAGATTCCAAAGTTCGTTTGACATATTTTCATATTCAGAATACACCCGTTTGAAACGAGAATTCTCTTTCTCCAAAGCTTCAATATTATTCTGTTGAAGCTGGAATTTCCTGTATTTGTTTTGATGTTTCATACAAATATTGTTATTAATTGGTAAATAGATTGTTGGGAATACGCTTCAATCACGCTTTACAAGATAGAAAAAACCATCAACATAATCGGTTGAAAATGAATTTATTATCAGGTTTACTTTGCATCATTCTGAAAATTAAAATTAGAAATATTTTTCATGTAAAAAAAATATTTAACATCTTTTTTTAGTGTTTAACATATAGTTATAAATTTGCATATCATAAAATCAGGATGAGAGAGATTATACTACGCCAAAAACAAATTTTGTTCTTCATTATTGCGGGAGGACTCAGTGCTATTATAGAGATTGGAAGTTTTAAAGCCTTCAGTACGTATCTGCCTCAGTTTTTATCCCATGAAACCAATTTCCACGGAATACACTATCCGCTAAGTAATATTTTCTCCACAAGCTGTGGGATCATTACCAATTACTTCCTGAGCATCTGGTTTGTATTTGAAAGAGGAAAACATTCCAAAAGAAAAGAATTTGCTTATTTCATGGTTGTTTCTTTTATTTCAACATTATTAAGTCTTAGTTTCTTTCAGATTTTTTACAGCTTTATATTTAAAGACAATATCAATTTAATTTTTTATACCTTAAGCCCTGAAATAACCAGTAAGATTGCTGCAATATTATTGGTTTCCATTCTTAATTATTCTATCAAGAAGAAAGTAATTTTTAACGGTTAATTTGTGATAAAGATTTTAAATTATCTCTGGAGATTCTGGCTGTTGATTTTAGCCTTCGTTCTAACAATATTTTTCGGAATCCCTGTCTATATATTATCTTTTAATAAAAGACATTATAAATACGCCTATAAATTTATAAGGATGTGGAGCTATGCCATGTTCTACGGAATGGGATTAAGATACGAGATCATTAATCTTTCTAACCAAAAAGCAGATAAAAACAGACCACACATTTTCATATCCAACCATACTTCTATTATGGATATTATGCTGATGTGCATTTTATGTTCCAAACATCCGGTATGTTTTGTCGGAAAAAAAGAATTGGTAAAAATCCCAATTTTCGGAACCATCTATAAAAGGATATGTGTAATGGTAGACCGAAGCAGTGCAAGAAGCCGCGCAGATGTTTACCGAAGATGTGCCGAGAAAATGGAAGAAGGCAACAGCATTGTTATTTTTCCTGAAGGCGGTGTTCCCGATGATACTTCAATTATTCTGGATGAATTTAAAGATGGGGCCTTTACTTTATCTTCAAAGCATCAATCTCCTATAGCTATCTATACTTTTATAGGATTAAAGGAAATTTTTCCATTTGACAATACAAAAGGGCATCCCGGTAAAGTAAAAGTTTATTTTAACGGAATTTTAGAACCCTCAACTTCCCCGAAAGGCCTGAAAACAGAAGCTTTTGAGGAAATAAAAAAAACCTTGCTAGAACGCTCTATTTAAAAGAAATAATTATATTTGTTATTAAGAAATTTTTAACAAACATGTCGAATTATTCTAAACAAACTAATTGGGGGCAATTCCTTCCGTTAGTCATTGTATTTTTTTTCTGGGGCTTTGTCGCTGCAAGTAATGACATCCTGATCCCTGTATTTAAAAAAGCCTTCAATTTAACCCAAACCGAAAGTATGCTCGTCCAGATTTGTTTCTACGTAGCATATACTGTAGGTTCTTTAATTTATATGGCTGTTTCAAAAGGACTGAAACAAGATTTAATTAATAAAATCGGGTATAAAAACGGTTTAATAGTAGGTCTTTTGATCTCCGCAGCAGGAACCCTGTTATTTTATCCAGCTGCCAACATGGGATCGTTCCCATTAATGATCTCCGGATTATTCATTGTAGGTCTAGGGTTTTCCTTACAACAAATTGTAGCCAATCCGTTAGCTATTGAAGTGGGCCCATCTGAAACAGGTTCTCAACGACTAACAATGGCAGGAGGAGTCAATAACCTCGGAACTACAATAGGTCCGCTTATTGTTTCTTTTGCTATTTTCGGTTCAGCAAGTGCTGCCAATACAGAAGCAAGTATAGAAAGCGTTAAGGTTCCTTACCTTATATTGGGAGCTGCATTTGCAGTGGTTGCTTTTTTACTAAAGTTTTCTTCGCTTCCCGCAATTACCCCTACCAATATTGAAGACACCGACGACTCTGCTCCTGGAGAGCACAGAAAATCAGCATTACAATACCCTCAGTTAATTCTAGGAATGATTGCCATATTTGTTTATGTAGGTGTAGAAGTATCTACTGCAAGTAACCTACCTGCCTATATGGAAAAGGACTTAGGTTTTGAAACAAAAGATGTAGCCCCATATATTTCGTTATATTGGGCATCCATGATGATTGGGCGTTGGACTGGTGCAGTAGATGCATTTGATTTTAGCGCAGGATTCAAAAAGATCTTACGATTTTTAGCACCGTATCTTGCATTTGGATTATTCTTATTGGTGAATGCCATAGCCCATCACGATCTAGCTCCATTTTATGTGTATGGACTTATTATTATCGCAATGATTATTTGTGATATACTGAGCAAAGGAAATCCTGCAAGAATGCTACTTATTTTCTCATGTGCAGGAATCACTGCCTTACTAATTGGTATGGCTACTACAGGAATGGTTTCTGTATATGCATTTACCAGTGTTGGATTGTTCTGCTCTACCCTTTGGCCATGCATCTTCGCTCTTGCGATCAATGGGCTAGGAAAGCACACGAACCAAGGTTCAGGTCTACTGATCATGATGATCATGGGAGGTGGAGTTGTAAGTCTTATCCAAGGATATGTAGCTGACTTAACAAATATTCATGCAAGTTATATCGTAGGAGTTATTTGCTTTGCTTATTTGGCATTTTACGCGATCCGCGTAAGTGGAATTTTGAAAGCTCAGGGAATTGATTTAGATAAAATATCAAAAGGTAGTGGTCACTAAAAACACTATAAAAATCTATAAGAAAAAGAAATTTTGGGCAACTATTTTAGTTGTCCAAATTCTTTTGTTCTATGTTTTTTCGAGATCCAAAATGATGATCTCGTTTTTCGAACGTTTTTTTGAGTTTCAGAAAAGTCTACATCAACTCTTATTCTCATGGATCCCTTTCTCATCTGGAGATCTGCTTTATATTCTATTGGGCGCTTTCCTTTTATATTTCGTTATTACATCTTTCAAAAAGAAAAGCAGAAGCAGTTCTCTTTTAAAACTTATAATCATTATTAATATCTTTTATTTTACGTATCAGATATTTTGGGGCATGTTGTACTTTCAGATTCCAATTATTAAGAAACTTTCCCACCAGCAAGAGCCTAATCTAGATAAAGCAAAAACACTAGCCTTACAATATCTTGAAAAATGTAAAACAACAAGAGCATTAGTGCAGGAAGATAAAAATGGAATTTTCGTTGTAAAAGATTTACCAACCATTCAAAAGGAAATCCTTTTCCAGCAACAGCAACTACCAAGATACATTTCTGATAAAAAAGCTCCACAAATCAATTCTTTTAAACCAAGCTTATTTAAGAATGTAATGAGTTTTACAGGTATCCTAGGATACTACAATCCTTTTACTGCGGAAGCTCAATACAATGCCGAATTACCTTCTACATTCATCCCTTTTACGTCTGCTCATGAAAGTTCACATCAGTTAGGTTTCGCAAGAGAACAGGAGGCTAATTTTATAGGTTATTTAATTGGAGTTCATTCTAAAAATTTAGAATTGAGATACAGCACGGAATATTTTACATTAAAAAGCCTTTTGCGATTTATTGTTGAAAATGATCCTGAATTTGTAAAATCTATTATTAAGAATTATTCTGCCGGAATGAAAAGAGACAGATCCTATGAAAAGAGTTTCATTCTAAAACATCAAGGTTGGCTGGATGACTTTTTTGGCTTCACCAATAATTTATTTTTGAAGAGCAATCAGCAAGAAGGATCTATTACCTACTCCTACTTTATCGACCTATTATTAAACTACGAAAAGTAGATAAAAAACAAAAGAATCGTATCAGGCGATACGATTCTAAAAACACAAATGATGAAAAAAAATTTATTACCTTGACTTGTTCCCTCATTCAAGGCGATGTAAAAGTACAATTTATTTTATAACTACAAAAACATTTTACTTCTTTTTTCAAACTTTATGAAAATTTTATGATTTTTTAAGTTCACTTGAGTTCAAATCCCATTAAAATACTTATTAACAAAGCTTTATTAAATTAATAAAAACACATTTTTAAACCTACTTTACTTTGATAAAATCAATAAAACAAACGTTTGATTGAAGACAAAATATTCACTATAACTCTACTTTATAAAAATATAATTTCAGATCTTTAAATTGAAATCTGAAGTAATTTAAAAATACCGAAAGATTGTAGTGTAACTTATTTTTGTTCACTAAAAGAAATCGTCTTATAATAACGAAACAAGTAGTCATAAATTATCATTTCAAACAATCTCTGATTAGACACAAACATTCTATTGATATTCATGTGAAATATACTCTGGAAAAAATATTTTGAAGAAACCGTATTGAAAACTAAATTTTCAAAAATAGGATTAAGTTGTAGAATATGTGCTTCTACTTTTCCTCTAAAATCATCATACTCCTCAGATTCAATAAACTCAATATATTTCGGTTTGAAAAGTCTATACTTTTTATCAAGCTGACTATTTAGATTTTTGTCTGCATTAAATTCTTTCTTGAAACCATCATTAAAATCTTTTATCCACAATAACTTGTCATGAGTGGATCTATTTAAAAGAGCCAATATCTGATCAATATAAAACAGTGAAATGATTATTTTTTCTTCATCGTCTAAATGCAAGCATTCTTTTAGGAAAAAATCGCTGTTTTCATAAAAAAGACACTCGGCAGCTTCCATTGTTTCTGTACCATATCTTTCCAATTCCCTAGTATAGGAATCTATCCTAAAATTTGCAATTTCTCCAGATTCTGTATAAGGTCGGAAAGTATTCTGAATCTTTGAAAGAATTTCATTGTAATAAGTAAGATCAGATAATTCAAATCTAATTCTCAAATGCGGTTTAGGATCATTATACCGAATAAAAAACCATTTTTTTATAAGATCATTATTTAAAAAGTATTTTATCAATGGTTGGATTGCTTCTTCTAAAAGAATATCCGAAGTCTTTATACCTGTATAGATTTTCAGATATAACCATTCGCTTCCCGGAATATAATTTCTTACTATTTCCATTACTTATCTTTATACATTGAAAAAACAAACTGGTGCATGTAATCATCATTGTCATTATATAGAAATTCTTCAATGATTATCGAATTTCTTTTTTTACCGTTTCTACAAATAGTTGGGCAAAATCAAAATTTTCTAAATTCAGCGTTAGTGTATTATCATGTTGAACCCATTGCACCCAAGATGGCATCTTTCTTTTCGATCTCCAGTTTTTCAATTCGCTTAAAAATTGGAGTCGATCATCAATCAATAAAAATAAGGTATTGATATCCTTTTCATTAATTGTCCATTGTGCTTTAGATAAAATAATATTTTTATACTCAATTCTTGGGAGGAATTTATATATATATTTTAAACTACCCCAATCAAAAGATAATCCATTTCTCTTATTTTCCGAATACAAATCACATAAGAAATGATATACAGGCAATGAGTTTGAGGAGTAATTATGTGCATTCGTAAGATAAGGTTTAACTTCTTTATCTAGCCTTTTAGATCGTAATATAACCCTGTTATCTCGTAAAGAAATATAAAGGTCATCAACTGTAATTTGATTTTCTTTTGGTAAAACTGATTGTGCTAAATAAGGAATCTCATATCTTCTTAATGTAGGTCTTCTTATAATATTACCAATTCTCGCTTCCGGTAAATGTATAATTTCCGCAGAAACATAATCAGGATATAACACTTCTTCTTTTTGAACAATCTTTTTTGTAAGATTTTGTACTTCTGTTTTCTCAGAACAAAACCTTCCTAATAAATTAGCAGCACTACTACCTCCACCACCACCCAGTAAAAGTTTCTCTGCTCCAGATTCTGAAATAATCTCTGACATAAAAGATATGGTATCAGGCAAATCATCCCAATTCTCATCAAAATCTTTAAAGTCATTATCTGACAACTCGATTACAGATTGATTTTCAAGTAAGGCTTCCTGCAGTTTATCATTTAATATTTTATGTATCGGATTTATTGTAATGTTAAGATCCTGAGGATCCTTAGAAAATGGAAGCTGAAGATCATCTAAATAAGGATGAACTCCTTTTGATTGAATATCTTGTTTATATCCAATTCCAACCTCAGTATCCAAAACAATCGACAAAGGCATTTCTTGAGTTCCAAACCTTTCATAAAATGCTTTTTTAAATTTACTCAGATAAGTATCTTTTTGAAGTAAGGTAATTTTATTAATAAAACTAATTCCATTTTTCAATTCTTTCTTCCAATGATTTGAAAGAAAGCGTTTACCTTGAAAATATAAGTCGGCTTGAAAAAGATATTTTTGTTCGTATTCGATTTTAAAAGAGTGAATGAGTTTCTCAATTTCGACATAATCTGCAATTGAATTTCCAACCTGCAGATCTAATTCAGTCAGCTTTTCTTTTATAGAATTTAAAATAGAACTTTCTTTCTTAGCACCTATCCTACCTAACACAGAAATGATTTCATCCAAAAAATCATTTCCCGAAACATTTGGCTCAAGCTCACTTACTAAAACCTGATTCTCGATAAGTTCTTCAATAAATTCAGTGGCATCTTCTAATGTTATTTCATCATTCACAAAAATTTCCGAAATCTGAAGTAGGGTTTTACCTTCTAACGAGAAATTAAGAACTCTTTTTAATTCTTCTGAAAATGGAGCTGATGAAATAATATACTCTCTTTTCCCATTATGATATTCATATTCTACATAGCGGAGTTTATCTCCTACTCTATAGATACTACTATTAGGAAAGAAAAGTAACTGGCATTTAATTTCTGGTATTAAGGTTAGTTTTTTTGATAGACCTACCAAAAAATGCATATCCAGTTTTCTATCCCTTGCTAAGCCTGTCGGAGTTGAAGATTGAATTCTTAGTATCGATTTATCTTTGCTAAATTTACCTAACCCAACTCCTGAAAACAAGCCGAATGGCGTACAACGTGTACTCATTCGGCCATAGTATTTCAGTATGGTATTTATTAGTTTTTTATGTTGTTTTTGTGTTAGGTCTTTTTCTGAATGTAGCCAAAGATTGAGTTCTTCATATAAATAAGGTGACGCCAAATAAATAGCTTCCTGAAAAACAGAATGACTACAGATTTCTCTTAACTCATTTTCCGATAATATCTCTTTATTAAATTGATCATAAAAGTTTTTTCGCGAAAATAAAGGAGTACGAAATATGTACTCTTCGAAGAAATTATACGGGAAACGGGACATTTTATTTTTTTGTGGTTTATCTTAATACAGGAATCTCTATATAGCTATCATTATAAAATTTTATCTCTAATGGCTCTTTAGCATCTGCAATAGTTTCATCACTCACATCTTTTCCTGTACCGTAATTTACTTGCCAAAAAGGACTTTTAACTGTTCCTATAACTAAAACAAGTTTACTTCCTTTTTCAATTCTTTTACTTACAAATTCATTATTATTAATTGAAATAACTTCTTTTTTATTTGGTGTAAGTAATTTTCGCTTTTCGCTATTTTTATTATAGCTCGCTCTGCCTAAATATGTTGATAACAGAAAATATTTTCCATTAGGCATTAATTCATACAAATAAGCATATAAATCTACATCTTTTTTATTGACTGAAAATTTAATTTTTCCTGAAAAATTACCAGAAAACTCAAAAGGCTTTTCAAAAGTATTTGTAGAAAATATCAAATTATTTTTATTGTATATTTTATCTTCAACTACATCATACTTTAATTTTAATAAATCATCTGCATCTGATCTATCTTTATAATCTATTTTTAATAAGGATGAATCTTTAGAGTCTGAATATAAGCCAGATAATAATAAATTATTATTCCTATTTTCTAAATAAAACTTCAGATTATCTTTATCAAAGGTATTTATAGAATTAGTACTTTTCCACTGATTTAAGCCCATAACCTCATAATTAATCTTATTTTTTAAGAAAGCAGGTTTTTTACTGTCTTTCAATGTATAATTAAACCATTCAATACAAATCTTATTTAAATCTATATTCGCAATAGAATCAATCTTATAACCTTTTAGATTACTTTGTATGTTTCCTTGTGCTCCGGAATGATTATATGGACCAATAATTAGATAATGATTGGCATTTTGATTATACTTTTGATGCTCCTTAAAATAATAGAGCGCTCCTAATTGATCTGAATCATAATATCCTGTGATAGTTAAAATAGGAATATTAATTTTAGAAAAATCTTTTTTATAAGGAACCATATTTTTCCAATACTCGTCATAATTAGGATGAGTAAGCCATTTTTGAAAGATTACATTTGATTTTCCTGATATAGAATCTAATTCTCTAAAAGGCTTACCACTTTGATACCAATTCTTATAAATAGAATCCCATTTTTCTACATTATTAAAATCTGCATAATCGGTCAATTTTGTATTCGTTACATAATTCAACCAGCGCAAAGCGTAGGATGTAAATATATTATTCTTCATAGGAAAATCCATTGTTCCTATTCCGACTGCCGCTTGTGGTATTATTGTTTTTAAAGCCGGATTAAACTTTTTTGTAGCTGCCCATTGGCTGAATCCTAAATAACTACCTCCAATCATACCTACTTTCCCATTGCTCCAAGATTGCTTCACAATCCAACTAATAGCTTCATTTATATCTTCAGCTTCATGTTCAAATGGCTCAATAGAATTCGGGCTTAAATATTTGCCTCTTGTATTTAAAATTACACCAGCAAATCCATTAACTGCAAATTCTTTTGCGTCATTAATATTTCTTTCATCTGAATATATCGTATTTATAAGAACTGTATTTTGTAATTGCTCTTTATTCTTTTTACTCAATACTACAGATAAAGTAAGGATATTATTGTTTTTAGTATTAATTTTAATACTATCATAAATTATAAACTCTTCTTTCTCTAATTCTTTCACTAAACGACTTCCTAAGACAAATGTTTTTTTTCCAACATTATATGTATTATATCGTCTACAAAGCGTTATCGCATCGTTAACCTCAATACTATCTGTTTTTAAACTTTTTTTTATTATTTCGTCAATTTCTTTTTTCGTTTGTATTTCATTATAAATGAAATATTGAGGAAATAATATTTGAGACTTTAAAGAAGCTGCATTATATTTTCGCCTAAACTCTTCTTCATATACTTTATCGAAATCTTTTTCAGTAGGATTTCTTTTGACAGTATTTATATAGATTTCAAACTGACTTCCTGTTGACATTGTTAATGCAGGATTTATTTTTATATAAATATTTCTAAGAGAATCAATCTCGGAAAGAGCCAAATCATAATTTTCATTAATTATATTAAGCCTGAAAAGAGTATCATAATATGCTGCTTTATCTTTTTCTTTATAGTTAGCTTCAAGTTTTCTTGCTAAATATTTAGCAATACTTTCTGCATTTAAGTTCTCCGCATGGCTAACCTCCTTTAAACTTATTTTTTGAGAAAAAGTAAAACTAAAAAGACCGATAAAGTATATAATAAAGAATTTTTTCATTTAAAAATGGTTAATTTTGGATACCTCCATTTTGCCCCTTTGGATGAGTGTCTGTATTGTCCAAAACTGTTTGATTATCTCCATTATCAAAAGCATAGATACCTCCGCCACCTTTAATAGAATTTAAACCCTTATTAATTTTCACCATTTGTAATTTGTTTAATGACATTTTTTTTCTGTGCATTTTTGCTTTTTCATTGTATTAAATATTAAATTAATTCTAATCACAAAAATAGTATTACTTATTTATACAGGCCAAAATATCTATCTCGGAATTTACCAATTTCGTTGTACTAAAAAACACAAACAACTTATAATAAACAAATTAAAACAAAATTACTTTTGAAGTAATTTGATATAATAAGAAGGTAAAGTATTGGTTGTTTTTTTAAATGCATTAGAAAAAGATTCTGAATTATTATATCCTGCCTCATCTGCAATCGCAGAAATTGTAAACTTTCTTAGCTTCTCATTTGTATTTAATTGTTCAATAATATAATTAATTCTTAGCTCATTAATATATTGAGAAAAATTTTTCTCTTTAAGTTCATTTACAGATTTCGAGATGTAATCACGATTTGTGTTAAAGTCTTTTGCTAAAATGTCTACTGTAATATTTTTTCGTAAAAAGCCATTACTATTTTCAAATTTTTCCAACTGTAGTTTTATATGCTGCAGTTTTTCATCAGACAAAATACTTTTAGTTTTTTCTTCTTTAACAGTATGTTGTTTTGTTATTATATTTTTAGATGCTTCTGATGTATGATCTTTTGATTTTTTTAATAAAATTTCAGCTTGTTTTTGATACTCTTTTATTTTTTTCTTATTTTTTGTATAAACATATATCAGTATGCATATAATTATTAAACCTATACCCAACACCCAATACAGTAAAAAATTTTTTTTATCTAAATCTGCTATTAATTTTTCTTTCTGCTCAAGTAAAATTGGAGTATCATACTTCTTATATATTTCTTTTGATAAATATTGTCTGCTATTATTCATTATACTATCTGCATAGAATAGCTTATTAATAAATTTTAGCTGATTTTTATTATCTTCCTTATTTTTATAGTAATCTATTAAAATCTCGTACCTATCTCTTGTTATTGGTATAAAATCATTTGAAGCAAAAGATAAAGAATCTGATTTGATAAGAAAACTTATTGCCTCTTTCTCTTTTTTATTATCATAATTAATCTTTCCTAAATAATAATATAGAATTGACAAATTTCCTACATCTCTATTCTTCAAAAGTTTCTCTTCGATTTTCAAAAGATTTTCGGACGCTGCATTATAGTTTTTCAAATAGTAATCTGTAATCCCTTCTGACATTATAAAATATGGATAATGTGTGTAATCATTATATTTTTTACACTCTTCAATTCCAATATTATTATAAAACTTACATCGCTTATAGTCTTTAATCTTTGTATAGGCATTAGAAACAGAAAAGATTGAGCCTATATAGCTTTTAATATCCCTATCGTTGGTATTTAACTTTTGCTTCTGGTAATTATAATATTCCAAGAAAAGAGGAAGCGCTTCTTCATTTTCATCAGTTGCCGCTTTCAGGATTCCTATTAGTTTCTTAATGTAATAAAACTGATCAGGATTTTTATTTTTAGATAAATTTTGCGCCTCAATATAATTATTCAAGGCTTCATTATACTTAAACTCATAGTTCAGTAAAATCCCTCTTATTATATAAGCCTTTGCTGGATATTCTTTTGTATTAATATTTCGCGTAATACTCAATAAAGTATCTGAATATGGATAGCCACTTCGGGATTCTAATCCTTTTATATAAGCTATTTTATAATAGCCATCATATATCTGATTATTATTATTTTCTTTTTTCCCTTTACTCAAAATTGTATTTGCATATAATTCTGCTTTATTATTGTCTATTCGGAATACCTTGTTATAAGCGCTCTCTAATTGCTTAAAATCTTTAGCTTTTAAAGAATCTGGTATACGAAACCCTTTAATACTTTGAGAAAGGTATAAGTTCTGACAAAGAATTAATATAAAAATGAGGCAAAATTTATGCATATGTGTGTTTTCAAATGCAAAAATACATTTTTTTATCGTTTCAAATAACATTCACAACAAAGTACTAATACACAATTGTTTATGAAAAAAAAACTAAATCCAATTTTTATCAAAATCGACTAAATCCCACCCGAAATTTATCAATCACGAGAGGCTTTACTTTTTTCACCATCCGATCTTCTGCATCTTTGCTCTGGGTAAAAACACAACTATTTATTTTTTATATGTGTACAGTATAAAAAGTAAATATATCCGCTGATCAGCAAACATCCCATGTCAGGGATTATATGACAATACAAATTATTAAATTTAAAAATTCAGAAAATGAAAAACTTCAAGAAACTATCAAGAAATAATCTAAAAAACGTTGCAGGGTCTGGCCCTTTTCAAATGGATAATTCAGTTGGTGAAAAAAGCTGTACAAGATGTGTTACGTGTAAAAATGGTTTAAGATCATGTGCAACTGATACACTTGGAAATTGTGATTGCGCACAAAGTTTAGCACAATCAATCTGCTAATAGCAAAATCTAGTACTGATAAAAATTAAGTTTTTATCAGTACTTTTAAATAAAAATAATGATAAAAAAAAGCACCATTTTACTATTCCTATTTCTACTAAATCATTTTTATTCTCAAAATTATAGAGCTCTTTATAAATTTGATTATAAAAGAGATTCTAGTAGTACAAATTACACTACTATGAATATGGTTTTAGATTTGCAAAAACAATACACTAAATTTTATTTTCAGAAACAATTGAAATTTGATTCTCTTATAAAAATAAATAAAAGAGTAGCATTCTCAATTCCTTTACAGCAAATTATTAAAAGAAATTCAGGAAGCTTTGCAAATGAAAATTTTGTAAATGTAGATGATAGATATTATACTTTTTCTTCGTCAGATGAAATGAAATGGAAAATATCAGATTCTATAAAAAACTATAATATTTATAAATTACAAAAAGCAGAAACTAATTGGGGAGGTAGAAAATGGATAGCTTGGTTTTCTACAGAAATTCCGATTGCCGAAGGCCCATATAAATTTAGAGGTCTACCTGGATTAATTATGCAGTTATTAGACACTAGAAATAATTTCAGTTATAACTTAATTTCTTTTAAGAAATTGGATTCCGAATTTGACACACATAATGTTGTAGAAACTAACCTTGGAGATGATGCTATCAAAATTAATTTATCCAAATATCAAAAACTTCTATTAAATGTATATGGTAATCCTTTTAGTGAATTTGAAAATATGAAAAATCAAGATTGGCAACTGGAAATATACGATAAGAAAATTAAAACTATAGAAGGATTAAACGAAATAAAATCACAGTATCAATTAGATATTAAAAGATATTATAATCCTATTGAATTAGACAGAGCTGTAAAATATCCTAAAAAATAAATATAACTCACCATTTCAAGAAAAACATTTGTTTTTTCAAAACATCTGTGTATTTTAGTTAAAAATATTAACATGACTTTTGATAAACTAATCAACTATCTTAAACTTGATAAACAGGAATTTATTTTTCAGTTTAACTCTCATCCAAATTACCCTTCAGCATTGGCTTTTAGTGATACCCTGAACTTTATGGGAGTGAAGAATGATGCCTACGAATTAGATAAAGAATACTGGGATGAACTGCCTGAAGAATTTATTGCCATTGTAGATAATTCTTTTTCTCTTGTAAAAAAAGCCGGAGCTCAGTACTCCGTATATTCGGATAAAGCAAAAACTTTAAATAAAGAAGAACTTCATAAAAATTCAACCGACTTTGTACTGCTTTTTGAAAAAGACGAGAAAGCCGAAAATAAATCGGCTCTAAACTTTAAACCATTCATTTATGCCGTTTTAGGAATTATCCTCATTTATTCTATACTGAACCATTCTTGGTTCGAGGCTATTTTCAATCTATTATCCATAATCGGTGTCTACATTTCTCTTGAAATTTTTAACCAAAAATTTGGCAATACATCAGCTGTCATTGGAAGTATTTGTGGTGGTGGCGCTTCAGCTACTCAAAATGTAAATTCATGTAATAAAATTATTAACCAAGACAAAACGAGTATTCTTGGGCTTAAATTTTCAGATTTTTCTCTTATTTATTTTATCGGAATCGCTGTTTTAGGATTATTTTTACCTAGCACAGGATTTATAATTAAAGGTTTTACTTGTGCATCTCTTATAGCAATCGGTTATTCAGTATATGTACAAGCTTTTGTAGAAAAAACATTTTGCAGAGTGTGTCTCATAATTATATCTGTTCTTGTTGCACAAATCATCATCAGTACTTTCCTTTTTGGAAACATCGCTTTTGATCCTAAAGTACTTTTATTAAGTATTGTATTATGGCTATCTTCTTTCTCAGTGGTTTTATTTTTAAATAATTTACTTCAAGAAAAGGAAACCTTGCAAAAATCTAATGCTAAAAATCTAAGATTCAAAAGAAATTACGATCTATTCAAAAGAGAGCTTACAGAAAACGAAAAAATTGAATTTAATGATAATGAAACTTTTTCATTAGGAAACAAAAATGCCAAACTTCATATTTCAATCGTTTCAAACCCTTACTGTGGTTTTTGTAAAGATGCTCATAAAATAACAGAGCAATTATTAGAAAGATATCCTAATCAGATTTCAGCGCAAATAAGATTCAATTATACTCCTGAAAGAGCCAATGAAAAATTCACGAATTTAATTTCAGATTTCACTCATATTTATAATAACAAACCAGAAAAAGAATTTTTGAAATCGGTAGATACTTGGTTTGAGAACAAAGATGAAAATAGCATCCGACAAATAGCTGGAACAACATCTAATAATGAAAATCTGGATCCTCTGGTACAAATGTCAGTTGAAAATAGTAGCGCAGGATTAAACTTTACACCAGTATTCATTATTAATGGATATCAGTTTCCGCAAAAATATGATCGTGAAGATATTTGGTACTTTATTACCGATTTAATAGAAGACGAGGAATTTGAAAGAAAATTATTTCACAATTATGAAAATTCACTATCTTAGGAAAAATTAAAAGCGTTATCCGAAAAGCTTTAAAAGAGTAGGAAACACTAAAATCTATTACTATGAAAAATTTAAAAAAAGTATCAAGAGAAAATTTAAAAACGATTAAAGGAGGTCTTAGAATGTGTCCACTAGATGGAGATTGCGGGTCAGGCTGGTGTTGCTCAAATGGTGCATGCCGAACGATTGCAGGAGCAAGCCCTTCGACCTACCTGTGTACATATTATCCTGCAGATTAATTATCACAAAAATTTCACATCATGAAAAACCTACGAAAACTTTCAAGAGAGAATCTTAAGACAGTAAAAGGTGGAATCACAGAAGAATGTGCAAGAGGGCAAGCATCATCTACTGCATGCTTTTCTACATTAGCAGCTTGTGAAGCTACTTTTTCAGACCCAGATTTTAATTTCTGCATACGTTATTGCAATAGATATTGCTACTAACCATCATTAAAAGTCAATATACTTTTAAACATAAGAGAAAAGTTGCCGCTTCATTTTGGCGGCAACTTATTGTAAACAAATAGATAGATAATTGAAGTTGAAAACTTTTCCTTTTTACCGCCAACCTGACTCCAAGGATTGCGGCCCTACATGTCTTCGTATCGTAAGCAAACATTATGGAAAAAGCATTTCCTTACAACAAATCCGTAACCTCTCTGAGACTACAAGAGAAGGAAGTAGCCTTTTAGGCTTAAGCGATGCTGCTGAAGACCTCGGTTTTCGTTCGTTAGGTGTTCAAATTGATTTTGAAACCCTTACAGAGGAAGTTCCCTTTCCCTGCATTGTACACTGGAACAAAAATCATTTTGTAGTCGTTTATAAAATTGATAAAAATAATAAAGTATATATTTCAGATCCAAGTTATGGGCTCATTACTTATTCAAGAGAGGAGTTCATCAAATTGTGGATTGGTGAAAATGCAACCGAAAAAACAGAAGAAGGGATCGTTCTTATTTTAGAAACAACTCCTGCATTCTTTCAGACTGAATTTGATGACCAAGAAAGTAAGGCCAGTTTCACTTTCCTTTCAAAATACTTATTAAAATATAAATCTTTAGTTGCTCAATTAGCCGTTGGTCTTTTAGCAGGAAGTTTATTATCATTAATTTTTCCATTCCTTACACAAAGTATCGTAGATGTCGGAATACAAAATCAGGATCTGAATTTCATCTATGTTGTCTTATTAGCCCAAGTCATGCTTTTCTTAGGCAGAATGGGGATTGAAATAATAAGAAGCTGGATCCTGCTCCACCTTTCTGCCAGAATTAATATTTCCATTATTTCAGATTTCTTTATCAAGCTCATGAAACTTCCTATAAGTTTCTTTGATACTAGAATGACCGGAGATATTATGCAGCGTATTAACGATCATCACAGAATAGAACAACTTTTAACAAGCTCATCTTTAAATACCCTATTCTCTCTGGTAAATCTTATTATTTTCAGTATTGTACTATTATTCTATGATTACAGACTTTTCGTAGTGTATTTAGTAGGTGCAGTAATGTATATAGGTTGGATTACTTTCTTCCTTAATAAAAGAAAAGAACTCGATTATAAGAGATTTTCACAAGTTTCTCAGGAGCAAAGTAAAGTGATTGAACTTATCAACGGAATGCAGGAAATTAAAATGCATAACGCTGAAAAACAAAAACGTTGGGACTGGGAATTTTTACAGGTAAAATTATTTAAGATCAGAATCAAATCTCTATCCTTAGAACAATGGCAATCTGTTGGAGGAAATTTCATTAATCAAATGAAAGATATCCTTGTAAGCTTTCTTTCTGCCAAATTGGTATTGGAAGGAAATCTTACTTTAGGGATGATGCTTTCGGTTCAATATATTATTGGACAACTTAACAGTCCACTTTTACAACTTATTGATTTCATTAAACAATTTCAGGATGCTAAAATCTCCCTTGAAAGGCTAGGTGAAATTCACGATAAAGATGATGAAGAAAATAAAGAAGAACAATATGTTGCCGAAATACCTCAAAAGGATATAGAAATTAAAGACATGTCGTTCAGATACGTTGGCTCTGACGCTTTTGTTTTTGAAAATTTAAACTTAAATATTCCATTCCAAAAAACAACAGCTATCGTTGGAGCCAGTGGAAGTGGAAAAACGACGCTTTTAAAACTATTAATGAAATTTTATGAGCCTAATGATGGTGATATTAAAATAGGAAATACAAAACTAAAGAATGTATCCCCAAGATTTTGGCGAGATCAATGTGGAGTGGTAATGCAGGAAGGATATGTCTTCAATGATACTATTGCCAATAATATTGGAGTTGGTGAAGATTACATCGATAAACAGAAATTACGAAAAGCGGTAGAAATTGCAAATATTAAAGAATTTATTGAAGGCTTGCCATTAAGCTATAATACTAAAATTGGTAATGAAGGTTTGGGAGTAAGTGGAGGACAAAAACAAAGACTATTTATTGCAAGAGCTGTTTATAAATCTCCGGAATATATTTTCTTTGATGAAGCCACATCAGCTTTAGATGCCAATAATGAGAAAATCATTATGGAAAATCTGGAACAATTTTTTAAAGGGAAGACAGCTATTGTAATTGCACATAGACTTTCCACTGTAAAACACGCAGATAAAATTATTGTTTTAGATAAAGGAAACGTCGTGGAAGAAGGTAGCCATACAGAACTGGTAGCCTTAAAAGGCGAATATTACAGACTGGTAAAAAATCAATTAGAATTAGGAAACTAATTTCAATAAAAAGAAATCAAAAACAAATCATAAAAGCGGTATCCGAAAAGCTTACAGAGTAGGAAAAAATACATTTAAATTACTATGAAAAATCTAAAAAAAATCTCAAGAGAAGCATTAAAATCATTTAAAGGAAGTGGACCTGGTTCTGGAATTGGTTCAGGAGGTTGTCAAGAGACTCTTCCAACAAATCCTGTTCCGGGAGAACCTGTAGATTGCGGATGTAATGAACTAATGTTCTGTCCTAAATTTGGGTCATGTATACATATGAGTTCTTATACTCCAGAGCTTTGTGCACCTGACTTTTAATAATTAGTTAAAACTATTTATTAATTATGAAAAATTTGAAAAAAATTTCAAGACAATCTTTAGCTAACATTAGCGGAGGAGCAATTACCCCAATTGGGAGTAATTGCTGCGGATCTTGGTGTAATGGTAGCTGGATGTCTTGCAGAGTGCATCATTTTGCGTGCCCACCAGATTCTGATACAAATCCGCCAGCTGAATGGGACGGATACTGTCCTATGTAAAATAGATTCCCCTTCGGGGGATTTTTATATTGAATTATGAAAGAAGATATTCTAGATAACATCCAATTACGTTCTGAAAGTGTTCAGGACATTCTTACACAACCACCCCACTGGATGATCCGCTGGGGAAATACTATTATTTTTATTATACTATTGCTTATTTTAGTCATGAGCTATATAATAAAATACCCGGAATTTATCCCGGCACCTATTGTGGTAACCTCACAAAACCCTCCGGAAAAACTTGAGGCAAGAATAAGTACCAAAATTGAAAAAATATTTATTAAAGACCATCAGGAAGTCAAAAAGAATGAGGTGTTAATGGTCATGCAGTCTGCAGCCAATTACAAAGATATTTTAGAGCTTAAAAAGTTGGTAGATTCTATTGCTCCGAATCAGCTACGTTCATTTCCGGTACAACAGAGTTCACACTTTAAGCTGGGTGAATTACAAGGTGATTATAATAACTTTGCAAAAGCTTTTCAGGACGAAGAACTCTTTACAAGGCTGCAACCTTATGCACCTGAAAGTTTGGCTGCAAATCAAAGCCTTTCTGAATATAGAATGAGAATCTTAACGATGAAACAGCAGAAAAGCCTGGAACAAGCAAAATATGAGATTACAAAGAAAAGCTATCAGCGTTCACAGGAATTATTCAATCAGGGAGTCATTGCTGCAATGGAACTTGAAAATGAAAAAATTAAATATCTGCAGGCTCAACAAAATTTAGAAAACATCAACATTTCATTATCACAAATGGAAGAAAGTATTTCTAATGTTAATAGAACAAAAAGCGGTACCGTCATCAATACAGAAAAAGACAAAATCAACTATTCTTCACAAACATTGCAATTATTTGAGCAATTAAGAAAGTCTCTAAAGCAATGGGAGCAAAACTATTTGGTGATTTCATCTACAGATGGGGTCGCTAGTTTCCAGCAGTTTTTTGGGGAAAATCAGTTCGTAAAAACTGGTGAAGCTATTTTATCCATTCTACCAAAAAACAAGGATAAATTAGTAGGAAGAATGTCTGTACCGGCAATAAACTCAGGGAAAATAATTCAGGGAGAAAAAGTTTTAATTAAACTTGACAACTATCGTTTCCAGGAATATGGTATTGTAGAAGGTAGAGTTCAAAATATTTCTCTTTCTTCGGATGACAAAGGAAATTATTATGTAGATGTTGTTCTTCCTAAAGGTTTAAAAACAAGTTATAATAAAACCTTAGTTTTTGATAAAGAATTGAGAGGAAGCGCTGAAATTGTAACTCAGGATTTAAGACTTATTGAAAGGTTCTTCTACCAGATTAGAAAATTATTGGGATATCAAAGTTAAAAAATATACATTGTGATTTTTATTATTGCAAAAAAGAGAAGTTACTAAAGACGACTAACTTAAAAAATCAGCCTCTAAAAGAAGCAACTCTAGCACTATTTGGGCGTAACAATATTCTCAAGATAAATAAAAAAGCAAGTAACAGACCATTTAATTTAATCAATATGAAGTATATACTAATAGTTCTTTTAAGTTGTTCACTACATTCACAAACAATTGAATTGACTGATAAAAAACTGATAGAATATTACGATTTAATAAATAAAGCAGAAAATAGTATCATCACTAGTAACTTAAAAAATGCAAATGAGTTTTATAATTCAGCCTTTATATTAATTAGTGAGCCGCCAGCAAAAGATATCTACAATAGTATGCAAGTAGGATTAAGAATGAAAGAATATGAGAATTCTTTTGCACAGTATAATTCATTAAAATGCCTAGGATATCCTTTTAAGGATGACTTTAAAAATATTTTTTTTAATCATGCTCATTTCAAAGAACAGAAATGTCGCAATAAGTTTGATAATGAATATAAAAAAGCTCTTGACTCATTATATAATATTGATCAATACACGAGAAAACTTTCTAATAGGGATTATGCCAAATATCAAAAAGAATTAACTAAAGGGGATAGCATAGCTTCCCTTAGTCTTTTAAAATTAATTCAAAAAAAAGGTTTCCCTAATGAGTATAATCTAGGAATAAATATGGGTGGGGATACTTCTTTTCAAGAATTTTATTTGATTATATGGCATCAACTAATTACAAATAAATATAGTTCTCAAAAAGTAAATTTTTCAGAAGAACTCAATAAAGCATTAAACAAAGGTAAAATTATTCCTGAAAATGCCGCTTTTCTTTTAGACCTAAATAATGGCACAGACAATTTTTCTTCTAAACATTTTGATATTTTAGAATTTCAAATAAACAATGGTAGTTCTGATCCTCTTAGAGATCAAGTACTAAAAAAAACAGCTACCAAAGATTGCTGCTATGTGCATACTTGGTTTTTTCCGGAAAACAGAAATGAGGATGCACTAAAAATGGTAAAAAAAATCAATGAGAATAGACAAAAAATTGGATTATGTGATTTAGATTCTGAGTTAAAAAAGAAAGTATTTTACTTAAAAAATAAGGATTATCAATTATCCCGAATGCCAATTTCTAGTAGTGCAATAGAAAAATCAAGTGATGCTGATGCTCTAAAAAAGCACTTTATAAAATTAAATAATTTTATAAATTAGTGCAAAGAATGATACTTTGCTATTCTTTCAGCATCTTTGAATTTTTAAGTGAATATAAAAAGAAGTCACTTATCTTCATAAAAAATACCCCTAAATAAAAATAGGAATATCTGCAGCTATCCTTCAATACTAAACAGCTTCGGAAATATAAAAGAAACAACACTAGAACAAGCCTTACAATACAAAGACTTTAAAAAATATTGGAATATTACAAAGGACCATATATAAGTCTGTAAAGATTGTGAATTTCGTCATATATGCACCGATTATAGAGCTTATACGAAACGTACACATATTGTTGAAATACTTGATACTTCTAAGTCTTTAAAATATGGTTATAGCCCTTATACTGGAAAATGGGAAGAATGGAGTAAAAATCCGCTAAAACACAAAGCTATCAGTTATTACAATCTGGAAGGATAATTACCTAATATGGATCAGTCTCAAAAGTTGGGGAGAAAATAAAAAATGCTATTTTTGTATAATGCTAAATGATGCCGAACTGCTTAAATTATTTTTACCTGAACTGTTGATTGAATATTTTGAGATTGTAAAATTTGAAGAAGAAAACCAAATTCTACAT
>NZ_FRAV01000044.1 GCF_900142445.1 Chryseobacterium polytrichastri | reverse complement strand
AATATAATGGGTAGTATTGTTTTTTTCACGATTTGTTAGTTTTTGTAGTGGTACTCAAATTCTTTTACAGTCTTATACGACACAACATTGGTTGCACTTACTTCTTTCTGCTTGATCTCCTTTAATCTGTTGGCTGAATCGTACAAATAAAGTTCCTGAACTTCTGATGGTTGGGTAATACTTCGCACGCCGATAAGCGGATCATACGTGTAAGTCGTAATAGGTCCAAATCCGTTGATACCCATTCTAAGATCATTTAGTTTAGAGAGTAAAGTATCTTCGTTTACTCCCGCTTCTGCTGAAGCATCTGTATCTGAAGCGGCAATCGCTGCTGATAACTGAGATCCGGCTGCCTGAACCAATGCGTCATACGTAATCCCTTCTATTTTAGCAATGGGCTGGGTATTGTTATACCCCCAAACGATTGATACTGAAGTTCCGTCTTTGGTTTTGTATTGCTGCAAGTTCCCTTTTATATCATATTTTTCATAGGTTACTTCTGTATAAGGAGTACTGTTTTGAAGATCAGAAGATATGACAGAACTTGGAAACAGATTGGCTACATTATCGTATTTTGTTTCTGTTTTTGACAAGGTTTGCCCGTTCTTTTTAGATTCTGTTTCCAATGGAATTGCAAGCATGTTGGCGGTGATTAGTCTTTGATTTGCTTTTTCCTTGGCATATTTGTACCCTGAAACATAGGTGTCGCCTCCTAGAATACTTTGAGTAACATTGATAGGATAATCTTCCGTGTTATAAGCTGTATTCGTGGTTGAACTTACTGAGCTCTGAACTCCGTTCTTGTAGAAATAAGAGGTTTCACGCTTCTCGGTTGGTAAGGTGACACCGAATTTTTCGAAATTCTTAAAAGGGGTTGTTAAAGTAATCCCTTGTCCTGTATAGGTAAGAGCGTGTTGATAGGAAGTATAAGAAAAATATTGCGAGATCATAGAACTATAAAAGTTATCAATCAGTTTTACCCCATCATTTTTTTCAAATTCTGTAGTTATATAATCTGTATTGGTTTCTGACAGGATTTGCCCTGCCGAGTTATATTTCTTTTCTGAGATTAACTGCCCTCTTAGGTAATCTTCATTGGGAACAGGGCGTACAGGCAGTTGGAGAGATATCGAAGATGTATTAGGATAATCTAGTGGAGATCTGAATTTATAAACCGTTTTACCATTATCTAAAATATTATTATTAGTGTCCTTAACAATCTGTTTTACGGTTATATATTTGTATCCTACATCTGAGCCTTGGGTTTTCTGTACAGGAAGGATATTATAATTGGTTGTAACATCAAAATTAGCATTGTATATGATGGTAGGATACTGAACTTTATTTCTAAACGCATAACTTTCTCCAAAATTAGTAACAGGCTCAGGAAATACAAGCCCCCCACTGCTTCGTTCAAGGTTATCAATATTCTTATAATCATAAGCATAAGTTTTTGAAGCAATACTTGAATTGGAATTTTCATAATAGCTAATATTATTAATCCTCATACCTCCTCCGGAGCGAATCTTTTCATCAACAAAAACATCTTCTTTTGTTGCAGCTTCAAATCCATCATTCGTATTACCAGGAATTGAGATTGAATAATCTCCTCCTAATGAAGCATAATAAACTCCAGGTTCAAAATATACATCATAGTAATATTCCGAATGAATCTCTCCACCTTCATCAATACCTGATACCATACATTTGGGAGGTTGTGGCCTGTTACAAGTCTGGCTTCCGTTTCCGGCATTATAAACCTGTTCAAAAGTATTATCGCTATTTTTTTTATAAATTTTAAAATTCCAATTATAATAAATCAGATTTCCCAGCATTAAATGAAGCTTCACATATTGCGGCGAATTTAAAGTAAAAAAGGGTTGCTTAAATATATTACTAAACTGTCCGAAACTAATGAAAAACGAATTATTACGGCTTTCCATATGTCCCTCTACTTGTTGCATTGTCCCTCCAGCATGATAATAACTATAATCATTCGGCCCAAAGTCGAAAACCGATTTTCCTTTTGTAGGATAAGATAACGATTTGAGGACATCTGTTTTTATACCACTTCCATCACCTTTATAATAACCCCACTTATCTTTCTGAAGAAGTATTCCTGCTGATGCATAGTATTCCATGTTATATTCCTGATTCTGATTATTTGGGGACACTTTGGTTACTTTAGTCAATACCATTTTCTTATCAGTTTTCGTCTGAATATTACTTTGCTCATAAGTAGTATTGGTATACTCATAATCAAGTACATATTTATCGGTATACTGTGACACACTCTGCCCAATAGTATTCGTCTGAACAGACTTTAATTTATACAGTTCTGTAGCCTCCCAATAATTAGTATCCTGTCTGCCTTTTTCATAAATAAAATAAATAGTCCCTTTTCCCACTACTTCTATGCTCGTAAGAAGCTTTGTAAGTGTATTATTATTAACAGTCTGAGATTCGATAGCACCTGGCATACTTCCGTCAGGATTATCTAATCCCCCACTAGTGTTAGAAGCTGTATTATAATAATAAACATCTTTTGCCAACCTATTGGTTATTGTAGGAGCTTCTTGGAATTTGACTACAGACGATTGTTCATACTTAAATATTGCCAATATATTATTATTTTGATCTTCAATCTTTGTTAGGTGGAAAGAAGACCAATAGTTATCTGTTTCAAGATTTGAATCAATACTTGTCTGTAAGTTAACAAGCCCCGTTTTAGTTATCAAAACAGATTTTTGAGACTTTTCCATCGGGCTGAAAGTATAGCGTATTCCTTTGTCATCAATAATTGTAAACAAATCAACAGTTCCCTGAGTATCGGGAGTACAAATAATCTGGAGATTATTTTTGTCCAATTTTTCTACTTTAAAATTTCCAGTTGCGTCTTTTGCTATATAAAATCTTCCTGACTGTCCCATAAAATTATACTGATAGAGGTCATATTCACTATCATATCTTCCCAATCCCGAAACATATCTATATTCATTCTCATCGTAAGCTTCATTTCTCATCAGCTTGCCAGTCGGATTATAAAGTTCATTATATATCCCAAATCTTACTTTAGCAGGGGTTGAAAATGCAATAGTAGTATTTTTCTCATCTACTCCCCCGCCTCTTATTGTTCTTGATATTGTTCCGCCCGCTATTAAACTCCATCCTAGTCCTGTCTCTCCAGACCTATCATCAGACTTTGCATTCAATGGGTGGTATTTTAATTGAGCACCAATGATTACTTTTGAATTACTGGTAGGAATACTCACCAGTGGAATACTCACATCAGGAACTCCCGTATAATAACTCACAGGAACTTCCTCAAATTTCATTAAGTTATTGGAAGTTGGGGCAGCAGGAAACATTTGATTAATATCTCCAACATAGCTCTTAGGAGAATCACCTCCTGGCGAAGATTGAGCAAAAAAAGATGTATTTAAAGAAGCTAGTAATAAAATTACAGCTATCGTATTTTTCTTCATGAAAATTAGTTTTATTTCTTAATTAATTTAGCATTAGCTGTTTTATTCGTATCGGTCTTAATCGTAATCAAATAAGCTCCCTGAATCAAATTCTGAGTATTGATCTTGGTTACCTTATTTTTGGTTTTCAAACTTTGAAGTTCTCTTCCCGACATGTCGTACAAAAGGATATCGGCTTCTTTGAAATCAAAACCAATTTCCACATACGCATAATCCGATACAGGATTTGGATAAATCTTGATATCTTGTTTTACAATCAATTGGTCAATCTGTTTATCTCCAAGTTTGACTATCTTCCAGTTTTCTTTGCCAAGCTCTTCAGCACTGGTTCCTGCTAAAATGATAGAACCGTCTCTGTTGAGCTTAATATCAGATAACCTTTCTTCTCTTTTTGAGGATTCTCCCTTAACATGTTTTCTCCATTGTTTATTTCCATTTTGATCCAAATACAGCATCCAAAACGTTTCATCATCAGTTTGTATTCTGCCTTCAGCCTGAGTGTAGCCGCCTAGTAAAATACCTTTTGATGTTTTATCATCTGAACCATGCAAAACACTCATCCCCATTAAAACATCTCGGTTTCCAATATTGTAGGATTTCTGCCAGATTTCTTCTCCTTTTTCATTGAGCGAAATCAGCCACAGATCTGTACCTTCTTCAATTCCAAGGGTTTTATTTCCTGATCTTTCAGATCTAGATTCACCACCGATAATAAATCCTGTTGATGTTAAAGCCAATGTTCTCAAATGATCATCGCCTTTTCCTCCAAAGTTCTTTTCCCACTCCACTTTTCCTTCCTTGTTAAGTTTGATAATCCAATAATCTCCTTCGCCAAAGTTTTCAGTTTTCTTTGAACCATTGATACCACTTCTAGAATAAATCCCAAGCAAAGCACCTCCGTCTCGGGTAGGAATCATTTTCTCTACTTCATCTAATCCTTTTCCTCCAAAAATAGATTGGGACAATTCTTTTCCACTTTTATCCAGTTTTATAATTAAAATATCTTTGGATCCATACCCTTTCTCTGAATTTTGCACATTTCCAGCTACAAAGAATCCTAAATCCGTCGTTTGAATTACTGCTCTGGCTTCTTCATCGGCTGATGTACCTAAAGTTTTTTGCCATAATTCGTCTCCAAATTCATTAAGCCTTATTAACCATAAATCTGAACCTCCTTTAGAATCGTCTTTCTTGTCCAAACCTTTTCCCGAATAAGAAGTTCCTGCTAAAAGAAATCCTCCTTCTTGAGTAGCAACCGTTGCTGAAAGGAAATCATGATTACTTCCTGCAAAATATTTTTCCCAAGCTTGTTCGCCTTGCTGGTTAAGCTTGACCAAGTGAAAATCGTAGCCGTTATTTTGTTTGCTATCTGTAGAAAGTTTTTTAGATTGAATTGAACTACCCGTAATTAAATACTGTCCATCGATTGTTGTGGTGACCTGACTTAGAAAATCCTGAGTATTGGATTTAATATCTTTTTGCCAAACTATCTCTTGAGCAGAGTAGCCGACCGCACATAGAAAAAGTGCACCTATATAGAATTTTCTCATATATTGTTCTCTTTTGATTGTTAGTTTTAAGCGATGCAAAAATAATAATTTTAATTCACCCAATTGAGGATTGTTAAAAATAATTAACCTGCAAGTTGTTGTTTCTTTTTCTTTATTAATGCAAAGATAATTACCTAATGCGACAGAACTTGTCGTATTATATAACAGATGCTTTTTTACTGAAGTTGGTTGGAAAAGAAAAGATATAAACTCAAATCGGCGGGCTCTTTGAGCCCGCCGATTCTAATTAAAAATATTAATATGAAGGTTATAAAATTACGGTCTGTATTGAGTGTGCCGGTGCAGAAAGCTTTGCAGACATTCCTTCGATCCACAGATTGGCATCGATGTCGTTCTCTGAGTCATTCATAATAACGGTAACTAGCTGTCCATTTTCATTCATGAAAGTGGTAGACGTTAAAGCAGCTCTGTTTGATGAACTTCCGATTCTTTGCGCATTGGGCTTAATGAATTTGGAGACATGACCTACATAATAGTATTCATACGTATAATGAACTTCCCCAGTTTTTGTATCTGCAATGATTGGTGCAAAACAGAAATTTCCAACATGGTTTGGTCCACCCGTTTCGTCTAGAAGAACATTCCAGTCTGTCCATAAAGCCATTCCTTTGTTGAAATCGTTGATCATGTTTTTCCCGTACAATTCACCTAAGCTTACATCATAGATTTTAGATAGATCAAATTGCTCTTTGCAACCTTCCGTAAATGCTAAAAACTTATCAGGAAAAGCTCTTTGCGTTTCAATTAAATTATCGAAAAGTTGTGTTTTGTTATTCCATGTTTCATACCAATGATAACCGATTCCTGCAGCGTATTTTGAAGTCTCAGGATCGCTTAACGTTGTGGTTGCTCTTTGATAGATCAAATCTCTGTTGTGATCCCAGATCATTACTTTTTTATCTTTGAATCCGTTTTTCCAAAGGGTTGGTCCCAAATTATTTTTAAGGAACTCCCCTTCTTCTTCAGCGGTATAAATACAAGATTCCCAACTCTGCGTTGCCATCGGTTCGTTTTGAACGGTCAGCCCCCAAACATTAATTCCTCTTTTTTCGTATTCTTTAATGAATTTCACATAATAATCTGCCCAAGTTTGATAGAATGCATTTTCCAATCTACCTCCTTTCAACATACTTTTATTAGATTTCATCCAAGCCGGTGGGCTCCAAGGAGAAAAATAGAAGGTAAAATCTTTTCCAATAGCATTTTGAGCAGCTTTAATCATTGGAATTTTATACTTTTCGTCATGCGCAACATTGAATGATTTTAAAGAATTGTCATTCTCTGTAACATACGTATAAGAATCGCTTGAGAAGTCACAAGAGTTCATATTGGTACGAACAACCGTATATCCCAATCCATTTTTCCCATAATAGGCATCAAGAATTTCTTTCTGCTTATTTTTAGGCATTTTATAAAAAGTTTCAGCGGATGCATCGGTAATAGCACCTCCGATTCCTATTAGTTTTTGATATTTAAAATCAGGGTCAACAAAAACACAGGCATCTGTTTCTTTTGGTTGATCCATTTTTTCGAATTTCACCATTCCTTTATCCACCATCTTTTCGTTGGTTTTAGAATTGGTGAAAATTACTTTCGCTGTTTTTCCTGCATTCTTTTTCCAGTAATTCTGAGCATTTGCATTAAAAAAAGCACCTACTACAAAACAACTTACTACTAGTTTCTTCATAATTTCTTTCTATTTTATGGAGAGAAAATCACTCTCCCTTCATTATTTATTTTGATAAACCCGTACATAATCAATGTAATATTTCTGAGGAAAAATAGAATCATCAATTCCTTCTTTTCCACCCCAAAAACCACCGACTGCCAGATTTAAAATGATAAAATATGGCTGATCAAAAGGCCATGCCTCATAGGTTTTCTCTTTATTTTCATAGGTGAAAAACTTTTGATCATCAATATAAACATCAATCTTTTCAGGGGTC
Source organism: Chryseobacterium polytrichastri (assembly GCF_900142445.1). Lineage (GTDB taxonomy): Bacteria > Bacteroidota > Bacteroidia > Flavobacteriales > Weeksellaceae > Chryseobacterium > Chryseobacterium polytrichastri. Next base: position 32,491 of record NZ_FRAV01000044.1, on the reverse strand, counting down.
CAATCTGCTTTATACACATGGAATTTTTCGCTTACATCTTTCACCATCAACGTATCGGTTTTTTGCGTTCCGATTTTATGATTGTACTTTTTCGTGTGAACGGAAGCATGAACATAGCCTTGGTTAAAACCTACATGTTCCATAATATCCAACTCCCCATCATCCGGCCATTTCTTCATATTCTCGCTCATCATCCAGATGGCAGGCCAGGTTCCTCTGCCTTTTGGAAGTTTTGCACGAACCTCAACCGTTCCATATTGAAAGGAAAACTTTCCCTTTGTTAAAAGTCTTGCAGATGTATATTGGCTCTTTTCCCAATTTTCTTTTTTGGCTTCAATGACTAAATTTCCGTTTTCAACTCTGGCATTTTCCAAACGGCCTTTGGTATAAAACTGAGCTTCATCATTTCCATAACCATCGCCTCCTACATCATAATTCCATTTGGTAGCATCGGGTAAACCTTTTCCATTAAATTCATCATTCCAGATCAGTTTTCTGTTGGAATCCGGCTTATTGGAAGCACAGTTTGAAACAGAAAAAGCTAAAGTTCCGCCGACTAAAATGGTAATGATATTCTGAAGTTTCATGTTCAAAGTGTTGAGTTTAATGTTTAATCCCGTTATTTTTTAACGCAAAGATTTATTTAAATAAATATAATTTTAAGGGAGCAAAGAATTGCGACAAGTCGCTGATTAAGCTAGCTTCATAAAATTAATTTCATTAATTAAGTCTTTGCTCCCTAAAATTTGTAGTTTCAATATTTAATCTTTGCGTTAAAAATTCTTCCATTAAGAATATTCTCAAAGCTTATCATTCTGAAGAACGAAGAATCTCTATTATAATTGAATAGATTCCACGCTCCACTTCGTTTCGCTCTGAATGACAAACGCGGGATTTATTCTCAAAGTTTGTCATACTGGAAGCATCTCTACAAAAATTATTTAGATTCTTTCAGAAATCGAAGATTCGACGAAGTCAATGACAAGCGCCACATTTAAATTCATTAATACTTAATGCCTTTTACCACCAAAAGCGGGTTTTATCCCGCTCTCAGTTTTGTAAACTACTATATTTATTTTGACCAGTTGATCCTTTTTGTCTGAACATCCTTAGAGTTCGTTCCTACCATAATATCAAATTCTCCTGCTTCCCAATCGTAATTTAATTCATCATCATAGAATTTCAAATTTTCCGGAGTCAAAGTAAAGTTTACCGTTTTACTTTCTCCTTTTTTGATGAATACTTTTTGGAAGCTTTTCAATTCTTTCACAGGTCTTACCACTTTTCCGAACAGGTCTCTGATATATAACTGTACCACTTCTTCCCCATCATAATTTCCGGTGTTAGAAACATTCACACTGATATTTAGTGTCTGATTTCCTGTAAGATTTGTTGAACTTAACTTCATATCAGCATATTTAAATTGAGTATAACTCAACCCATAACCAAATGGAAATTTCGGGTCATTATCTAAATCGATATAAGCTGAAACATAGTTTCTGTCTGTATTATTTTTTGCAGGTCTCCCCGTGTTGTAATGATTGTAATAAATGGGAACCTGTCCTTCTGTTCTTGGGAATGTCATTGGTAATTTTCCACCAGGGTTTACCGTTCCGAAAAGAACATCAGCAATAGAATTTCCAGCTTCTGTTCCCAACCACCAAGTGTAAACAATGGTAGGAATGTTATCTGCAGCCCAATCAAAAACCAAAGGTCTTCCTGCGTTGATCATTAAAATAATCGGTTTTCCGGTTTTAGCAATTTCTTTTAAAAGATCTTCCTGAACTCCTGAAAAATGTAGATTACTTCTGCTTTTCGCCTCACCGCTCATGGCGTGACCTTCACCCAATGTCATAATAACAACATCTGCTTTTTTTGCCGTTTCTACCGCTTCTGCAAACATTGATCTGTCCTGATCATCAGCATTAGCCCCTTTTGCATATAATAAGGTTGAATTTTTATCTAATTGATTTTTAATTCCGTCAAACTGAGAAATAATTCTTTGGCTATCATCTTTAAAAGGAACTGACCAAAAACCATGATTGGCTGTTGTTTCTTTTCCGAAAGGTCCGATTAAAGCAACTGTTTTCGTTGATTTTGAAAGTGGTAAAAGCTGAGTCTGATTTTTTAACAATACCACACTTTTTGAACCAAATTCTCTTCCGAATTTTCTATTATCCTGATTGTTTAATTGTTCTTTCTGTCTTTTTTCGTTGCTGAATCTGTAAGGATCATCAAATAATCCCATCTCGAACTTTTTAACCAAAATTCTTCTTGCCGCATCATCAATCAACTTTGGATCAACCTTTCCTTCCTGAACCAATTTTGGAAGTTCAGCCATGTAGGCACGGCTTTCCATATCCATATCGCTTCCGGCAATAATTGCTTTTTCAGCCGCTTCTTTGTTGTCTTTTGCGTAACCGTGAGGAACCATTTCGCCAATACTTCCCCAGTCTGAAACCACAAAACCTTGGTAATTCCATTTCCCTTTTAAAAGATCTCTTAAAATGTATTTGTTAGCCGTTGCAGGAATTCCATTAATATCATTAAAAGAATTCATAAACGTAGCTACTCCCGCTTCTGAAGCTGCTTTGAAAGGTGGTAAATAGGTTTCATGAAGTTGTCTTAAACTCATATCTACCGAATTGTAATCTCTTCCGCCAACCGCTGCTCCGTATGCCGCAAAATGCTTTGCACAAGCCATGATGGCATCAAGATTCCCCAACCCTTTTCCCTGAAAACCTTTGATTCTTGCCAATCCAATCTGCGTTCCCAAATAGGTATCTTCTCCTGAACCTTCCATCACTCTACCCCATCTTGGATCTCTAGCAATATCAACCATCGGTGCAAATGTCCAGTGAATACCGTAAGCTGAAGCTTCTATCGCGGCAATTCTTTCAGATTTTTCAATTAAATTTAAATCCCAGCTTGCTGCCTGACCTAAATTGATAGGGAAAGTTGTTCGGTATCCGTGAATAACATCCTGACCAAACAACAACGGAATTTTTAACCTGGATTGTAGTGCTAATTTTTGAAAAGAACGTGTTTCCTCAGCTCCTGCTACATTCAGCATAGAACCTACTTTACCTTTTTTTATTTCATCTAAAACACTGGCAGAATTGGAGTTTTGAGGACCTGTTGCATATTCGAAACCACTGTATTGAACCAACTGACCTACTTTTTCTTCTAAAGTCATTTTAGATAAGATCTCTGAAACTCTTTGGTCTATCGATTTCTGTGCAGAAGCACCCACACCGAGTGCTACGAGTAATAATACAAGATATTTCTTCTTCATGTCTGTTCTTTTTTAAAAAACGTAGGTCGCAACCGAATTTCCTGAAAGGGTAACTGTTGCTGTTTTTCCGTTATATTTTATATTAAATGTTTCTTCATTTTTTGCTCCGTTCTGTACAACCAAAATTCTCTTTCCTGCAGGCGTCATAAAAGCTGCAGTAGCAAGATTGTCGGTTTGTGTAGAAGCGATCCTTCGTGAATCAGCAGGAATAAATTTTGAGGCATGAGCAATGATGTAATAGGCAACGTTTCTGGTAAAGTTTTCGCTGTCTGAAACCGTAATTGCCCCTTTGCATTCTGTACAACCTCCGTCTGTGTGAGGTTTATATTGTGTATCATTGGCTACGTTCCACTCCAGAGCAATTTTACTCCAGTTTCTCATAGAACCGATGATCACGTTTTTGGTATGCCAATTTAAATCTTCATTAAAAGTTCCCTTCGCGCCTGTCCATTGCTCCGTAAAATACAAATTTTTATTTGGAAAAGCGGCATGAACAGTACCTAAAGCTGAAATTTCACCTTCATATAAATGGAAAGCAGAACCGTCTATATATTGAGACGCTTCAGCATCACTTAAGATATTGGTAACATATTCAGGCTTGTTGCAATTGTGATCATACACCACAATTTTAGTTTTAATATGATTTGATTTAAAAATCGGACCTAGACTTTTCTTAATGAAATCTTTCTGCTGGTCTGAAGGCATATACAAGCTCGGATTGTTTCCAGGATGCAAAGGTTCATTTTGAGGGGTAACCGCATCAATGGTAATTCCTTCTTTCTGCATTTCCTGAATGTACTTAACGAAATACTTAGCATACACATCGTAAAATTCAGGTTTTAGACTTCCTCCTTTTGATTTCCCGTTGTCTTTCATCCAAACCGGAGCCGACCAAGGTGCTGAAATGATCTTGATTTTTGGATTGATTGCTAAAATCTCTTTTAACATCGCAATCAAATCTTTATCTCTCGCTAAACTAAATTTTGAAAGAGAAGGATCAGTTTGTCCTTCCGGTAAATCATCATAAGAGAAAACCTGGCTATCCAAATCGGAGGCGCCAATACTTAATCTTAGGTAGCTTATAGAAATAGAATTTTTATCATTCCCGAAAAGTTCATTAAGCAAAGCTTTTCTTTTTGATGGTGAAAGTCGGTTAATTACCTCAACACTTCCTCCCGTTAATGTATATCCGAAACCATCAATATATTGAAACTTCTGTGTATCATCAATGTCAATATTTTGAAAACTGTTGGAATTATTTACAAAACTAATCGGAGTCTGTTGCTGCAATCTTACGCTTTCATCCCCTTTTGTAAGCCAGATCTGAACTTGATTTCCATTACTTGCCAGATGAGATCTGCAAGAACTTAAAGGCAAAAGTACCACACCGCCAAACAGCAGTGTAGTACTTTTTAAAAAGAAACTATATAAATTGTGAAACTTCATATGTTAATAACCAGGGTTTTGTTTTAATATCGTATTTATTAATTCATTAAATGGAATTGGTAAAATCTCATTCTTCCCTGCAACAAATCCTCTCGGTCCTAATTTAGCCGGAGCATCACCCCATCTTACGAGGTCGAACCATCTGTGTCCTTCTCCTGCTAATTCTCTTCTTCTTTCATCTTTAATCGCCTGCATAGAAACAGGAACAGAAGCTAATCCTACTCTTGCTCTTACTGCATCTAATAATGCCTGAGCTCTTCCACCTGAAGCTCCTAATGCTTCAGCCTCCATTAAATAGGTATCCGCTAACCTTATAGGTATATAATTTTGATGAAAATTTAATTCTGTAGCTCCCGGGAGAGTACTTTTATCCGCATTTCTCGGCAAATATTTATTTAAGAAATATCCAGTATCTTTAAATCCAGGAGAATAGGTAATCTTACCATCTTCTTTGAATTTTTTACCATTAAAGATTGTAGCATTTAAACGAGGATCCCCTTGCATGAAATTGAATAAATCATCTGTTATTGGATTGAAACCCCAACTCGCATAAATATCAGGAGCATCATTATTAGGAAAACTCGCAACACGCCCATAAGATTTAATTCCTAACATGACATTTATTGAATTCCCTTCATCTTTACCAGATCCCCAGTTCTCCCAAATACCATTTCCCTTATTGGTATGCATTACTTCAAGAATTGATTCTGAAGTAAATTTGTTATCTACTTTCCACAAATCACCAAAATTGGTAACTAATTTATATCCATATTGGCTTGTTCCCCCTGGTGTTCCATTTACTTGCTCAAATTGAGCAGCAGCTTCTGTATTTTTTTTATCATACAAATAAATCTTTCCTAAAATAGCACGTGCTGTACCTTGTGTAAGTCGACCTATTTCACTTTTGTTATCAGCTGGAATAGACAAAGGAAGATCATTAATAGCAGAAATAATATCAGCTTCTATCTGTGTATAAACCTCCTCTGGTTTTGCCTGAGGAATATTATAATAATCATCATCATACTTAAAAGTTTTTAGAATCAATGGTACATTTTTGAATATCCTTACCAATTCAAAATAATACAGCGATCTCAATACTTTTGCCTCTGCAGTAAATCTTTTTTTGTTTTGAGCATTCATATCAATACCCGGCAGTCTTTCTAACAAAAGGTTCGCTTTTGCAATTCCCTGATAGTAATCTTTCCAGTAACTAGCAGGCATTATAATAGGATTGATTGTGTAATTGGAGAATCCCTGAATTCCTGCACCATCTGAAGAATTCCCTCCTCCGGAATAGAAATCATCGGAAGCCCCATTAAAGAAGGTCACCATATTCTCAAATCCTCCAGAATATTTTCTTAACATATCATAGGTAGCTACCAACCCACCAAATGCTTGCTCTTCATTTTGAAAGTAATTACTCGTATCAAAAGTTCCTGTATTTTTAACATCTTCTAAGTTATTATCACTACAAGAAATAGCTCCGAACCCAATACCTGTAAGCATTAAAACAGATAAACTTTTATATATAAATCTCTTATTTTTCATTTTTCTTTAATTAAAATTGAACATTAGCACCGAAAAGGAAAGTTCTTGCTTGTGGATAGAAAGCTCTGTCTATACCAAAAGTATCTGCTCCAGCAATTTCAGGATCATACCCTGTATATTTGGTGAAAGTCACCAAATTTTCTCCTGTTACATAGAATCTGATTTTAGAAGCTCCGATTGTTTTTGCAACATCTTTAGAAAGTGTATACCCTATCTGAACTAATTTTATACGTAAATAATCTCCATTTTGAAGGTAATAATCAGACATTCTAGTGTAATTTTGATTAGGATCATCTCTTGTAACTCTAGCCACACTATTAGAAGTTCCTTCACCAGTCCAACGATCTAAAATAGAAGTTTGGTAGTTAGCTTCCTGAATATCTAATCTTCTCAGACCCTGGAAAATTTTATTTCCGGCTTGCCCTTGAGCAAAGATCATCAAATCAAAGTTTTTATAATTCATATTCAACGTGAAACCAAATGTATATTTGGGAACTGAATTTCCTAGGTTTACAAAATCTTTTTCATCAATTTTACCGTCTCCGTTAGCATCTAATCTTTTAAAATCTCCAGGTTTCGCGTTAGGCTGAATTACAGCTCCATTAGCACTTTTATACGCATCAATTTCTGCTTGGTTCTGGAAAACTCCTAAATTTTGGTACCCATAAAAAGATCCGTATGATTGACCAACTTGCAATCTTGAAACATTACCCAATGTTTGGAAACCAGCAAATTGAACATACTCTTTATTTCCTTCCAGTCTTGTAATTTCATTTTTCAGATAACCAAAATTACCATTGGCAGAAATACCAAAATCTCCCCAATTTTTTTTGTAACCTAAGCTTACCTCTATCCCATCATTGTTCATATCTCCAACATTTCTAAATGGGTCTTTAGTTAATCCTAAATAACCAGGAAGCTCAACTCTTCTTAAAATGTCAGTACTCTTTTTTCTATAAACATCAACGCTTACATCAAAATTTCTAAAAATCTTAAGGTCTGCTGCAATATTGAACTGTGATGTTCTTTCCCATTTTAAATCAGGATTCTCTAAAGTACTTGGTGCATACCCAACACGGATAATATTATCTCCAAAAGTATAATTGCTACCCGCAACTAAGAAATTAGCAAATTGAAAATCATCAATAGCATCATTTCCTAATACTCCATATCCTCCTCTCAATTTAAAACTGTTAACCACTTTGTTTTCAGGCCAAAAACTTTCATTAGATACATTCCAACCTAAAGACATTGCCGGAAAAGTTCCCCAGTGATTATTTCTTCCAAATTTTGAAGAACCATCCCTACGAACAGTTCCCGTGAAAAGGTATCTACTGTCATAATCATACACTACCCTTCCGAAATAAGAAGCTTTGTGAGTTTGCTTTCCATCCCATGCATTACCCGTTTTATTTTCTGAAGAAATATCAAAATTAAAAGAAGCATCTTGCCAGTTATTGACAGGAAGATTAGTAAATGTTGTACTTTGTCCAGAAGAAATATTATATTCGTAATATCCTTGCCCTAATAATATATTTAAGCTATGTAATCCAAATTTATTTTGATAAGTCAAAGTATTTTCAGTATTCCATTCAAATTTTTTATCCGTTTGTCTGAATAAACTATTAAAATCATTTTTGTTAGCCGAGCTCAAAAAGTTGGTTGGAGTAAAGGCTTGATTTCCCCAATAAGAAAGCTTACCATTCATACTTGTTTTAAAACTGATATTCTTGTTAATCTTCAAATCAGCATAAACATTTGCTACAATATCATCCGACCACTTATACCTGCCCAACTGAGTTTGCCTGAACGCCAACGGGTTAGACATTTCTTTACTTACATATTGTGAAATCCCATAAGGGTTTCCATTCGGATCTCTTACATAGTTAGGATTATTAATATAATCGCTAGCATTTGGTTGATTATTAATACCATTCGTTACAACTACTGGTGTTAATGGATCAAGATTGATAGCTGAGCTCAATGGTCCTCCAAACTCCCCATTATCAGTAACTCCCTGAGATCTGGTATGTGTATAGGCAAAGGTTTGACCTATTGTTAAGAAATCAAATACTTTATGTGTAGAGTTTAATCTGGCATTAATCCTTTTATAATTGGAAATATCTCTTAAAACAATACCCTCCTGATCATAATATCCAAATGAAGAATAAAAAGTAGATTTATCATTTCCTCCACTAATACTAAATTCATGAGATTGACGTTGTGCACTGTTGAAAATCTGTTTTTGCCAATCTGTTCCAACTCCATATGATGCAGGATTTCCCAAGACCGGCGTCTTTCCTTCATTAGTATATGCCTCATTCATAATTGTTGCATATTGTGAACCATTTAACAGGTCTAGTTTCTTTGCAGCACTTCCTACTCCAAAAAAACCATTATATGAGAGATTCATTCTTCCTTTAACTCCTTTCTTCGTTGTAATCAAAACAACACCTTTTGCAGCAGAAACTCCGTAAATAGCAGCAGAAGCACCATCTTTAAGAATTTCCATTCCTTCGATATCAGATTGGTTTAGCCATCCGATATTATCTACAACGATTCCATCAACTACCCAAAGAGGATCATTACCACCAGCCCCAAAACTGGTAATACCACGTACTCGTACTGTAGCAGCTGTTCCTGGTTGTCCTGAATTTGAAATTACCGAAACACCAGCAGCTCGTCCTTGCATGATTTGTTCCGGCCTTCCAGCTGTTGGGGAATTTTCAATATCGGAAGCTTTTATACTTGATATTGCTCCGGTCACATTACTCTTCTTCTGAGTACCGTAACCAATCATTACCACTTCCTCGATTTTTTGCTCTTTCGGAAGGGTGTCATTTGCCTTCTTCTGAGCACTGAAATTTGCTGTGAAATAGAGGACAGCAACCAATCCTAAACTTCTTGTTATTTTTACATTCATATTACAGTTAGTTTTTTAATTCTCAAATTGAGACAATAAAAATATATTTTTTTTTAAATAATTAACATTATATTAATAAATATTTTAATTTTTCGTTTATTTTTGGGGGTTTAAAGGCATAAATTTTATGTAAAAAATCATAAAATATTGCAGAAAGTAATTGAAAAAAATCCCCGAAATGAATACCAAGCTCACCAAAATCTCACTTCCGTTAAAACTTACTTTTCTAATTTTCTCTATGGTGCTAAACTGCATGGGCATTGTAATACTGCAACTTTCGGAGGCAAAAATCACCTATGAAAAGCTCGGTTTTTTAGAGTCTTTTAAGGATCTTCCAATTGCCTTTATTTCACTTTTCGCAGTAAATTTTATCAGTAAAATCGGGACTAAAAAAGCATTGATTTTGGCTTTAACAATTGTTGGGATTTGTTCAACTATTTTACCTTTCGTAGAAGTATTTTGGTTTTATAAACTTTGGTTCGCTATTATCGGAACTTGTTTTGCGATTGGAAAGATTTGTGTTTTTGGCATCATTAGAAATAATATCTCCGACGAAAAGTCTTTAGCAAAGATTATGAGTAATGTAGAAGCCACGTTTATGATTGGTATTTTTGTGGTGAATACAGGATTTGGTTGGCTTATTTCGAGTCAGTTCTCAGAATATTGGAAATTTGGATTTTTATCTATTTCACTTTTATCAATCATCACCATTTTTTTATTTTCAAGAATAAAAATTGCAGAACCTGTACAATCTGGTAATCAAGGGATCATTTCAGAATTATCAAAATTAGTTAACCCTATAATTCTGTTATTTTTAGGGGTTGTATTCTGTATCGTTTTTGTAGAGCAAAGCTTCAACTCATGGTTACCTTCGTTTTATAAAAACCATTTGAAGGTCAATTCTTTCTTTGCATTGCAAGCCTCTTCTTTTCTGGCTCTTTTTTCTTATGCAGGAAGAACTATTACGGCTAATATTATTAAAAGATTTTCTTTATCAAAATATTACGTTCTATGTCTATCATTCATTATTTTGGTATTAATTGTTATTCTGGGATTGCAATATTTTGATTCAGACAATTCAATGGCCCTGTTATTTTTATTTCCGGTTATTGGTTTTTTCTTATCACCACTGTATCCTGTGATCAATTCTAAAATGATTGCGAAGATCGATAAAGAAAAAGCGAACCTCTTTACCTCCCTTATTGTCATTTTTTCATCGCTAGGTAGTGCAGTAAGTTCAATTATTATGTCATTATTATTTGGAAAAAAGCTCCTAAACCTTTATCCTTTATATATTTTACTCGCTGTAACTGTGCTTTTTACGATAAGTTTAATTTATTTTAAGGCTGCAAATAAAAATATTTAGAAAATAATTTTACTTTTACTCCCATGGAAATCAAAGACACAAAAAACAAAGAAACACTTCAGGAACTAATTGATACAAAAGACTTTGTAGCACATATATCTGTAGACTGCACCATATTTGGTTTTCATAATAATATCCTGAAAGTGCTTTTATTAAAGTACCACGACCTAAATTTGTGGTCTCTCCCCGGTGGATTCGTCTTTAACGACGAAGACCTTCGCGAAGCTGCGGCCCGCGTCTTATATGAGAGAACCCATCTTAAAGATTTATTTCTAAAACAGTTCCATACTTTTGGGAGAATAGACCGTACAGAAAATAATGTACATCAGATTTTGCTAAACAATAAAGGAATTGAAGTTCCTAAAGACCACTGGATCTTCCAGAGATTCATCACCGTAGGATACTGCAGCCTTATTGATTTTTCTATTGCCAATACATTCCCAGACTCTTTTAATGAAACCTGTGAATGGTTTGAGGTCAATAAATTACCTCAAATGGCTTTTGACCACGACAGAGTGATAGAAACAGGTCTTGAATATTTAAGAATGAATATCAATACCGAAGTAGCCGCAAGTAACCTTCTTCCAGAGAAATTTACCATGAAAGATCTTCAATCCCTGTATGAAACCATTTTGGGAGAGAAATTCAGGAGAAATAATTTTCAGCGAAAAATTTTAAGTTTAAACATTCTTGAAAGATTAGAGAAACTTTATGACGGCTCTGCCAATAAGGCACCTTATCTTTATAAATTTAAAACAAGGATTTACAATCCTACTAATCAGTACCCTATCTCTAATAATGAAGGAGATGAAGTTTAATATTCATTTCTAAAAAATCGATTTAAAAATCTAATAAACATAGTAAAAATAACACCTAAAAAAAATTTCTCAGGAATAATGAAAAGTGCTATTTTTAGAAAAATTAAATTACATGTCATATTATCCTCTTACAAGCATTCCTGATTATTATGGAATTGATGCTTTACTAACCGAAGAACATAAACTGATTCGTCAATCAATAAGAGACTGGGTTGAAAGTTTTGTGATGCCACAGATTGATAAGGCAGCACAAGATCATACAGATATTCCAGGTTTGATGAGAGAATTAGGGAAAATTGGAGCGTTGGGTCCATATATTCCGGTTGAGTATGGCGGTTCAGGCTTAGATCAGATCTCTTATGGTCTTATCATGCAGGAATTGGAAAGAGGAGATTCTGCGGTTCGTTCTGCAGCTTCTGTACAAAGTTCTTTGGTGATGTTTCCTATTAACGAATTCGGTTCCGAAGAACAAAAAAGAAAATATTTACCAAAATTAGCTTCTGGTGAAATGATTGGTTCTTTTGGATTAACAGAGCCTAATCATGGTTCAGATCCGGGATCTATGGAAACCTATTTTAAAGATATGGGAGATCATTATCTTTTAAATGGTGCCAAAATGTGGATCACAAATTCACCTTTATGCGATATCGCTGTTGTTTGGGCTAAGAATGAAGAAGGAAAAGTTCAGGGACTCATTGTAGAAAGAAACATGGAAGGTTTCACAACTCCTGAAACCCACAATAAATGGAGTTTAAGAGCTTCAAAGACGGGAGAATTGGTATTTAATGACGTAAAAGTTCCAAAAGAAAACCTACTTCCAGGAGTTACAGGTTTGAGAGGTCCCCTTTCTTGCTTGAATTCAGCAAGATATGGTATTTCTTGGGGAGTTATTGGTGCAGCAATTGATTGTCATTGCACTGCTGTTCAGTATTCTAAAGAAAGAAAACAATTCGGGAAACCAATTGGATCTTATCAGTTACAACAGAAAAAATTAGCTGAATTTTTAACGGAAATAACTAAAGCTCAATTACTTTGCTTACAGTTAGGACACCTTAAAAATGACCATAAAGCAACCCCTGCTCAGATCTCAATGGCAAAAAGAAATAACGTAAAAATGGCTATTGATATCGCAAGAGAATCTCGCCAGATTCTTGGAGGAATGGGTATCATGGGAGAATTCCCAATGATGAGACACGCTGCCAACCTAGAATCTGTTATCACTTACGAAGGAACTCACGATGTTCATTTATTAATTACAGGAATGGATATCACAGGGATTAACGCTTTCTAGAAATTAAAAAATATTGATAAATAAAGAGTCTGATCGATTGATCAGGCTCTTTTTTATTGTCACGAAAATCTATACTAAAATGAATATCGTACAAGACTTATTTAATAGGATTTTATATCTTCAATAAACGTAAGATTAGGATCTAAAATCTCTAGAATTAGACTTCTGATAGACTTCATCGCGTCATCTATACTTCCCTTCTCAAATTGTAAAGAAACTACGCCTTTTCTAGCTTCAGCAAAACTCCAAATTCCCGTTTCTATGGGAAGCCCCCAAAACTCGGGTAGATTCTGAACAACATACTGATAAATACACAACTGTAAAGCTTGTTTTCTTTCGCTGTTAAGGAAATAGTTGTCTACATTATTTTCGTCGATTTTTACCGTTAGGTTTTTAATTTTCGCAGTCTTGTAATCAATGATTCTTAAAGTTCCATTCAAGCGGTCAATTCTATCAATAAATCCTAAGAAAGAAATTCGGTTGGTGTTATTTTCATCCAAATAAAAATCAACATTTTCAAACCTCTTTTCGATATCTAGAATCTCTAATTTATTTCCACTTTTCACCAATTCAAGATCCACTCTTAAAACACTTTCAATTACCTTTTTAGCAATGGCTTTATGAATGAAATTCATTCCTTTTTCATAGAACTCAGGCTGATGTTTAAGCTTTTCTATCGCTACATCAATATACTTATCTATCGCTTTAATTGATTGAAGTAAATCATTTTCTTTTAACACTTTACCTTTTAACACTTCATAAACTTCTTGAAGTGAATAGTGAACCAGATTTCCATAATTTTTAACGGATAATTCCTCTTCAATTTCGTCACTTTCAGAGGTCTTCAGAATCTTTGACAAATAAAAATCAATAGGATTATAAAGGTAGCTTGTAAGGTGTGATGCCGATACTTTCTCTTTCCATTTCTCAAGACGTTCCAAGACAATATCAGTCTTTGGAATTTCGATAGGCTGAGTGGTAATAGGCTCGGAAGAATTCTCAATAATTAAGTGTTCAATATCGTGAGAACTTTCCATTTCAATCTGGGTAATAAATCTACTTTTTTCCCCCGTATTTACTCCTGAACTTAATGCATTAAATAACAAATGAACATTCTGAGCATCCTGTATCAATCGATAAAAGTGATAGGCATAAATGCTGTCATTTTCCAGGAAGGTATGAAGGTCGAAAAATCTTCTGATATCAAACGGAATGTACGTATTCTGAGAATTCCCTAAAGGTAATTTCCCTTCGTTCACAGAAAGCATGATTACATTTTCAAAATTCAAAAGACGGGTTTCCAACAGTCCCATAATTTGTAATCCACGCAAAGGTTCACCTTGGAAATCAATACTCTCCGTATTCACGTGCTGATTGATCAAAATCTCCAGTGTTTCCATTTTAATTTGGAAATCATACGGAGCCACCTGATTTTTTATAATTCTAAACGCATTTTCAAAATGAGAAACGTTTTCATACTGAATATCATCTATTTCCAACCACTTAATCTTCTTACAAAAGTCGATAAGCAAATCTAAATAGACATTCGTAGAATTTGCTTTTTCAAGCAAATTAAAATAAGACAGCTCACTTAAAAGCTCATGCAATAACTTTCTTGAAATATAAACGATATTCCTCTCCTCTATCTTAGATTTAAATTGAATGATAATCTGCTCATCCTCAATAGATTTCGGAAGTTCTTCAAGGATAGGAAAAATATCCCGGTAGTAATAAGAAGATTTATTCTTTTCTAATTGTTTCTGCAAATAAAACAGTTGTTTTATGGCATTAGAAAACGATAAATTCTTCAAAGGAAAACCCATGGTAATATTCAGATTTTCAACAGCGTTCATCACATCTAAACTTGCAGGAAGCAAGTTTTCATCCAACAAAACAACGGCCGTATTTGAATACGTTTTATTCTCTATTTCTTTAAAAATTTCAGGAAGAATTTTTGTTTGGGTTACATTTCCTGAAACCTCGTAAACTTTTATATTTTTTGGCTGGTTAAAGTCATCTTCAATCCATTGAAAAGCTCTGCTGTCATTAAATTCTTTCCATGTTTTATGATGCCTCAGAAACTTTCCGGCTTCCTGCCTTTCATCATCAAAATAATAATGGTCTGCCTGAAAAAAGCATTGCGCTTTATCCCACTGCAAAAGACTTCTTACTAATTTTTCTTCAACCGGAGTAAAAGCATTAAATCCACAAAAAACGAAGTTGTTAAGCGTGTTTTTAGCAAAATCAATGATCTTAGATTTAGCTGTCTCGTGAATCATTCCGGATGTTGCCCAATTTTTTTCCTGTAGCTTCTCTTTTAAAACAGGAAGAAAAACATTCATATTTCTCCAGAAATTAAGGAATTTTTTTCTTGGAACATCATCATCTTCTCCCAAATCCTGAGCCCATTCTTTGATCCTTTCTTCATCAAACATATATTGTAAAACTGCCTGATCACTTTCAGAAAATTTTAAAATATCATCCCAATCCTTTTGCAACGTAGGAAACCATTTCAAGAAATCGGCAAAATCATCGTTAGGAATAAGATTAAGGCTTTTATATACATCAAACGCAAAAAGCCAAACAGAAATCCCCTGAATTGGCTGTTTATCTGCTATCTGATCTATTAATTCTTCGATTGTAAAAAAGTTGGGAAGAAATCCGGAGTAATTATTTTCTTCTAAAATTTGTCTGATAAAAACGATAGGACGTTTTCCGGGCAAAACAATATTAAATGCAGAAAGATCTGTATTTTGAGCTAATAATTCGTTGATTATTTTATTGAGAAATTTCAAGAGGCTTTATAACTTTTTAGATTTTCTAATTCTTCGGCGATTGTGCGGTCATATTCAGTTTGTTTTGCTTCATTCATACCATGTTTGGTATCTTTATCATATACCACCTGAAAGCTTTTGTAATCATTCGAAATTCGATGATAAATACCTTGAAAATTTTTATTGAAATCGCCTGAAGTCTTTATTTTTTCCTGAACTTCTTTTCTCAATTTGCGAGCAAATATTTCTGCAATATCAAAATGTTTCTGCTCATGTCCCAAAATATAGTCATTGATCTTTTTGGCATCTTTCCAAGATTTATCTTCGTTGAAAATAGTTTCAATTTTAATGGTGACAGGAGATTTTGGGTTGGAGGATTTTACCACAGAATATATCCAACCGCAGTTTGTATACGCAACAACATTGGTCCCACGTTGATTATTTATGTTGCTTTTAAAATTATTCCAGTTCAGTTTTACGCCTTCTTTCCAAACAATCTTCTGACTAAATAAAATATTGGTTATCAATAAACAAACTACAAAAAGACATTTCATTATTATTGAACTACAATTGTTTTGGTGATCCAGTTATTGCCACCATTCCAGAATTTAAAACTATATGTCCCAATCTTTTGTGGACTAAAATTTATTTGACTTGCCACCACGTGATTTCCCTGTATACAAGGTCCGCTGGTCATAAATTTATAGGCGGTAACTGTTCTTGCCAAATTGTTATTATAAATATAATCATACCCGTAAAAACCTTCACATTGTGAAGAATACGCAGAATATGTTTTAATACTTTGTATGGTGAAAACATCCATCGTATCTTTCACCACTTTTACACTATCAATCTTTATTTTAGCTATGGATTCGATGGTTTGATAATCATCCTCGTCATTACAAGAAGTAAAGAATAATCCTAAAACTACTGCTGAAAACCCAATTTTTAAAAGTTTTTTCATAACACTTTACAATTTTTGATTATTAATACATAATTAGCAAAAATTATTCATTAATTACTATAAATTAAGAATTAAAATTACCTTTTGATAGATAAACTACTCTTTTAGTATCAAAAAATTCTTCATCAAAATAGTTTTTAAGATTGTAGATCTCACATTTAAGTCCGGCAAGTTCCTCTGCAAGGTCTCCTCCTTTTAAATATAAAATCCCATTGTGTTTTGTATTGATTTGTTCTTTTTCAAATTTCCCTTTCAACCATCTCAGGAATTCCGGCATTTGAGTAACCGCTCGGCTTACCACAAAATGGAATTTTTCTTTTACTTTTTCTGCTCTTCCGTGGATAGCCGTTACATTGGTAAGTCCAACTCCTTCTGCAACTGCATTTACCACACTTATTTTCTTCCCGATAGAATCAACCAAAGTAAATTGAACTTCAGGAAACATAATCGCTAAAGGAATCCCAGGAAAACCACCACCGGTTCCAATGTCCAGAACTTTAGTCCCGGGGGCAAATTCCATCACTTTTACGATTCCCAACGAGTGTAAAATATGTTTTTCATATAGAGATTCCATATCTTTTCGGGAAATCACGTTTATTTTTTCATTCCACTCATTGTAAAGTGCTTCCAATTTTGTGAACTGCTCAATCTGTGTTTCTGTAAGATCAGGAAAGTATTTTAATAGTAACGATATAGACATGTGAATTATTATAATTGGCAAAAATAAGTTTTTATTAGCGTTATTCAAATTTTGAAATCCCCCAAAATCATAAAACTGCACTTCTAAACCGAATTAAAAAACATCAATTATAAATAATTGAGCTTAAAAATTAATTATAGCTACAAAAACTGTCAAAAAAGTTAACAAATAGGTAGTAATCTAAATCTCGCTATTAAAAATAAACTAGATAAAAATCATTAAAATAGAAATACTTTTATTTCCCGACAAAACGTTTTTATTATATATTTGTTAAAATACAAAAAATACTACATGAGCAAACTTTCAGATAGAGTAACAAGACTAGGCTTTTCACAAACTTTTGTAATGTCTAACAAGGCAAGAGAAATGAAAGCGAATGGAATAGATGTAATAAGTTTAACGCTTGGAGAACCCGATTTCGATGTTCCGGACAACATAAAACAAGCAGCTTTTGATGCCATTAATGAAAATTACAGTCACTACTCTCCCGTTCCGGGATTTTTAGAACTTCGTGAAGCTATTGCTCACAAATTAAAAAGAGATAACAACTTAAACTATAAACCCACACAAATCTGTGTTTCTAATGGGGCTAAACAGGCGATTATTAATGTTTTGGCAGCCATCATTAATGACGGTGATGAAGTATTGCTTCCCGCTCCTTACTGGGTAAGTTATGATGAAATGGTAAAAATGATGGGAGGAAATTCTGTCATGATCACCACATCATATCTTAATGATTTCAAAATTACTGCAGAGCAATTAGAAGAAGCCATTACGGAGAAAACTAAAGCTATTTTATTCAGTTCTCCTTGTAATCCGTCAGGTGGTTATTATACATATGACGAGTTGAAATCTTTAGCTCAGGTTATTGCTAAATATCCTCACATTACGATTATTTCTGATGAAATTTACGAATACATCAACTACGAAACAAAAACAACTTCTATAGCTCAGTTTCCTGAAGTATATGAGCAAACAGCCGTGATCAACGGAATGTCAAAAGCTTTCGCGATGACTGGTTGGAGAATCGGTTATTCTGCATGTCCGGAATGGCTGGCTAAAGCATGCGAAAAAATTCAGGGTCAAATGACGAGCGGCGCAAATACAGTAGCTCAAAGAGCCTCTATTGTAGCTTTAAAAACTGATCCTTCTGAATACAAATACATGATTGATGCTTTTAAAACAAGAAGAAACCTTGTATATGATTTAATGAAGGAAATTCCTGGCTTTAAAGTTCTTTTGCCTAAAGCAGCATTTTATTTCTTCCCGGACATCTCTCATTACATCGGTAAAACTCTGGATGGAACAGAAATTAAAGATGCTGATGATTTTGCAATGTTTATCTTAGAAAATGCTCATGTAGGGTGCGTAGGTGGTGTTTCATTCGGAAGCCCGGAATGCATCCGATTCTCTTATGCTGCTTCAGAAGATGATTTAAGAGAAGCAATGAGAAGAATTAAAGAATTATTAAGCAAATTCAATTAATCAGATTACATTTAAAACATAACCACCCGTAAAAGAATGAACTTTTTCAAAAAAATAACAATAGCCACAAGTATTGCTGCAGCAAGTTTTACAGGTTACGCTTTCGGACAGGACTTCCAATGGAAAGAAGCAAAATCTAGCGGATATTCTTACAAATACGTAACAAATGATCCCACTTCTGCAAGATATTACAAACTACAAAATGGGTTAACGGTAATTTTAAGTCCAACAAGTAAAGATCCAAGAATCCAGACTTATATTGCAACAAAAGCTGGAAGCAAAACCGACCCTTCAGATCATACAGGTCTTGCGCATTATTTGGAGCATATGCTTTTCAAAGGAACAGATAAATTCGGTTCTAAAGACTGGGCAAAAGAAAAACCGCTTTTAGATAAGATTGACGCTCTTTATGAGAAATATAATCAAACTAAAGACGAGGCAAAAAGAAAAGAAATCTACAAAGAAATTGATAAAGTTTCAGGAGAGGCTTCAAAATTTGCAATTGCCAACGAGTATGATAAATTAATGGCAGATATGGGAGCAGATGGAAGTAATGCTTTCACTTCTTTTGAGCAAACCGTATATACAGAAGATATCCCTTCGAATGTTGTAGATAAATTTTTAACCGTGCAATCTGAAAGATTCAGACAGCCTATCTTAAGGCTTTTTCATACTGAATTGGAAGCTGTTTATGAAGAAAAAAACAGATCACTTGATGATGATAACGATAAAGTTTACGATAAAATGTTTGAAAGTCTTTTCCCGAATAACAACTATGGAAAACAGACGACCATCGGAACAATCGAGCATCTTAAAAATCCTTCTCTTATAGCAATCAGAGAGTATTTTAACAATTACTACGTTCCTAATAATATGGGAATTATTATGTCGGGAGATTTTAATCCCGATGAAGTAATTGCCAAAATCGACAAGGCTTTTTCTTATATGAAATCGAAGCCAATTCCAAATTACAATATAGGTCAGGAAAAAGCAATTACAGCTCCTATCATAAAAGAAGTTTTGGGACCAAATCCTGAAAGTGTGATGATGGGATTCAGATTTCCAGGCGCTACAACTAAAGATGCCCGATTATTAAATCTTGTTGGAAACATGCTTACCAACGGACAGGCAGGATTGATTGATCTAGATCTTGTTAAAAAACAGAAGCTATTAGGAGCATATGCTTTTCCATATGTTTTAAAAGATTATTCGGTTCTTTTATTACAGGGAAAACCTACTGAAGGGCAATCTTTGGATGAAGTTAAAAACCTGTTGCTTCAGGAAATTGACAAATTAAGAAAAGGTGAATTTTCTGATGACCTTGTACAATCGATCGTAAATAATGAGAAAAAAAATATCATTCAGAAAGATGAAAAATATTCATCGAGAGCTAGCATCTTGATGGATGAATTCACTTCTGATATTGACCATAAAACATCTCTTGAATATGTAGATGAAATCTCAAAGCTTACAAAAAAAGATATTATGGATTTCGCTTCAAAATATCTTCAGGCCAATAATTATGTTGCCATTTATAAAAGAAAAGGTGAAGACAAAAGTATTGTAAAAGTAGACAAGCCTACCATTACTCCGATTTCCGTAAACAGAGAAGACCAATCAGAATTCCTTAAGAAAGTTGAGGAAATGCCGGAAAATGCAATTGCGCCGGTTTGGTTGAACTATGATAAAGATATTGCTAAAAATAAATTAGGAAACATTGACGTACTTTCTGTAAAAAATACAGATAATGCGCTATTCAGAATGTACTATCATTTTGATTCTGGGAAATGGAACAACAAGATTCTTCCTTTAGCAGCAGAGTATTTAGAATATTTAGGAACAAAAGATAAATCTTCAGAGGCTATCAGTAAAGAATTTTACAAGTTAGCTTCAAGCTTCAATGTAATCACAGGGAATGAAGAAACGTATGTTGCTTTGGAAGGATTAAATGAAAACTTTGATAAAACAGTTTCTTTATTTGAAGATTTAATTAAAAACTCTCAGGCAGATCAAAAAGCATTGGAGTCTTATAAAACAAGACTAAAGAAATCCAGAGCTAACGCAAAACAAAATAAAGCCACAATCATGGCTGGATTGAGAAGCTATGCTCAGTATGGCGCTCAGAACCCATTCAACAATGTATTAAGTGATGCTGAGTTGGATGCTTTAAAAGCGGAAGACCTAATTAATGTTCTTCATGATTTATTCAATTTCAAACATAAAGTATTGTACTATGGACCAAAAACAGGAAATGAAGTTGTAGCTTCTCTAACTCCGGTTCATAAACTTCCGGCAACATTAAAAGAATTACCGAAGTCTAAAACTTTCACGCAGGTTCCAACAGATAAAAACAAAGTATTATTTGCTCATTACGATATGGTTCAGGCCGAGATCTTCTGGGTAAGAAACGCAGAACAGTACAACTCTTCTATTACGCCGACGGTAAGTTTATTCAATAACTATTTTGGAGGCGGAATGGGATCTATTGTTTTCCAAACCATTAGAGAATCTAAAGCATTAGCCTATTCTACGTATTCTTATTTCTCGCTTCCTAGTAAAAAAGAAGATAAGAATATCGTTACTGCTTATGTAGGAACTCAGGCAGATAAATTCAATGATTCTACCCTGGCAATGAATGAGCTTTTAACAACGCTTCCAAAATCTGACCAGTTATTTGAAACAGCGAAAAATGGATTGAAAAAATCTATCGCCTCTGAAAGAATAACGCAGGATGGGATTATCTTCTCTTACTTGAAAGCGCAAAAGCTTGGAAACAACTCCGATATAAGAAAGAATGTTTACGATCTGGCTCCGAAATTAGCGTTTACAGATATTAACAGCTTCCATGATAAGGAAATGAAAGGTAAAAACTTCACATACTGTTTAGTTGCCTCTCAAGACAAAGTAAATGAAGCGGATATGAAAAAATTAGGTGAAGTAAAAAAACTTAATTTAAACGAAATATTCGGTTACTAAAATAAATGAAAAGCTCTGGAAACGGAGCTTTTTTCTTTATATCAAATCAAAATCAATTATAGATTTTATTTATCAAAACAAGATTGTTCGATAGATGAAATAATCTTATCTTTGCCAAAGAAAATTTAAATATAAAAACGAGAAAATTATGTCTTTAGTAGGAAAAAAATTCCCGAATGTAACGGTAGATGCAATGTCTGAAATGGGTGATGATCTTAGAATCAACATCTTTGAAGAAACAACTAAAAACCAACAAAAAGTTATTTTGTTCTGGTATCCAAAAGATTTCACTTTCGTATGTCCAACTGAGCTTCATGCTTTTCAGGAGGCTTTAGGTGAATTCGAAAAAAGAAACACTAAAGTAATTGGTGCTTCTTGTGACACAAACGAAGTACACTTTGCTTGGTTGAACGTTTCAAAAGATAACGGAGGTATTGAAGGGGTAACTTACCCACTTTTAGCTGATACTCACAGACAATTAGCAAATACACTAGGAATCGTAGATCAGGATTTCGAATACAATGAAGAAGGTGAAGAAGTTTTCACAGGTTCTAACGTAACTTACAGAGCAACTTATCTAATTGACGAAACTGGAAAAGTTTTCCACGAGTCTGTAAACGATATGCCTTTAGGAAGAAACGTAAAAGAATATTTAAGATTAATCGACGCTTACACGCACGTTCAGAAGCATGGTGAAGTTTGCCCTGCAAACTGGGAAGAAGGAAAAGATGCAATGAAAGCTGACAGAAATTCAACTGCTGAATATTTAGCAAAAAATTAATACCTTAATCTTAATATAACAATGTAGCAATCTAACAATGTAGCAATTCTTGTTATTCTGAACGAAATGAAGAATCTCATTGTTACACTGGTAAATTATTAGATTGCTACATTGTTTATTTTTATTCTAAAAAATAAACTTATGTATACAGAATTAACTGAAGATACGTTACAAAATATAGTAGCAGACAATGAAAAAGTAGTGGTGCAATACGGAGCAACATGGTGCGGAAACTGCAGAATTATGAAGCCAAAATTTAAGAAATTAGCTTCTGAAAATGACAGCATTCCTTTCCTTTATGTAGATGCTGAGAAATTACCGGAAAGCAGAAAATTAGCTAAAGTTGACAATTTACCTACTTTTGCGATCTTCAAAAATGGTGAATTGGTAAATCAGGTTCAATCTAACCAAGCTGAAAGTTTAATTAACCTTTTTAATGAATTAGCATAATGAAGTTACCCGTAATAAGACAATTTTACCAAAATCAAACGCCTGAAAATCTTGAAAAAACTTTAGAAGTTTTAGAAAGTTTCAGTGAATTCAGAGGAACAAGTGAAGAGGACTTAAATGTTGCAGGTGAGCTAATTACAAACATCTGTGGAGCATTGGAAGTTCACGCAAACGTTCAAAACGGAATGAGCGAAAAAGATGCTTTAAACTCTTTTGCTCAAAAGGTTTTAGGATCGATTGATAAATAAAACTTAAACACTAATGCCTCAAATTTTTATCACGAAAAACACAAATTGTTAGTGCTCATTTGTGAAAACTATTAGTGTCATTTGTGTTTAAACCACCAAAAATAAAATCCCGATGAAAAGACATCAGGATTTTTTGGGTTTATAAAATTTCTTTATTTTAAATTAGCTTCTTCTGCTCATCAAAATACTTAAGATATACCAGAACAACAACATAATAGAAGCAAAAAGCTGTAACGAAGCTCCCACATATTGATTGGTCGCGTAAGAATCTTTAAGCTTACTTGTTTGATATAAAATAGTTGCAGAAGCCAATATTACCATTCCTACCGAGAACCAAAGCCCAAGATTGAAACCGAAAATCATTCCGGCAACAATTAATCCTAGCGCAATAAATCCACCAATAACGATGATATTTCTTAAAAAAGAAAAGTCTCTTTTAGAAGTAAAAGCAACCGCTGAAATTCCCGCAAACATAGCAACCGTTAATGTTGCTGCTTGGAAAATCACTTGCGCTCCGGAATACACCATTGCAATATAAATTAGCGGTAAGAAAATAACAGCTTCAAGCAAAACATAAAATCCAAGTCCCATATACTGCGTTGATTTGCTTTGTGAAAGCGACCATTTTGCAGCCAGCACTGAAGCCAACCAAAATACCCCGATAATCAACAACCAAGCAAATCTTTGCGCAAACATTGCAACAATTAGTTGCTCTGGTACTACTTTCAATAAAACTGCTTCAACCCCGATAAATGCGAGAATCGCCAAAGCAACGTGTAAATACGTTTTCTTGTAAAAACTAGCCTTTTCTACGTCTGTAGATTGAGCTACTAAAACATCTGTCATCATAGTTTATATTTTTTGTTTAAATATAATTAAAATTTAATTTATTTCCCAGCCTTATAAGGCTTAATCCCTAAGATCTTTCCGTCTTCTTCAAAAACAGCGGTAATAATTTCTTTTGGATCCTGAGACTTATCGTCCACATATTTATACTGAATCATAGGAAAATTACCTCCATTCACCAAAGATTTATAGCCTGTTTTAAAGATCTCAAGCTTTTTATTGGGATCAATATCTTCCGATAGCTTTTTATACACTTTATCAGTAACAACTTGTCTTGATTTATCTGAAAGCAAGGCATCCATTCCTTTTCTGTCAGAAGCTTTCAACGCGCTGATAAACTGCATGAACTTTCCATTGAACAATTCTTTTTTCTCTTTGCTTAGTTCAAGCTTTTGCTCTGTTGTTTTAGCCTCCTTTATGGTTAGACTTTTTACTTTCTGCGAAAAAAAGAACTGTGCCGTAAGAACAGAAAGGATTAAAATTGCTTTTTTCATAAATTTCTTGATTGAGTGTAATTATATTGAAGATACGAAGAATTAAATTACTTCTAAAAATTTCATTGTATCCACATTATCTGCATATGTATCCAACCCTGGATTTTGCGCTTCACCGAAATACACAGAATCTAAACCAAGTTCTTCTTTAGCCACAATACATTGAATATTCTCTTCATTTTCAGCAATAAAACTTTTAACATCATCCAAGGAAGAATATCTGCTGAAATTAATAACAGAAAGCGGGCTGAACAATTTATCATCTTCTTTCATCATCACGAAATTATTATCCCAGAATTTATCCTGATTTAAAAGATAAACTGCTCTGTTGTATTCATAATTGTTCGCATATTTATTATGATTGATAATATCCTGAAAACCAATAAAACTTTCAAACAATCTATCAATTACAAAATCATGCGGAATTAAAATTCTCGTTACATTCCTGCAACCCAACCCGAAATATTGGAAAATATCATGAGCCAAAAGTTTCAATTCATCCACCGTTTCATCGCCTTTTAAAACGGCAATCGAAGTTCTGTTTTTACGGATAATATTAAGGTGATTTTTAAAATAATACTCTAGATATCTTGCCGTATTATTACTTCCTGTTGCAATTACTGCATCAAAGTTTTCTAATCTTTCAACAAACTCATAATCAACATTATCAACAGAAAGCTCTTTCCATTTTTCCAATAAAAAAGGAACCATCAATCGGTCTTTTGAAGATAGTTTAATAACAGGAATATGATTGCTCAATACCACAGAAATCACATCATGGAATCCCACCAAAGGAATGTTCCCGGCTAAGATTAACCCTACTCTTTTTGTTGTTTTAGAGACAGAATACTCCTTAATCCAATTCTTTATATTTTCTTCCGTGAGCAGATCCGACCATTGCTGTAAAGCAAATTTCTGATTATCAATGGTAAACCAAGGGTTTTCCATTTCAGACTTTCTTAATAATAATTCAAAATCAGAATCATTCTCATTATACTCTGCTGAATTTTTTGCTAAAAACTCTTTTATCCAACTACTTAGGTTAATAAGTCCTAAAACTTGATTTTCGATATTCATAATTACTGTAAAATTGGGGAATATTTTGTAATTTTGTGCAAATTTAAAAAAAATTAGCGATGGCTATTAAAATAACTGATGAATGCATTAATTGCGGGGCCTGCGAACCAGAGTGTCCCAATAATGCAATATATGAAGGAGCAGTAGATTGGAAAGCTTCCGAGGGTACTGAGCTTAAAGGTACTGTCACATTGCCATCAGGACTTACAGTGGATGCAGATGCACCACAAGAGCCTGTGAATGATGATGTTTATTTTATTGTAACAGATAAGTGTACGGAATGCAAAGGATTCCATGAAGAGCCACAGTGTGCAGCGGTTTGCCCAGTAGATTGCTGTGTTCCAGATGAAGATCATGTAGAATCTGAAGAAGCCTTGCTTAATAAAAAAGCATTTTTACACGGTGAATAAAAAACGCCGTCTCAGCCAGTATGAGACGGTTTTTTTAACCAAATATTTCAAAAATCTAAATTAAGATCGT
Organism: Chryseobacterium polytrichastri; assembly: GCF_900142445.1. Classification (GTDB taxonomy): domain Bacteria; phylum Bacteroidota; class Bacteroidia; order Flavobacteriales; family Weeksellaceae; genus Chryseobacterium; species Chryseobacterium polytrichastri. Next base: position 6,529 of record NZ_FRAV01000044.1, on the reverse strand, counting down.
AAAATCAAAGTGCAAGTACGAAAGTTCTTGTAAAAACCAAAAAAAATAAAAATATGAGCAAAAAGCACAACTTCAGCGCAGGACCATGTATTTTACCACAAGAGGTATTCGAAAAATCAGCAGAAGCTATTTTAGATTTTAACGGTATTGGTTTATCTCTTCTTGAGATCTCTCACAGAAGCAAAGATTTCGTAGCGGTGATGGATGAAGCGCGTGCGATTGTAAAAAGATTAATGAACCTTGGTGATGAGTATGAGGTTTTGTATTTAGGAGGAGGTGCTAGTTTGCAATTTGCAATGGTTCCTTACAATTTATTAAAAGTTGGAGGAAAAGCAGCTTACTTAAATACAGGAACTTGGGCTGCAGGAGCCATCAAGGAAGCAAAAAAGTTAGGTGATGTGGATGTTGTAGGTTCTTCAAAAGAAGAAAACTATACTTTCGTTCCTAAAGATTATACTGTAGGTTCAGAATACGATTATTTCCACTGTACTTCAAATAATACCATTTACGGAACTCAAATGAAGTCTTTCCCGGAAGTAGATACTTTAATGGTTTGTGACATGAGTTCTGATATTTTCTCAAGACAATTGGATTTCTCTAAATTTGATTTGATCTATGCAGGAGCTCAGAAAAACATGGGACCGGCAGGTGTTACCTTAGTGGTCATCAAAAAAGAGATCCTTGGAAAAACAGGAAGAGAAAATATGTTGTCTATTTTAGATTACTCTCAGCATATTTCAAAAGAATCTATGTATAATACGCCACCCGTTTTCCCTGTGTATGCGTCTTTATTGACTTTACAGTATTTAGAAAAACATGGAGGAATTGCTGCTGCTGAGGCAAGAAACGAAGCAAAAGCAAAACTTTTATACGATGAAATCGACAGTAATCCGTTATTTGAGACGTTTTGTGTAAAAGAAGACCGTTCTTTGATGAATGTTTCTTTCAAGATAACAGACGAAAGTAAAAAAGAAGCGTTCGACAATGCCTGGAAAGCTGCCGGAATCAGCGGATTAAACGGACACAGAAGCTTAGGAGGATACAGAGCAAGTTTATACAATGCCTTACCAATTGAAAGTGTACAGGTATTGGTAGACGTAATGAAATCTATATAAATAAAAAAACATAGCAGGGTAACAATTTATCATTGACTTTTATATAAATGCTAAATTGTTACATTTGCACATTGAGAAACCAATCATATGAAAGTTTTAGCTAACGACGGAATTTCCGAAGCAGGACGAAAAGCATTGCAAGATGCAGGAATTGAAATTTTGGACAACCGAGTTGCCCAAGATCACGTTATTAATTTTATCAACGAAAATAATGTGGATGTCCTTTTGGTAAGAAGTGCAACGAAAGTAAAGCAAGATATGATCGATGCTTGTCCGAATCTTCAAATCATTGGAAGAGGCGGTATCGGGATGGATAATATTGATGTTGAATATGCTCAAAGTAAAGGCATTAAAGTAATCAATACACCTGCTGCCTCTTCAAAATCGGTGGCAGAATTGGTTTTTGGCCATTTCTTTTCACTGGCAAGATTCCTTCACGAATCCAACAGACTGATGCCATTGGAAGGAGAAACGCATTTCAATGCGATGAAAAAATCTTTCAGCAATGCGTATGAACTTTCCGGTAAAACTTTAGGAGTTATCGGCTTCGGAAGTATTGGTCAGGAAGTGGTGAAGATGGGAATTGCATTGGGAATGAAAATCAAAGTACTTACCAGAAAACCCAAAACAAAAGTGCTTACCCTAGACTTTTTTGACGGACAGACGGTCAACTTTGAAATCACTTCAACGAATGACTCAGATGCTTTCTATAAAGACACTGATTTCATTAGCATTAACACGTCAAAAACAAACGAATATATCATAGACACCGAACAGTTTGAGAAAATGAAAGACGGTGTTTATATTGTGAATACTGCAAGAGGTGGCGTGATGAATGAAGTTGCTTTAATTGATTTTATTGAATCAGAAAAAGTAGCCGGTGCAGCCTTAGACGTTTTTGAAAATGAACCTACCCCCGAGTTACCTTTATTGATGAACCCGGCATTATCTCTTTCTCCTCATGTTGGAGGCAACACTGTTGATGCTCAGGAAAAGATTGGACTGGAACTTGCAGAACAAATTATTAAGCTACAAAAAGAAACTATAAAATAAAATATGCCTATTTTTAAACCATTTCGCGGAATAAGACCTCACAAAGACTTTGAGAGCACTTTCCCTACGCATCCTCTTGATAATTTTACGCAGGAAGAAATCGCAGAGAAAGCTCAAGTTGAAAATACTTACATCAACATGATCAAACCTTATGTTGTAAGTAAATCTAAAGATATTGACCGAAATCTAAGGAAGATCCGTTCTACTTTTGAAGAATTATTGGAAGATAAAAAATTGGTTCAGGATAGTTCGGCATATTACCTTTATGAACAAATTTACCCTAATAAACAGATCTTTAGAGGTCTGCTTGGTTTAGCAAGCATTGAGGATTTCTGGAGCGGAAAAATCAAAAGACATGAAAGTACCATTCCTCAGAAGAAAGAGAAATTGGCGCATTATCTTGAAAAAGTAAACTTGCAGGCAGAACCTGTATTGCTTACCTACCCTTCTAATTCAAAGATAGAATTATTGATGAATCATGAAGAGAAAAATGTTCCGATTTTCAATCATGTGGATACCATAGGCATTAGACACAAGATCTGGAGAATTGATAACCGTCTGAAATTACAACAATTCAAAGAAGTTATTGATCAGATTGACGCATTTTATATTGCGGACGGACATCATAGAATTGGTTCTACTGCATTGAATGCTAAATATCATAAAGACAAAAATAAAAGACATAATGGTACAGAAGCGTATAACTTTGTGTACAGTTTTATAGTTTCCAACCAGTCTATTAAAATTCACGATTACAACAGAATTGTAAGCGATCTTAACAATTTAGAAACAGCAGATTTTTTACAGCAATTAGAAAAATATTTTCTAATTCACGAGAAAGATGGAACGGCATATTATCCTTCTCAAAAATTCCACATTTCGATGTATCTGGATGGTAAATTCTATTCTCTTCACGTAAAACATGAGCTTCGTTCTCAAGAGATGTCGTTGGATAATCTAGACCACCATCTTATTGATAAATATATTTTTAAGAGTATTTTAAAAATTGATGATCCAGATAGTTCAGATAAAATATCTTATGTAAAAGGAACCTCAAACATTCAGGGAATCAATATCTTAAAAGAAAAAATAGACAGCGGAGAAGGACGTGTAGGCTTCGGAATTTATCCGGTAAGCTTTAATGATATGATCAAAATTTCAGATCTGAAATTAAGCATGCCTCCAAAATGTACATTCATTGAACCTAAATTGGTTACAGCCTTGTTAATGTACGACATGAAACAATAAAATATTCTTATTTTTTCCCTACTTTTATGCACGGAAAAGAAAAGGTAAATAAAAAAATGAAAAAAATATTCATTATCATACTTCCACTCTTTTTGAGTGGATTTTTATTTTCTCAAAAAAAACCTCAAAAAAAGATTGTCAAAAAAGGAATCGTTACGAAATTAAACTATACCGATGAGTTTAAAAAAATCTCTGATGAGATTATGGCTAACGGTACCGCCTACGAAAATCTTGGAGAGCTTACCAAAGGAGTTGGATCTCGTTTCAGTGCTACTCCGGGATATATAAAGGCTGTAGAATGGGCAGAAAAAAAGCTTAAAGAAGCGGGCATTGAAATGATATGGAGACAGGAAGTAAAAGTTCCGGTTTGGATAAGAGGAAAAGAATCTTTGCAAATAAAATCAGGTAATGGAGATTGGAAAAACATTCAGATGCTTTCTTTTGGAAATTCTGAAGGAACCGGAGGAAAAGATCTTGTGGGTGAGATTGTTCAAATCAACACTACTTCTGAACTTAACGCTCTATCTATTGGACAGTTAAAAGACAAAATTGTTTTCGTAAACCTTCCGATAGATCCCAAAATCATTAATACAAGTAATTCGTATTTAATTACTGCAAAATCAAAGTTAATTTCAGCTTCTGTTATTTCTAAAACAGGAGCAAAAGCTTTAATTATAAGATCATTAACCACCGCATCCAATGATACACCTCATGCAAAAATGGTGTATTACGAACCTGATGATAAAGTAAAAATTCCTGCACTATCTATTGGCGTAAAATCTGCAGATGAACTGGAAAAATTACTAAAAAAGCAGAAAGTAACCGCAAAACTCAACATGTCTGCCGAATCAAAAGGCGATACCACCAATCCGAATATTATTGCCGAAATTCAAGGTAAAAAAGATTCTAAAGTCATTGTTTTGGGAGCTCAACTCGACTCTTGGGATTTTGCTGAAGGTGCTCATGATGACGGAACCGGAGTTGTTCAGTGTATTGAAGTATTGAGAACATTAAAAGCATTAGGCTTTGAAAATAACCATACCATCCGAGTGGTGCTGTATGCCAATAGTGAAAATGGCGGACAAGGCCGTGAAATGTACGCAGCCTATGTTAAAAAAAGAGATGAAAAACATATTTTCGCTTTAGGGACCGATGCAGGAGGATATTCGCCAAGAGGTTTTGCATTAGATATGTCTCCTCAAAGAAGGAGGTTGATATTTGACTGGAAAAGCTATTTCCTTCCTTATGGCATTTATGATTTTGATCAAATGGATGCTATTCAGGATATTTCTCCTTTGAAAAAACTGGATATCCCTTTGGCAGAAATGGTAGTAGATACCCAAAGATATTTTGATTATCATCACTCGGTTGAAGACACCTACGATAAAGTAAACAAAAGAGAACTTCTTTTAGGCGCAGTGGCCATGACTCAAATGATTTTTATGATTGATAAAAATTGGTAAAATGAAAAAACTATTAGGAACATCATTATTACTTCTTAGCTTGACCGTTTTTGGTCAGGTAGAAGAAGACTCAATACAATTTAATAAAATCTCTGTAGAGATTTTAAACAACGGAAAAGGCTACACGGAATTAAGGGATTTAACTAAAAATATTGGTCACCGTTTAAGTGGCTCCGAATCTTATGAAAAAGCCGTAAAATGGGCTGCACAAAAACTGAAAGAGGCAGGAGCTGATAAAGTTTGGCTTCAGGAAGTAATGGTCCCAGTCTGGGAAAGAGGGAAAGAATCTTTACAGATCAAAACCTCCAACGGAACATGGAAAAGCCTTAAAATGCTTTCTTTAGGGAATTCTGAAGGAACAGGCGGAAAAGATGTTTCCGGAGATATTATCATGGTAAAATCTATGGCAGAATACGAAAGTCTTCCCGCTGAAAAAGTAAAAGATAAGATCGTTTTCTTTAACTACCCTTTCAGCCAGTCTTTTGTAGAGACTTTTAAAGGATATAGTGATGCAGCTAAATACAGAGTGAATGCAGCTACATTAACCGCCAAAAAAGGAGGTAAATTCGCAATTATCCGTTCCCTTTCTTCTGCTTTTGATGATGTGCCTCACACAGGTGCCATGCGTTACGAAGATAAGATTAATAAAATTCCTGCAGTTGCCATCGGAAATACCACGGCAGATGAATTGGAAAAACTTTTAAAAAGTCAAACAATTTCCGCAAAACTCAATTCCAATTGCGGGATGAAACCCGATAAACTCTCCCACTCTGTTATCGGCGAGATCACAGGGAAAAAAGATAAAAGTGTAATCGTTGTAGGTGGACATTTAGATTCTTGGGATGTAGGTGAAGGCGCCCATGATGACGGTGCCGGAATCGTACAGAGTATTGAAGTGCTACGAACCTTCAAGAAATTAGGAATTCAAAATAACCATACGATACGAGTAGTTTGCTTCGCGAATGAAGAAAACGGTGTAAAAGGTGGAATTCAATATGGTAAAACAGCCAAAGAAAATAATGAAAAACACCTGTTTGCAATAGAAACGGATGCCGGAGGTTTTACGCCACGAGGAATTTCCCTGGAAATGGATGACACCAAAAGAAATGAGATTAAAAGCTGGTCTGGTTTATTTTTACCGTATGGAGTCTATGATTTTCAAGGAAAATATTCAGGAACAGATATCTATCCACTTCATGACATGGGAGTTCCAACAGCTGAACTAGTTCCTGATTCTCAACGTTATTTCGACATTCATCATACCGAACAAGACACGTTTGAAAAGGTTAACCGCCGAGAGCTTCTTCTAGGAGCGGTTGCTATGACGCAATTGATTTATATGATTGATAAGAATTGGTAAAACCAAATTTATGATATTTAACCGCCTTAATGGGCGGTTTTTTTGTATGAATAATATTGATTTGTCTGGTCCTATAATCTGTATCGAATTTTCAGGACGGGACATGCTTTAAAAATTTTTCGATTAAAGCATTCAAATCCGCTATTCAGCTACTTATTCTTTTTAACAATTAAGTCTTTTGTTCTGAATATCAATTCGTAGTTCTACTACAATTTCTCAAATTTAACATCAAAACTAAGGTGTAAGAAATCTTTTTTTATTAATTTTATCATATAACACACTTGATGGAA
>NZ_FRAV01000036.1 GCF_900142445.1 Chryseobacterium polytrichastri | reverse complement strand
ACATTGTATAATCTCGTTGTGTACGCTTTTCTCTATTCCTATCTCGTTTTTCCATAATAAGTATATTTTCTGTAAACCTATTTTAGGACGCGACATTAAGTATAAAAAAGCCACTTTGTAAAAAGTGGCTTTTTTTTGTGATTAATTCTGATTTAAAAAAGTAACTAATTTTATTAAGTCTTCTTCTTTATCGAATTTAATTTTGTTTGATTTAAAGAATGTTGTTAAAGCTTCTTTTTTATCTGGAAATTGCTCGATAATATCTTTTTGATTTTTAGGTTTCTTTATAAAACCTTTCTCTGTTTTAATATAGTATATTGGGTCTAGCGTTTTGAAAGTAGCTGGTTTGTCAGTGGTATAACCATTAGGTGCAGGAACATAATCTACGAATTTAGTTTTAATTTTTTTGTACAAAGAGTTTTTACCGTTTGCTAACTCAAAGAAATATCCACTTAAATCATCAGATGTTTCTAATAATACAACTGTTTGTTTTGGTGAAGAAATCTCTATTCTTGAAAATTTTGCTTCTTTAGGAAGTACTAAAGGACTTCCGTCTTTTTGAAACTCAACTTCATCTTTGTAGCTATTGTATCGAACTGATATCTTTTCATAATTATCAGCAACCTTAGCTTCATGAAATTTTTTGTCAAAATAAGGAGAGCCTGAAATTTCTTCGTATTTAAAAGATTTGGAATCAGAACCAGCATTAAAAACAGCTTGACTTCCGGTGACCTGATTTATAGAAAGAGTTTGCTGTGAAAAAGTTAGAATTGAAGAAACTGATAAGAGGCTTACTAGAATTTTTTTATTCATGTGTTATAAAATTTTATTGTTGATTTTTAGCAGATATTACAAAATACTAAGTAAATCATTATTTAGTATTTTGTAAAGCTAAGAAAATTTTATTGAATTTTTATTTAATCCTAATTTTCGATATGCTAACTAATTCAAAATATGATTTTAATGTCTTTTTCTGGTGAGTTAATGGTGATGTAATTTATAATGACTCTAAATAGTGTTTATTTTTTTATTGATAAAATGTTAAATTAGAGATTTATGATATGTAAATTGCCTATTGTTGAATAAAATATGTTAATTTTTATGAAGTTTGATTGGTTTGATGATTTATTTTCACTTTTTAATGAAAAACTAATCCGCTTATATCATAAAAAAACTTGCAAGTGTTAATATTTATTAACATATTTGTCCATTAAAATATATTAAAATTTGTTAATATGAATGTTAAATTACGCGTATTGACAGCTGGTGTCTTGTTTTTTACAGGGCAAGCTGTTTTAGCTCAAAAAAAGCCTAGTGACTCTGCAAAAGAGACAAAAATTGAAGAGGTAGTTGTTTTGGGGTATAGTAAGACGTCAACAAAAGCTAAATCAACGTCTTCTTCTGTAACAATTGGTTCGGAAACATTAGAGAACAGACCGAATATTTCTGTTCTTAACTCTATACAGGGTACAGCGCCAGGTATTGTGGCTAACTCTGCGTCTGGATCTCCAGGGTCTGGTAAATTCAATATCATAATTAGAGGGCTTAGCTCACTAAATGGTTCTACTGATCCTTTATATGTTATAGATGGTATCATTACTTCTGGTTCTCAGTTCAGAAACCTAAACCCTAATGATATAGACACTTTCAGTATCTTAAAAGATGCTCAGGCTACGGCAATCTATGGGAATAGAGCTGCAAATGGTGTTGTTGTGATTACTACAAAAGGAGGGAAGTTTAATTCAAAACTTAGGATTTCCTATGATGCATTGACTTCTTTTTCTGAGTTGCCAACAACAGATTACAATATGTCTACAGGACAGCAACTGTTACAAGTACAAAAAAATGCAGGTGCAGGGCTAGGTGCTACTAAGACTCAAAGTGAAATAGATAATTTTACGACTAATACCAACTGGAGAAACTTATTTTCCAGAGTGGCAATGAGCCAACAACATACATTATCCGTTAGCGCTGGTGGGGAAAATATCAGCAACTTTGTTTCCTTAGGTTATGTTGATAGCGAAGGTAACATTCGTGGAACGGATTTCAAAAGATTTACTTTAAGAAATAATCTTAATGGAAAAAGCAGTGATGGAAGATTAACCTTTGGTGCAATTTTGGGATTGGGATATTCAAAAAGAAATCAGTTAGATGACGAAACGAATACTAATATAAACGCAAATACTTTACAGAATCCTTTATTTGGAACTGTTCTTTCTGCTCCTTATTTAGCGGCGCCAACATTTACCAATGGATTGGGACTATTCAACCAAATTGGACAGGCTAGTGGTAACGGAAATGGGGCATATATTCTTTATGACAATATCAATGGAGGTATTAGAAATCAGTTTACGGAAACTAGTGTTACAGCTAACGTAAGTGCTAATTATAAGCTTACCCCAGACTTAAGTGTTGGAAATAGAACAGGTATCGATTATAAAAATTATCAAAGACAATTTGCAAGAGCAGCAAACGGCTATTTATCTTTGGTAGTAGCCGCAGGTCAAATACAAGCAGACGGTAAACCTGCAAAATATGGTGGGTTTGAGCAGTTTAATACGGTGAATGATTTGACTGTTAACAGTACCACTAATATTACTTATAATCATTCATTTGGTGATCACACCATAACAGCTTCTGCTTACTTGGATTACATTAGAGTAAATTGGCAAAGCTACACTCAACAGCAAAATGGTCTTGATCCTTTAGTTTGGGAGTTCGGTGCAGGAACAGGATATGTTCCCTTCAATCCAGCTACACCAAATATCTACAGACCTTCTGCAAGTGCTCAAAAAGTTAATGCAGGTACCTTAGCGTATTTTGGAACCTTAGATTATGACTACAAAGGCAAGTATGGTGTATCTGGGGTAGTGAGAAGAGATGGGTCATACAGGTTTCCGACGGAAAACAGATGGGAAACTTTTTGGTCTGTAGCAGGAAGATGGAATATAGATCAGGAAAGTTTTATGGAGGATTCAGGATTTACGTTGTTGAAGCTTAGAGCTTCTATAGGAACTACGGGTAATCAGAATTTATTTACAACAACCACTAATACTAATATCTTAACTCTAGGGCCGGTTTCATATTTAGATTACAATGGCCCAAATCCTACAACGGCTCCTGGTTACCAAAGTTTACCTGGTTATGCTTTGACAAACCTTGGAAACAAGAATCTGAAATGGGAACAAGTAAAACAAGTCGATGTAGGAGTAGATTTCAACTACAAAGGATTGGTAGAAGGTACATTTGATTATTATCAAAAAAGAACTTCGCGATTATTCAATTCTATTCCGGTAACTTATGTTACAGGACAAGGATCTTTAAGAGGGAATAATGGAATAATGGATAATAAAGGAGTTGAAGGTTTGTTAAGGTTCAATGTAATAAGAAATGCCAAAACAAAACTTTCTATATTTGCGAATATGGCATACAACGCTAATAAAATTGTTAGTATGGACACTAATGATCTTACAGATGATAATGTTGATGCTGTCGGAGGGCCAGCTAACCAATGGCAGCTTTACCCTTATTTAGGTGTAAATCCTAGCAACGGTGAGCAGTTATTTATGGATATAAATGGAAATGTAACTGAGACACCTACTGCAGGTGATAGAAGACTTACAGGAAAAAGTCCTATGCCTAAATATACGGGTGGATTTGGATTTAATTTCTCTTACGATGGTTTCTTTGTTGATGCTTTATTTTCTTATCAAAAAGGAGGTTATATTTATGATAATCTAAATTCTTGGGTAATGAATCCTGCTTATGCAGCTTCTGGTCTTAATGTATCTTCTGAACTCTTAAATTCTTGGAATCCAAATAATCCTAACTCTACATTACCAAGTCTTAATGCAGTTAATGCAACATTATCAGGTTCTTCTGATAGATTTCTTTTCAAATCTGATTTTGTTAGATTAAAGAATGTAAGTATTGGGTATACTTTCAGCAAGAAAGTATTAGGTGACTTGCCAATAAATTCTATTAAAATTTTTGCACAAGCTGAGAATATTTATACTTTCACAGGATGGAAAGGTTTTGATGTAGAGCCGATTACAACGTATTCGCTTAACGTATATCCAAATCCAAAAACATATTCTTTAGGGGTTAATGTAGATTTTTAAAAAAAATAAAATGAATAAATTATATAAAAAAGCATTAGTGATAGCGGTATGTCTATCATCAGTTGGTTTTACTTTAAACAGTTGTCAGGATGTTCTTGAGGTAGAGCAGCCCGGATTACTGGATGATGCTACTCTGTTTACAAGTGTATCAAATCTTAATGATTATTTAATTGGATCTGTGTATGCCAACATGGATACTAATAATGACATTTATTTCTCAGCAGTATTTACAGATGAAGTTAAACCTGGAGCAGGTAGTGGGGGTCAGGAGTATGAGATACATCGTTATTTTATAGATCCAACAACGAGCTTGACAACAGGAATTTGGGCTCAGCATTATTTGGTAATTAACCGTGTAAATAGGTTACTTGCGGGAGCAGCAAATGTTACGCCAGCTACTCTCGAAGAAAAAAAACAATATGATTATGTAATTGCTCAGGCGAGAGCTATAAGGGCTTTCTGTTACCTTCAGTTGGAAACTTTTTTTGCCCCGGATATGAAAGATCCTAATGGTTTGGGAGTTTTACTTTTAAAAGACGTTCCGGTAATTGATGTAAAGCTTCCGAGATCTAAAAATCAAGATGTTTATGATTTTATTAATGCAGATTTAGACTATGCTAGAAGTATTTTAACTTCTTATACGACACTGCCTTTTCCAACTATCCCTACAACTCAACCTTTAAATAGATATTATGTAAATAAAAGGTTTGTAAATGCAGTATCTGCAAGATTTAATCTATACAGAGGGAATTTACCTTTAGCAAAACAATATGCACAGGATGTAATATCTAATTCTGGATTATCATTAACTGCTGCTTCAGCATATCCAGCGATATGGAATGATACAAGTGAGGGAGAGATTCTTTTTGCATTAAATAGATTGGCTACAGGAAATGGATCCTCAATCGGAACAAGATGGAACACCAATAGTTCTCAGCTTACAGGAAACCCAATGTGGGCTTTAGGGAGAAACTTATTTAATATTATCAATACAACACCTGGGGATGTAAGAAGATCAGTTTATATAGATCCTTCATCTATTGTTGATGTGAATTATTTAACAAGTAGTTCTCCTAGAGAAACTGATCAATTAGTAATTGACAAATATCCTGGTAAAGCAAGTGCGCCTACAAGAAATGATTTAAAGGTATTTAGATTGTCAGAAATGTATTTTATCTTGGCAGAATGTGAAACAGCTGCCAATAATTTTACGGGTGCAGCAACATTGATTCAACAAGTTAGAGCAAAAAGAAATACTACTGGGGCGGCTAATCTTCCTGTGTATGCTTCAGCAACAGCTGCTTATGCAGATATTTTGAAGGAAAGAAGAGTTGACCTTGCATTGGAAGGGCATAGATACATCGATTTAAAAAGATTGGCAACAGTAGCGGGTGTGACTATGGATAGAAACCAAACGGATGACGTTGTTACGGTTACTAATCTTCCGAATAACAGTAATAAATATACATTACCTATTCCTGTTCAAGAAGTTAATTTGAATCCTGCAGTGCAACAAAACCCTGGTTATTAATATCAATTAAAAACGAATTCTAATTATGAAAATTTTTAAATATTTAAGTATTCCGATTTTTGCATTGATGCTTTCTTCTTGTGAAAGTAAAGATGATGCAGTTTATGAAGGAGATAACTTCGTTAGTTTTGCTGCTAAGAGCTCAGAAGCAACAGTGGTAAAAGGAACTACATCTAAAGAAGTTACATTATCATATACTACTTTAAGTGAGGCGAAGGCAAATACGGAAGTGAAAATTTCTGTAGATACCAATAATTCTACAGCAGTAGAAGGTACTGATTTTAAGATTATAAATGCAACAGATAATCTTGCTGCAGGACAAAAAGTAGGTAGCTTTAGAATACAATTATTAGAAAGCGGTGCTAAGGAAACTCCAAAAGTAATTACCTTTAAGCTTTCTTCCCCAACAGTTCCTGGTGCTATATTCAATCAAACTCATGTATTAAAATATTCATTAGAATGTCCATTTAACATGTCGATTTTCACTGGAACGTACAAGGTTGTAACTGATACTTGGGAAGACTATTCACCAGGAGCACTAATTACTGTGCAGCCAGGTCCTGCCGCTAACCAATTTAAGATATTGTCAACCAACAATATTTATATTAGCAATCCAAGTACATCTTACATGCTTGTTACTGTTCAAAATAATGGTAATGTTACAGTAGCTTCTAATCAACCCTTTCTTTATGACGCCCCGACGGGTAGTATGACATTAACAGGGACAGGGACAGTTAACTTTTGTACTGGCGGTATAAATATTTCTGCTCTTACTTTCGCAGGTGCAGCAGGTACCTCTAGTGGTAATAAATTTGTCTTACAGAAAAACTAAAATTTTTCTAATAAAAATATCTCAGACCCCACATTTTTTGTGGGGTTTTTTATTTCCTTTTATTTCTTATTTTTGCTGTACAAAATTAGATACTGAAATCTTAGAATTGCATCTCTTTTTGAACAATATAAATCAACGTATGAAATATATACTTTTTATAATCATCTTCTTTAGCTTTGCTGGCAAGGCTCAGGTTGTTAATAAAACAGACCTTAATAAGCTAGATAAGAAAAAAGATGATGATACCTTAGTGATAGACTCGGGTAAAAAAGATTCTTTAAAAATATTTAAGCCAACGATTAAGGATTATTTGTATCAGACACAGTTTTCGGAAAAGAAAGTATTTGATACGGTGATGACTTTTGATAAGACAAATATATATTCACAATATAACAACAAAGATAATTTTGGGAGAGTACAGGTTGCTAATGTAGGGGCAGGGTTTAATCCATTATCTTATGAAGTGAATGCTGAGCAGAACCTATCTTTATTGCCTGAGAATAAATCGTATGGAATTATAGGAATTGATGACGTTCATTATTACGATGTAAAAACACCTACGGCTACATTTGTGTACCATAATGCAATGAAAAATGGTGCTGCGTTGAGATCAACGTATACTCAGAATATCGGTAAAAGATTCAACTTTGCTTTAGAATATATGGGATTACGTTCACAAGGGATGTATAGGAATTCCTTGGCGGCTAATAACAATACATTATTTTCCGGACACTATATTTCTAAAAGTGGGAACTACGAGTTATTTGCCCATTATCTACATCAAAACGTAAACAATCAGGAGAGTGGTGGAATTGTAGACGATAATCTTTTCCAAAGTGGAAGCAGCGATTTTAGCAACAAGCAAAATGCTCAGGTTAATTTAGCATCTTCAAACTCGCAATATGCGTATAGAAGATATTATTTAAGTCATCAGTTTTCGCCTTTTAATCCCGAAAAATATCCTTTTAGAATAAGACACACTATTTTCCATCAGGGAAATAAATATTACTATACTCAGGGAGCTGTAGAGCCTTATTGGCAGGCTGTGCCTCAGGAAATTGTTGCTGGCTTTCCTCTTTCAACAAAGAAATATTCTGAGAATTTAAGCAATACCGTTAGTTTGGTTTGGGATAATGAAAAATTCAAGCTTGATGCTGGGGTACGTTATCAAATGTTGAAATTTGGTGCAACCGCTATTACGTTGCCTATTCTGGAAATTCCTAATGAGATTAAAGAAAGTAGAATTGGAGCAGTAGGCAATCTTCAGGTGAAACTTTTAGATAAGATACAGTTGAACTCATTTCTTGAATTTTCAAACGGAAGTCAGTTTGGAACGTATTTAAAGACGACCAATAATCTTAAGTTTGAACCGATAAAAGATTACTTTGTAAATGCTAAAGTTAATTTCCAAAGTGTGTATCCGTCATTTAACTATCTTTTAAATACATCTAATTATAATAACTTTAACTATTATCTTCAGAACGCAAAAAACCAGTCAATCACTGAAATTGGCGGGAATGTAAATTTAAAATGGTTTAAAACAGAACTATTTGTAAACTATTTCAGGATTGATAATTACACGTATTTCGATCAGTTTGCCATGCCTAAACAAAGTGATAGCTCGCTGAATATTTCTCAGATAGGAGGTGATGCAACATTTAGTTATGGAGATTTTCATTTGAATACAAGATTGCAGTTCCAAAATGCATTAACAAATAAAGAATTACTTCCGATGCCAAGCTTTATTGGCAGAGCGAATTTCTTTTATCAGTCTAAAGCTTTCAAAGATGCTGCAGAAATTCAGGCTGGGATCAAAGTATATTACTTCTCAAAATTCGCTTCAAGAAATTATTTCCCGATACTTAACGAATATATTTTACCAAATTCAAGTTCATTCTCGATTGGAGGACAGCCGATCGCGGATGTTTATTTTAATATGAAGGTGAAAAAAATGTTCTTCTTCATAGAAGGTCAGCAGATTGGGACCGTTATTTCTCATAACAAGGCCTATGCATTTCCACATTATCCGGTTTACGATTTTAGACTGAATATTGGAATTGTTTGGTATATGTTCAACTAATATTATACATCAAAGTTGAAAACAATTAACAAAATATCATTTAACGACATAGAAAGCATTCCTCAATTGATCAAAGATTTTTTGAATCATAAAATTGAAGGATTTGAAGAAAATACATTTTCTTTTGATAATTTTAAAAAACAGATTCACCTTAAACAGGAATCTTTTACACAAGATCAAAGAAAGGTTTTATTTGGTGCGCTGGAGGATCAACTTAAGGATCTTAAACTTTCATCAAAGCAAAATGAAAATTTAAATAACTTAAAACAACCTAATACATTTACAATTACGACTGGGCACCAGTTAAATTTATTTTCCGGGCCTGTTTTCTTTGTTTACAAAATTTTGCAGACAATTAAAACCTGTACTTATTTAAAAGAAAGCTTCCCAGATTTTAATTTTGTTCCCGTGTATTGGATGGCTTCTGAAGATCATGATTTCGCCGAGATTAATCATTTTAAAACAGATAATAATTATTATGAGATCAATGAAAAGTCTGGCGGTCCGGTTGGAAGAATAAAGATTAACGACACATTTTTTATTTCAGAATTTGAAAAAGAATTTAAAGATTCTGTTTTTGGAACTGAATTGATTTTGATGTTAAAAGAAGCTTACAAAGTTGGAAATACTTTAACTCAGGCTATCAAAACTTTAGTGAATAGACTTTTTTCAGATCTAGGTTTATTGATTGTTGATGGAGATTCTAAAGAGCTTAAGAAGCAGATTAAAGATGTTTTTAAAGATGAACTTCTAAATTTTGGTTTACACGAAACATCAAAAAATAAGGTTGATTTTCTAACTAAGAGATATGGTAAAGTTCAGGTAAATCCTCGTGAAATTAATTTGTTCTATTTTTCAGAAACGAGAGATAGAATTGAGTTTGACGGAAAGAAATATAATATTGTAGATAAAAATATTCAGTTTACTCAGGAAGAAATCTTGAATGAGTTGGAAAACAACCCTGAAAAATTCAGTCCAAATGCATTAATGCGTCCGGTATATCAGGAAAAGGTTTTACCGAATTTAGCTTACATTGGAGGAAATGCTGAGATCATGTATTGGTTGGAATTGAAAGATTATTTCTCCAAGATTAATATTCCTTTTCCGGTTTTAATTCCAAGAAATTCAATGTTGTTTTTAAAGGAAAAGACGGTAACTAAAATTGAAAAATTAGAACTGAAAATTGAAGATTTTTTCCAAAATTTTACTACGATTACAAATAATAAGATTTTAAGCAATAATGAGATTCAGGAATTACTAGAAAAGAAAGAACAGATCTTAACAAATAATTTTTCTGAATTAAAAGCTATTGCAGAAACTACTGAAAAGTCCTTTGGGAATATGGTAAAGGCTGAAGAAGTGAGGCAGATGAAATCTTTTGCAAGAATGAAAAAACGTCTTCTTCATGCTGAAAAAATTAAACAAAGTGAATTGTTAGAAAGACTTGAAAATTTATTTTTAGATGTACATCCTTCTAAGACTTGGCAGGAAAGAGTTTATAATTTTAGTGTATTTTTTGCAGATTATGGATATTCGTGGCTTGAAACTTGTTGGGAAGAAATGGTGGTTCAAGATTCAAAATTAATAATTGTTGCCATTTAATTTTAAAGGAGTATTTTTGTAAATTATAATTATCGACTATGATAAAGAGGTTTTTTATTCTATCCAGTTTATGTATGTTTTTGGGCATGTCTGCTCAGAAATCTCACACCGTTGTAAAAGGAGATAATCCTTATAACATTGCAAAAAAATACGGTATAACTGTGGACGAATTGCTAAAACTAAACCCAAAGTTTAAAGACGGAAAACTGGCAATCGGGGATATACTTACGGTTAAGGCTGATAAAGCAATTACAACATCAGTTCCTAAAACTACTGTTGCTGTTGCAGAAAAAGCTAAACCGAACGCTCATGTAGGCCAAATTATTTTACAGCCTAAACAAACGATTTACGGAATCACAAAACAATATCGTATTTCAGAAACAGATTTAAGAAAATTAAATCCGGAGTTGGACTCTCATATGAAAATTGGTGATGAAATTACATTACCTCTTGAGAGCATAAAAAAATACGGAGGTACGCAGGCGCAAGTAGCAATTACAACACCAGCGAATACAAAGCCTGTAGAAAAAACAGTTGTTGAAACTCCAGTATCAAATCCAGCTAGTAACGAATTGTATGTTGTTCAGGCAAAAGATAATTATTACAGAATTGCAAGACAGTTTAATGTTACCAAGGAAGAACTTTTTGCTTTAAATCCAGGATTAGAGGAAAAAGGTTTGAAACCTGGTGAATCTATTAAAATTAAAAAATCAAATAACAATACTTCAGTTGCTGAACCAGTTGTGAATACAAAAACCACAGTTGATTCAGGAAATGAAAAATCTTCTGTAAGTTCATCAAATACGAGTACCGTTTCTTCAGATGAATATGTGACTTATACGGTGGTGCAGGGGGATACTGTTTTCTCTATTGTTAATAAATTCGGAGTGTCAATTGATGAGCTTATTGCACTGAATCCTGATTTGTCTCACGGATTAAAAACAGGAATGATTTTAAAGATTAAAAAATTAGATCCTGCTTACATCAAGAAAAACGGTGATGCTTTGAGCGTAGTATTGATGCTTCCTTTTGGATACAGCACAAACGAAACTCAATACAGAACAATGGCTTTGGATTTCCTTACAGGCGCAAAATTAGCGATTGAAAGAAATGCAAGAAACGGTCAGAAACTAGATATTAAAATTGTTGATTCTGGTAATGAAGCTTCATTCAGAAATTCATTAACACAGATTAATCCTAATAATACAGATTTAATCATTGGGCCATTCTTCAAGTCTAATGTAGTAGATGTTTTAGATTTTACTAAAAACCAAAAAATACCGGTTGTAGCACCATTTGCTAACTCTCCGGAATTATATAATTACAGCAATTTAATTATTGTTGAAACGAATGATCAGACGTATGCAGATAAGATTGTGGAAGAAGTGAAAGGTGCTTATTCTGATCAAAAAATCTACATTGTTGCAGACAGCAAAAAAGAAAATGCAAACTATATTAAAGGAGGTCTTGAAAAAGCACTTAAGAATCCTAATGTAACGATTGTAAATTCTCCGGCTGATATTCAGGTTGACCAAAATATGATGACGGGGCAGTCTGCTCCGGTAATTGCCATTTTAGCGAATGATAATGATGCTTTAGGAGATGCTTTTAGCAACAAAGTAATTGCTTTGTCTAAAGAAGTTCAGGGTGTGAAAGCTTTCAGTATGTACTATTCTCCAAGTTTTGAAAAGAAAGTGGATGAATTGAGCCAGGCTAATTTGGTGTATTTAATGGATAGAAAAATTAATGCTGATGGTGGTTTCGAAAAAGAAATTTTAGCAGCGTATAAAAGTAAATATTGTAAAACGCCTCCTAAATATGCAATCGTAGGTTTCGATGTTGTAAATGACATGCTAACCAGAGAAAACAAAAAAGGAGAAATTTTCAAGCAAATGAATAAAGTTCAGACTCAGTTGGCTACCAAATTTGAGTTTGTAAAATCTAAAGCAAACGGAGCATATGTAAATACAGGTTATCGTGTGATTAGATTGGTTCCATAAATGATTCGGATCAGTTTAAAGAAAAACGTTAACATTATATTTATATTTATATTTGTATAATATTTTAAATCAATACATGAAAGCACTTGTATTTCCTGGGCAGGGTTCTCAGTTCGTAGGAATGGGAAAAGAATTGTATGATTCTAGAAAAGATATAAAAGATCTGATGGAATCTGCCAACGAAATTTTAGGGTTCGACATCCTTTCCATTATGTTTAATGGCGCAGATGAAGACCTTAAAAAAACAGAGGTTACTCAACCTTCAATTTTTATACATTCTGTTGCTGCACTTAAAGCAGTGAACGGTCTTGGAGCTGAAATGGTTGCAGGACATTCTTTAGGAGAATTTTCAGCATTAGTTGCCAATGGAGTTTTATCTTTTGATGACGGTCTGAAATTAGTTTCTGAAAGAGCAAAAGCAATGCAAGATGCTTGCAACGCCAACCCAAGTTCTATGGCAGCAATTTTAGGATTAGAAGATGCTAGAGTTGAAGAAATCTGTGCACAGATCAACGGAATTGTTGTTCCTGCAAATTACAACTGTCCCGGACAATTGGTAATTTCTGGTGAGACAGCAGCGGTTGAAGAAGCTTGCGCAAAATTGAAAGAAGCAGGAGCTAAAAGAGCTTTATTATTACCTGTGAATGGAGCATTCCATTCTCCATTGATGCAGCCGGCACAAGAAAGACTGGCAGCGGCAATTGAAAAAACAAAATTCAGAAAAGCTACGATTCCTGTTTATCAGAATATCACGACCACAGCGGTAACCAACCCTGAGGAGATCAAGCAAAATTTGATTGCACAATTAACAGGTCCGGTAAAATGGACACAGTCTGTTCAAAATATGATTAAAGATGGTGCAACAAACTTCATTGAAGTTGGACCAGGGAAAACACTTCAAGGATTGATCAAGAAAATTGACAATTCTGTAGATGTTGCTTCTGCAATTTAATTAACAAATTATGAGCGAGATATTTTCACCGGGAAAGCTTATGCTTACTTCAGAATATTTCGCGATAGACGGAGCTCTTGTCTTAGCGGTACCCACCAAGCTAGGACAAGAGTTTTTCTTTGATGAAAAGCAGGATGGAAAGTCTTTGATTATCTGGGAAGCATATCATCAAAATAAATTATGGTTAAAAGCTGTCATTGATTATAAAAGCTGGCAGGTCATAGAAACCAACATTACTTCTAGTGCTGAATTTATCTTAAAAACCTTAAAAAATGTTCAGAGTCTTTCTGAAACCAAATTCAAAAGCACACATTCTTATCATTTAAAAACAAACCTTCAGTTCCAGGCCGATTATGGTCTTGGAAGTAGTTCTACGCTGATGAATAATCTTGCGGAATGGGCTGAAATAGATCCTTTTCATTTAAACTCTATCAGTTTGGGAGGAAGCGGTTACGATATTGCAGTTGCTAAAGAGAAATCTGCCATCCTTTTTCAAAGTAAACCTGAGATCAAATATGAGAAGGTAAATTTTAACCCTTCTTTTAAAAATGAGCTTATTTTTATTCACCTCAATCAAAAGCAAGATAGCCGCGAAGGAATCAATTTTTACAAGTCAAAAACAAAGTCTCAAAAACTGGTTGATGAATTTTCGAATCTCACAAAGAATATTTTGTTATGCAGTGAATTGGAAAAATTTTCTCAACTAATGGTGATTCATGAGCAAAAAATAGCTAATTTTCTTGAAATTCCTACAGTTAAACAAAAGTTTTTCGAAGATTGCCCTTCATTTGTGAAAAGTTTGGGCGCTTGGGGCGGAGATTTTGTCATGAGTGCCAAATTTGACGGCTTTAAGGACTATTTTTGGGGAAAAGGTTTTACGACTGTTTTTGAATGGCATGAGATAATTAATTTGTAATCAGTATTTTACAAAGAGGTTTTTTTATTTGCCAATCTGACTTATATCATTATATTTAAACCACCTTTAACAATTAATTAATATTAATTTTGTTGAACCCAAAAAAGAAATAGAAAATATAAGTAAAATGAAACACGCTAAAATCATCCAAGATTTAGAAAAATTAGGGATTAAAGGAGACTATGAAATACAATATAATCCTTCTTATGAAGAGTTATATCAAGCTGAAATTTCTCCTGAAAACCAAGGCTTTGAAAAAGCAGAGCTTACAGAATCTGGTGCGGTATCAGTAAAAACAGGAATTTTCACAGGTCGTTCTCCTAAAGATAGATACATTGTACAGGATGATGTTACAAAAGACACGATTTTCTGGGATGGTAAAGTAAATTTACCAACTTCTCCGGAAATTTTCCAGTCTTGTAAGGAATTAGTGTTGAACCAGCTTTCAACTTCTAAGAAAATTTATGTTGTAGATGCTTTCTGTGGAACGAATGCAGATACTAGACTTAAAGTAAGATTTATTGTAGAGGTTGCATGGCAGGCGCATTTTGTTACTAATATGTTCATCCGTCCTTCTCACTACGAGTTAGAAAACTTCGGAGAGCCGGATTTTACTGTAATCAACGGATCTAAAACTACAAACCCGAACTGGGAAGAGCAAGGATTAAATTCTGAGAACTTCGTAATGTTCAACCTTACTGAAAAACTTCAGATTATTGGTGGTACTTGGTACGGTGGAGAAATGAAAAAAGGAATGTTTGCAATGATGAACTATTACCTTCCATTGAAAGGAATGGCTTCTATGCACTGTTCTGCAAACGTAGGTGAAGAGGGAGATGTTGCTCTTTTCTTCGGACTTTCTGGAACAGGAAAAACTACATTATCTGCAGATCCTAAAAGATATTTGATCGGTGATGACGAACACGGTTGGGATAACAATGGAGTATTCAACTACGAAGGTGGTTGCTATGCTAAAGTTATTGACCTTTCTGAAGAAAAAGAACCGGATATTTTCAGAGCGATTAAAAGAGATGCGCTTCTTGAAAACGTTGTGGTAAACAACGGAGTATCTGATTATACTGACGGATCAATCACAGAAAATACTAGAGTTTCTTATCCGATTTATCATATCAATAAAATAGTTTTGCCTTCAAAAGCAGGCCACGCAAGTAAGATTGTTTATCTTTCTGCTGATGCATTCGGAGTATTGCCTCCGGTTTCTGTTTTAGATGAAAACCAAGCTCAATATCACTTCCTTTGCGGTTATACTTCAAAATTAGCCGGAACTGAAAGAGGAATTACTTCTCCTGAACCATCATTCTCACCTGCATTTGGTGAAGCGTTCTTAACATTACACCCAACAATGTATTCTAAAACATTGATTGGTAAAATGAAGGAACACGGTGCTAAAGCTTATTTGGTAAATACTGGATGGAATGGTACCGGAAAGAGAATTTCTTTAAAAGATACAAGAGCGATTATTGATGCGATCATTGATGGATCAATTGAAAATGCTCCTAAAACTAGAATTCCTATCATGAACTTGGAGATTCCTACAGAATTACCAAACGTTTCTGAAGGTATTTTAGATCCTAGAAATACATACAACGAAGTTACTGAGTGGGAAGAGAAAGCAAAAGATCTTGCCTCAAGATACATCAAAAACTTTGATCAGTATTGTAATACAGAAGAAGGGAAAAAGCTTATTGCTTCAGGACCTCAATTACAACAACAGACAACAAACTAAAAATAGAAAACCTCATCAATTGATGAGGTTTTTTTATTTCAATATAAATTTTCCCACAGATTTCACAGATCTACGCAGATGTTTACGTTATGTTTTAATCTGTGAAAATTTGTGAAATTTGTGGGATTTTAAATCATGATTTAAAACTCAAGATCGCCAATCTATATCCATCCATTCCAAAGCCGGATAAAACAGCATCAGTGTAGGCAGCTGTCACAGATTTTTGACGAAATTCTTCTCTTTTGTAGATATTACTAATGTGAACTTCCACTTTTTGCTTTTGAATATTCTTTAAGCAGTCAGCAATTGCATAAGAATAATGCGTGTAAGCGCCAGGATTAATGACCAACGCCTCAAAATCATCCTTCTGAAGTCTGTTAATGATTTCTCCTTCAATATTCGATTGATAATATTCTAATTCATGAGAAGGGAATTCAGATTTTAAATTTTCCAAATAATCTTCCATAGAAAGTGTTCCGTAAATTTCTGGTTCTCTTGTTCCTAAAAGATTCAGGTTGGGACCGTTTACAATTAAAATTTTCATAGTATAAATTTAAAAAGTTTTTTCAATTAAGACTCAAATTTTTGATTTTAATTGGAAATGATGCTTTGTATTATTTTTAATGATATTTCTCATATTTACAAAATCAATAATTTTCTTAAGTGCTTATTTTAGTGGTTTTTAAGTTTTTATTAACATAATTTTTATCAAATTATCATTAAAAATATTAAAGTCTACTTGTTTTGTAGACTAATTGTTTTTAGATTTGCAAACATATTTCGATCGGCTTATAAAGAAAGATGGAGGGAACTGACCCTGTGAAGTCTTAACAACCTGCGTTGCGCAAGGTGTTACATTCAGCCTTTAAAGGAAAAATAAGCATTTGGTTAATCGTATTTATCGATGACTTTTGCTGACTTTTCTATAAAGGGTTAGTTTTTAATATTTGATAAATAAAATTGATTATGATTGGTAAAAGTTTAATTAATTCTAAAATTTGGATTCCACCAGTTGCTGTATTTTTCTTAGGAATTGCCAGTGTACATGGTCAGGAAACAAAAAAAGATACCCTTCGTGAAAAGGAGATTGATGAAGTGGTAGTGGTAGCTTACGGAAAAGCTAAAAAAAATAGTTACACAGGTTCTGTGGCAACCATTTCAAGTGATAAAATCAACAACAGACCGGTTACGAATATTACAAAAGCTTTGGAAGGGCAGGTTGCCGGACTTCAGGCGGTAAGTGCTTCTGGACAACCCGGTGCCGTAGCCTCTGTTCGTATTCGAGGAATTGGTTCTGTGAGTGCATCCAGCGATCCATTATATGTGGTAGACGGACTTCCTTTTGATGGAAACCTGAATGCCATTAGCCCGAATGATATTGAATCAATCAGTGTGTTGAAAGATGCTACCGCAAGTTCTTTATATGGTTCAAGAGGAGCAAACGGGGTTATTATCATTACAACAAAATCCGGTAAAAAAGGAGAGTCGCGTATTAATTTTAATATAAGTCAGGGATTCTCTTCAAGAGCTGTGAGAGATTATAAACAAGTAACGACTGACCAGTATTTTGAATTGTATTGGGAAGCGTTGAGAAATGGTTTTGTTGCCAATCAAATTGCTCCACAACAGGCCGCTCAAATGGCGAGTGATGCTTTAATTTCAGGAAGCAATGGCTTAGGAATTAATCCTTACGGTTCAAATTTTGCAAAACCTGTAGGAACAGACGGAAAATTATTACCCGGTGCAAAAGCTTTATGGGATGATAATTGGGCGAATGTTCTTCAGAGAACTGCGGCAAGAAATCAAGTAGATTTAGATTTCAGTGGTGGAAGTGATAAAAGTAATTATTATTTCTCCTTAGGGTATTTGGATGATAAAGGAGTTGCTATTGAATCAGGCTTTAAAAAATACAGCACGAGATTAAAATTAAATTCTGAAGTTAAAAAATGGCTGAATGTTGGGGCAAACTTAAGTTATACAAATAGCATACAACAAGCTCCGCCTTCATCAGATTCAAGTTCGGATAATATTATTAATGTGGGACGTAGTATTCCTTCATTTTATCCTTATTACGAAAGAAACGGCGATGGAAGTTATAGGTTGGATGCCAGTGGGAATAATATTTTCGACTTTGGAAAATACAGACCATCCAATGCTTTACAAAATCAGAATTTAGCAGCAACATTGCCTTTAGATAAAAACGAAAATAAAGAGGATAACTTTTCTGGAAAAGGGTTTCTAGATTTTACATTTTTACCTGAACTAAAATTTAAGTCGAGTTTTTCTGTTGATTTGGTGAACTATAACGGTCATTATTATACCAACCCATTATTGGGACAGGGAACGGAAATTGGTGGTTCGGTAACGAGAACTAATTCCAGAACGCTTTCTTACACAACAAGTAATATTTTAACATATGATAAAAAATTCGGTCAGCATCATATTAACCTTTTGGCTGGTCAGGAATTTTATAAGTACGACTATCAAACAATTTCAGGAAATAGAAGTCAGTTTTCTCTTCCGTATTACTATGAGCCGGATGCTGCTGCCTTGTTAGGAGGATTTAGTGGAAATAGTGATAAACTAAGTTTATTAAGTTTCCTAGGCAAAGTAGAATATGATTATGCCAATAAATATTTCGTTTCAGGATCAGTAAGATCTGATGGTTCTTCAAGATTTGCACCCGAAAACAGATGGGGAACTTTCTGGTCAGTAGGAGGATCTTGGAAAGCATCGAATGAAAATTTTATTAAAGATTTAAATTTCTTCAATCAATTGACGCTTCGTGCAAGTTACGGTGGACAGGGAAATGATAAAATCATGAGAGGCAGCCAAAGTATTTATTATGCTTATCAGAGCTTATACACGTTCTATAATAATTTAGGTGAACCAGGAACTGTAGCAAGCAAGCTTCCGACGCCTGAATTGAAATGGGAAACCAATCTTAACCTAAATCTAGGATTAGAATTCGCTATTCTTAACAATAGGATTAAAGGAAATGTAGAATATTTTGAACGTAAAAGTCAGGATCTTTTATTTGACACGCCTTTGGCTCCATCTTTAGGATTTAGTAGTTTTCAGGCTAATATCGGGACATTAAAAAATACAGGTTTTGAATTTTCATTGTTTACTACCCCAATTAAAACAGAAGATTTTGAATGGAATGTTGATGTGAATTTAAGCACATTAAATAATAAAATAACAAAATTACCTAAAGCGTCAATCATTAGCGGAACAAAGCTTTTAACGGAAGGAGGTTCAGTGTATGATTTTTATCTTCCGACTTGGGTTGGTGTAAATCCTAGTAACGGGAAACCATTGTGGAAAACCATTAAAACAGATGCAAACGGACAAACGGTAGAAGGTACAACTTCAGTAGTAGGAGAGGCAACAAGAGAGCTTCAGGGTTCTGCACTTCCAAAATTAATGGGAGGGCTTACCACGAGTATCAATTATAAAAACTTTGATTTATCAGCATTATTAACTTTCAGAATAGGAGGAAAAATATTAGATACAGATTATACATCTATTATGTCAAGTGGGAATCTTGGTGGAAGATCTTGGAGTGCTGAAATACTAAACAGATGGACACCTGAAAATCCAAATACAGATGTTCCTGGTTTAAGTACCACAACAAATAACTGGACAACGGCTTCTTCAAGATTTTTATATTCTGCAACCTATGCAAGATTGAAAAATGTAAGTATTGGTTACACGCTGCCATCGGATTATTTTGAAAAAATCGGATTGAAAAAATTCAGAATCTATCTGCAGGGAGAAAACCTTCTGACGTTCTACAACCATAAAGGAATGGATCCTGAGCAAGCATTGGATGGAACCACTTACTATAGATATCCTGCGATGAGAACAATAACTTTTGGAATTCAGGCGACTCTTTAATCTCTTTAAAATTTAAACAATGAAAAAATTAAAATATATATCCTTTGCTTTTATTGCCTTAGTTTCAATTGTCAGTTGTGAAAATGATCTGGAAACAGCTCCAACGAATCAAGCCAATGAAGCAGAAGTTTTTAAAACAGCAGATAATGCTGAAACGGTAATTAACGGAACGTGGGCAAAATTTAATGATGACGGAACCAACTATGCCAACATCGGGTATTCAACCGTATTGAGAACAAGTGATGCGATGGGAAGTGATGTAGCGGTGTTGACCAATAAATATGGATTTCCAGGTGCTTATGCTTTTACAGACCTAGTGAACAATACAGGAGGTCGCCCACTTTTTATCTGGAGCTTGCTGTATTCTACCATCAATAACATGAATAATGTGATTACAAAAATTGATGCTGCAGAAGGGAGTCAGGACAAGAAAAATCAGGTGAAAGGTCAGGCAAAAACATTACGTGCTTTTTGTTATTTAAACTTGGCTAGTTTTTACCAATTAAGTTATTTGAAAGATAAAACAGCATTAACGGCTCCCATTTATACGGAACCTACCACCACGAATTCAAAGCCTAATAAAAGAGCGAGTTTAGAGGAGATCTATACGTTGATTAAAAGTGATTTAACGGATGCTAACCAGTTATTGCAAAATTATACCCGAAACAATAAAGATAAAATTGATAGATCGGTAGTGAATGGATTATTGGCTAGAACCTATTTGAACACCGGAGACTGGACGAAAGCCGCTGCCGCTGCAAAGGTTGCCAGAAATGGATATGCTTTAATGACTACCGAAAAATACAAAGACGGATTTAATGACATCAGCAATGGAGAATGGATCTGGGGGCATGGTCAAACACAAGAGCAGTCAAGTGAAAGTTATGCATTCCACTTTTTAGATGTTTCGTCTTCGGGAAGTTATTATTATAGTTTCATGGCGGATCCATACTTTAAAAATCTGTTTGACACCAATGATATCAGATATTCTTTATTCTCATGGGATGGAAATCCTGGAAGGGAAGGACTTTTGAGATATGCTAAGTTTAAATTTAAAGCCAATCTGATTGCGGATATTGTCTACATGAGAGCTGCTGAAATGTATTTAATTGAAGCCGAAGCTGACGCCAGAAACGGAAATGTTACGAATGCGGTGACAGTATTAAATCAATTAAAATTAGCAAGAAACGCCAATCAATACAACGGATCTTTAGCACAAAATGATGTGATTAAGGAAGTGTTGATCGAAAGAAGAAAAGAATTATTTGGGGAAGGTTTCTCTTTGTCTGATATTATCAGAACCCAAGGAACGGTGGCTAGAAAACCTTATGCCAATGCAGATGGATCATCAATTCCAGTTCAGATTACAACTCCAGCTGGGGTAGTAAAAACAGTTAATGGAAGAGGGCACACCATTTATGCTTTCCCGGACCAGACTTCTTTTGCTCCAAATAGTAAGTATTATTTGTTTTCTATTCCGCAGAAGGAGGTGGAGAATAACCCGAATTTGTAATTTTTTTATAATTGAAATATATTGCTAGCAAAAATCCCTTGAAATGATCAAGGGATTTTTTGTTGTCTTAAAGTATCTTATTTTGGTCAATTCACTTATTGAACGATTGACAAGGGTGGGATTATGATTGCTAATTAGATAAGCGTTTATAAAAAAACTACTATTTTGTATATCTAATATATACAAATGCTAAAGCAATCAAAACAAAAAAACCGATGGTAAAATATAAAATATTCATCCGATATTTTTTCACCTCTTTTCTAGTGTAAATCGAATTTTCTATCTTCTTCTTTGGAAAAAAAATTTTCAAAGGCTGCGCTAATAAAAAGAAAATTAATAAAGTAAATAATAAAAATATTATTATTCGCAATATCTCCATTTCTAAATAGGGGTTAATAAATACCTGAACAAAGGCTCCCGAAAAAAGCATTATAGGAATATTATAGGGGAGACTAAAAACTAATATCGTCCAATTATACTGTCCCTTTGTTAACCAAACTTTTTCATGATATTTTTTCAAGCTCCAAAATAAATAAGTAAGTGTTTTCATAGATTATGGTTTTGCCAGTTGTGTCTGGATATGGTTATAGGTATATTGAAAGTTGTTAAAGAATGCTTTTCCTACAGAATAGCCAGATTTTGAATAGATCAAATTCGGTGTTTACATATAAGAAATACATAAGTACAAAATAGATTATACTAATTATGATTAATTCTCTTAAAGCCTGTAATTGACTTTTTAATGTAATTTTTAAGTTCATTGAAATAGATAGTTTTTGATAATTAATCTATTTCAATTTAATAATTATTTTTCTTTTTAATTTCTTCCCATTGAATCATTAAAGGATACATTTCCTCTAGTCCGGGTTTCTCGTATAATGAACTTTTTTGTAGTTTTTTAAGATAGAATTTAAATCTGGGCTGTTATTTAAAGGTGGATATAGCATGTATTCTGTTCCGCCTTTAAAACCTTTTTCTTTCTCAAAATTCTTTCCGATAGAGGTTCCTTGTACAATTTTAAAAGAGGCAAAATAGAAAATAGGAAGTATAACGGGTAATAGTAATGGAAGTTTAGGAAATCTATCTAATCCTTGTCCTATGAGAATAATAATAAAAATATAAGGAACAAGCTGGAAAACATGGACGTCTGATACATTATGTTTAATACAGAAAAACAGAAAAGGAAGAGCCCCGAAAAGAACGTAGCTTAGGTATTTTTTATTTCTTACTCCCCAAAAAATAAACACACTGAAAAATAAAAAATTGTATCCCAGGATTCCTAAATTCTTGATGATGCTTTTAAAAATCGTTGAAGGGTCGTAATCAAAAAGAGAGTTTTCATACGCATTATCGGTGAATATCGCGACTAATGAATGGCGTCCAAGTGCTACAGGAATTAATAGAATTGAAAATAAAATAAGCGTAATAAGACCTCCGTAAATAATATGTTTCTTTAGAAGTTTAAAGTTTTTAAAAAGCAAGAAACAATATAATGGACCAAAAAGGATGGTCTGAATATGAATTAAAAAAAGAATGCCTAAAAATATAGATAGGTAATAGAAATATTTAATATCCTTTTCTTTGAGGAATTTAAATACATTAATTAAAAATAAAATAACAAATAGTAGATAGAATGTATAAACCTCTGTAATGACGGCTTGCCTCCAAAATGTAAATGAAAGCCCTAATAGCATAATACACATTAGAGATGATTTTTCAGAAATATCTAGTAAGAGTAATAATTTTCTTAAATAAAATAAAGCCAGTACCCCTGAAATAATACAGATGCAGACAAAAAGAATATGTACATTAATAAACGGTAGAATCTTATGAGCTAAGCCTAAAATATTAGAAAATAAGAAGTGATTAGTCGCGTTCGATTCAAATGCAAATCCTTGGTAACCTTGTATGGTGAAACCTAAAGTGTCACCTAAAGCTGGATCTTTTCCAATGGATAAAAAGTAGATAATACCCAATATTAAAAGGAAATATAGGGGTAAGCGGAGTATTTGTTTTGCATTGCTTGAGTGAGTAAATGTGCGTTTTTACAAATTTAATAAATAGTCACAGTAATTTAGATTTAAAAATAGCATTATTTATTTTCCATGAGTGGTCATGGTGCTATTCAATACCAAAAGAACCGTATTTCTCAAATGATAAAATGCAACAATCATCAGGTAAATGACTTTTCCATTGATGAAAAATCTCTATCTTTGTCACAATGAACCTATTCAGACTGATTTTAGCGATGTATTTCGTGGTGTTATCCGTAATGCCGTGTGAAGACATACGTAAACAATCAGGTTCTGACAAGACATTATTATCTTTACATATTGACGAATCTCATTCAAAAGACAAAGGAGATATCTGCTCTCCGTTGTGCGTTTGTAATTGCTGTCAGATTACGGTTACGGCTTTTAAGATGGATGTTTCGATGAATATTCCTCAAAAGATTCAAACCTATTTTTCAAAGAAAATTCTATTTCAAAAAAACAATTTTGCCTATCAGGTGTACGACCATATCTGGCAACCTCCTAAGATTTAATGTATTGATTTTAAATATTTCGTGAAACTTTGCAATATCGTTGCAGAGGTATTCATGATATTTTTGCACTTCAACGCTATCAAACCTCATAGGTTTTCAAAACCTATGAGGTTTAGAAGAAAAGCATCTTTATTTTAAAAAAAATAATGGAATGTAAAATATTCTCAATTAAAATTAACAGATTGTCTCTTTGATAACTTTGCTGAGTGAAACGCCTTTGCGAACTTAAAACCAGTTAGTTTGTCAAAAAAACTTAGCGCTCTTTGAGTTAAAAAGCAGACAATCACAAATTAAATCTCAATTTGTGTTAGATAAAATCATAAAATTTAGTATCCAAAACAAGATCATTATTGGTATAATGACTTTGCTTTTGATCATTTGGGGAGGGTGGAGTGCCACCAGATTACCCATTGATGCCGTACCGGATATTACCAATAATCAGGTACAGATTATTACGGTTTGCCCTACGTTGGCAGGACAGGAAGTAGAACAATTAGTCACTTTCCCCATTGAACAGAGTATTGCGACGGTTCCTGATATAGAAGAAACCCGAAGTATTTCAAGATTCGGATTATCGGTGATTACGGTTGTATTTAAAGATAAAGTAGATATCTATTTTGCCCGTCAATTAATTAACGAAAGATTAAAGCAGGCGGAAGAAAATATCCCTAAAGGAATTGGAACTCCCGAATTGGCACCCGTGAGCACAGGGTTGGGAGAAGTATATCAATATATTTTGCATCCTAAAAAAGGAAGTGAAAAAAAATACAATGCGAAAGATCTGCGTACGATGCAGGATTGGATTGTTTCTCGACAGTTATACGGAACAGAAGGCGTTGCTGAGGTCAATAGCTTCGGGGGAGAGTTGAAACAATATGAAGTGGCCGTGAATCCCAATCGACTAAAAGCAATGGGAGTAAGCGTTGCCGATATTTTCACAGCTCTTGAAAAAAACAATCAGAATACGGGCGGAGCTTATATTGATAAAAAACCGAATGCGTATTTTATTCGCGGAATTGGTTTGGCAACTTCAATTGAAGATGTTAAAAATATTGCGGTAAAAAATACAGGGAATATTCCTGTTTTTATTAAAGATGTAGCAGATGTTCGTTTTGGGCATGCAACGCGTTACGGAGCGATGACGTATAACGGACAAACCGATGCTGTTGGTGGAGTGGTGATGATGTTGAAAGGGGCAAATAGCAATGATGTTGTGAATAGAATTAAAGAAAAAATTCCGACCATTCAGAAATCGTTGCCGGCAGATATTGTGATCGAACCATTTTTAGACAGAACAGATTTGGTAGATCGAGCAATCAGTACGGTTGAGAAGAATTTAATTGAGGGAGCACTAATCGTTATTTTTGTTTTAGTTGTATTTCTTGGAAATTTCAGAGCAGGATTAATTGTAGCTTCGGCAATTCCTTTGTCCTTATTATTTGCTTTGGGAATGATGAATGTTTTTGGAGTAAGTGCCAATTTAATGAGTTTGGGAGCGATCGATTTTGGATTGATTGTAGACGGAGCGGTAATTATTGTTGAAGCTACTTTGCATCATTTAGGATTAAGAAAATCCGTTCAGAGATTAACGCAAAGCGAGATGGATGAAGAAGTTTTTCTATCGGCCTCAAAAATTCGTGGAAGTGCTGCTTTTGGAGAAATCATCATCCTGATTGTATACATTCCGATTCTTACGTTGGTAGGAATTGAAGGTAAAATGTTCTCACCAATGGCTAAAACAGTAGGTTTTGCAATTTTGGGAGCATTGATTCTTTCACTGACTTATATTCCGATGATGTGCGCGCTTTTCCTTTCAAAGAAAACATCTCACAAAGAAAATTTTTCGGATAAAATGATGAATTGGTTGCAAAAAATATATCAACCTTTATTACAGAAAGCTATTAAAATTAAATATGTGATTGTTGGACTTACCGTTGTTTTATTCTCAATCTCAGCATTGATTTTTAGCAGAATGGGTGGGGAGTTTATTCCACAGTTGCAGGAAGGAGATTTTGCCTTTCATTGTATTTTACCACAGGGAAGTTCATTAAGCCAAAGTATTGAAACTTCCATGCAAGCTTCCCGATTGATTAAACAATTTGATGAGGTGAAAATGGTCGTTGGAAAAACAGGTTCTGCTGAGGTTCCTACAGATCCGATGCCACCAGAGGCCACGGATTTAATCATTGTCTTGAAACCTCAAAAAGAATGGAAATCAAAAAAATCGTACACTGAATTATCAGATGAAATTACAGAAAAGCTGGAAGTAATTCCCGGAGTTTTCTTTGAAGCGAATCAGCCGATTCAAATGCGTTTTAATGAATTGATGACAGGAATTCGACAAGATGTTGCGGTAAAGATCTTCGGTGAAAATATGGATACACTTTCTATTTATGCCGATAAAGTGAGCAAAGTCATTCAAAATGTACAGGGAGCAACTTCTCCACAGGTGGAAAGAGTGGGCGGACTTCCGCAAATTAATGTAACGTATGACAGAACAAGAATTGCCAATTATGGATTGAATGTTGAAGATGTTAACAACGTTTTAAGTACAGCATTTGCAGGTAAAACTGCCGGGCAGATCTTTGAAAATGAAAGACGTTTTGATTTGGTGGTAAGATTAGACAGCTTGTATCGAACAGATATTGATGATGTGAGTAATTTAATGGTTCCAACCAATACCGGAACTCAGGTTCCATTATCTCAGGTAGCAAATATTGAATATAAATTGGGACCTGCACAAATCAGCCGTGAAGCTGGGAAACGTAGAATTGTCGTTGGATTTAATGTGAAAGGAAGAGATGTAGAAAGTGTAGTGAAAGATATTCAGGGAAAACTCACAAAAGAGGTAAAACTTCCATCAGGATATTATTTCACGTACGGTGGCCAGTTTGAAAACTTAAAAGAAGCAAGTCAACGACTAATGATTGCCGTTCCGGTATCGCTTCTCTTGATCTTTATGCTGCTGTATTTTACATTTCACTCTTTCAAACAGGCAACTTTGATATTTACGGCGATTCCGATGAGTGCGATCGGTGGTATTTTTGCTCTTTTGTTGAGAGGGATGCCTTTCAGTATCAGTGCCGGAATTGGTTTTATCGCATTGTTCGGAGTGGCAGTTCTTAACGGAATTGTATTGATCGGAACATTCAATCAATTAGAAAAAGATGGCATTACCGATGTGTTTAAAAGAGTAATTGAAGGAACAAAAACCAGATTAAGACCTGTCTTAATGACAGCAACGGTAGCTTCTTTCGGATTTTTACCAATGGCAATAAGTACAAGCGCGGGAGCAGAGGTTCAGAAGCCTTTAGCGACGGTTGTTATCGGCGGATTACTCTCCGCAACTTTCCTTACTTTGTTTGTATTGCCGATGTTATATATTATTTTTAATTCTAAAATTAATATTAAAGATAAATTGTTGAAAAAGCCTTTAACAGTAATCATTTTAATAGGAACTTTATTGTTAGGTCAAAATTTGAAAGCTCAAAATTCAAGAGAAATTTCTTTGAATCAGGCGATAGAATTGTTACAGGAAAATAACCCTTCCATAAAAGCCAAGGATTTAAGTGTTCAGTCTTCTGAGGCATTGAAGCCAACGGCGAAAGAAATTCCTAAGTTGGATTTCAGTGCACAGCTCGGACAATACAACAGCCCGAAATTTGACCAGTCTTTTTCTATTTCCCAAACGATTCCGTTTCCCACTTTGTTTAAAGCCAGAAAGGAATTAATTCAGGAAGAGATTAAAACCAAAAAGATTGAAAAACAGGTTACTGAAAATGAATTGATCAAACAGGTAAGATCTTATTTTTATCAGATTGAATATTTGCAGTACAATCAATCAAAACTGCAATACCTCGATAGTTTGTATGGCGATTTTATCAGAATTGCAACGGTGAGATTTAAAGCAGGAGATATTAAGAAAATAGAAATCAACACCGCGGAAACACAGAAAGGAGAGATCAATCTTTTGTTTCAGCAGAATAAGGTGTATCTGAATAATGCCTATAAAAATTTAAAGACCTTATTAAATACAGATGAAGATATTTCCATTCCGGATTCTCAAAAATATGAACCTTTAAAAGTTGAATACCTTTTAGACAATGCAACGGTTGAAAATCATCCTTCGATCCAGATTTTTAAGCAGAATATGGAAGTGTTGGAAAAGAATAAAAATGTTGAAAAGGCACAGGGATTACCAGATTTCAGTATTGGATATACCAATCAGTCGTTGATAGGTTTTCATACTTTAAATGGACAGGAAAAATATTATGGGTCTGAGAATAGATTCAATGCAGTGACCGTTGGAGTGGCTATTCCATTGACTTTCGGTGCTACAAAAGCAAGAATAAAGTCGTTGGATTACCAAAAGCAGATGGAAGAAAAGAACGCGAAGTTTCAGCAGCAACAGCTGGATACTCAACTAAAAAATTCGTTCAGTCAATATCAGCAAGATCTTCAACAATATCAATATTATATAGATCAGGCAGTTCCTAATGCGAAAAGTATTGTAAAAGCCGCTCAGTTAGGTTATAAAACAGGAGAGATTTCTTATGTAGAATATTTGTTTGCGCTTCAAACAGCAACCAATATCGAACTGAAATATTTGCAATCTATTCAGCAGGTAAATCAAACTGTTGTCAACATTAATTCTTTAATCAACAAATAAAATGAAATTCAAATTTAATATCATCATACTTATTCTTCTGTCATTATTTCTAACGAGTTGTGGGAAATCTGAAAAGAAAGAAGAACCAAAAGAGAAAACTGAAGAACATTCAGAACATGAAAGTTCGGAGCTTGCAGAACTCACGCAAGAGCAAATGAATGCGGTGGGGATTTCGTTAGGACAAATTGAAATGAAAGAGCTTACTTCTGTCGTTAAAGCCAATGGAGGATTGAGTGTTCCCAATAATAATAAAGCCAGTGCAACTTCTTTATATGGAGGCGTCATTAAGACATTGAATGTTCAGGTCGGAGATTTTGTAAAAAAAGGGCAGGTAATTGCTACGATTGCCAACCCTGAGTTCATTCAATTGCAGGAAGATTATTTAACAACAGGAAGCAGAATCACTTTTGCAGAACAGGAATACAGAAGACAGAGAGAACTTTTCGATAACGATGCCGGAGCTAAAAAAAATCTACAAAATGCGGATGCAGAGTTAAAAACGTTAAGAACAAAAAGAGCTTCTTTGCAAAGACAGATTCAGATGATGGGAATCAGCCCTGGAAATGTTTCCAACCAAAACTTAAGATCCGGACTTGCTGTTACAGCGCCAATTAGCGGGACAATCAGTAATATTTTATTACAGATTGGAAGTTATATTAATGTTTCATCACCTGTTGCAGAAATTGTTGACAACAGTTCTTTGCATCTCGATTTACAGGTTTTTGAAAAAGATTTACCGTCGATAAAAGTGGGACAGAAAATTCATTTTACGTTAACTAATAATCCGGTAGAAGAATATGACGCTGAGGTATACAGCATTGGAACAGCTTTTGAAAATCAAAGTAAAACCATTCCGATTCATTGTAAAGTGAAAGGAAATAAAAACGGTTTGATTGATGGAATGAATGCTACTGCGGTAATAAGTTTAGATAATAAATTAATGTCTGCAGTGCCGAACACAGCCATTACAAGTGCTGACGGGAAAGACTATATTTTTCTTGTGAGTGATAAAAAGACAGAAGATCATAAAGATGAAAAATCTCAGGAGAAACACAATGAAAAAACCGTTAACTTTGAGAGGATAGAAGTGGTAAAAGGAACTTCAGAAATGGGGTATACAGCAATTACGCCTGTGAAATCTATTCCGGAAGGCACAAAAATCGCAACAAAAGGAGCGTTTTTTATTAATGCTAAGCTTACAAACTCTGGAGAACATGAACATTAATTTTCAAATATTATGAAAAAAGACATTGAAAATAAATTAATAGATAAAAATACCAAGCCTACAAGCATGAGGATTTTGGTGTATGATTTTTTGAGTTCTCAGGAAGCTGCTTTGTCATTGTCAGAAATTGAAAATTATTTTGATAATGCCGACCGAACTACAATTTATCGAACATTAAAAACTTTTGAAGAAAAAGGAATTGTTCACAGCATACAGGAAAATACCACGACAAAATATAAGCTTTGTCACGATGGATGCGATGAAAGTACGCATAAAGACTGGCATCTTCATTTTTACTGTAAGATTTGTAAACAGACCACCTGTAAAGAAGATATTTCTTTTCCTGAAAATGTTCAGACGAATTTCAGGATTGATGAGATCAGGCTTTTTGCCAAAGGAATCTGTGAAAATTGTTTGGAAAGTTTGCAATAGTATTGCATTAAGTTTAGACCTAATTTTGATTAAAATTATTCAGTTATGGAAGAGTGTTGCAGTACAAAACCGAAAAAAGAGCACAATCATAGTCATGAAGGTCACGACCACGACCATTCTCATGATACAGGAGATCAATCTACGTTTCAGATGTTCCTTCCTGCGATCATCTCTTTTTCTTTATTATTAATAGGAATTGCTTTAGATAATTATATTAAAACCAGTTGGTTCACAGGCTGGGTTCGCTTAGTTTGGTACCTGATTGCTTATATTCCGGTAGGACTTCCTGTATTAAAAGAAGCGTACGGAAGCATCACTAAAGGCGATGTGTTTTCAGAGTTTTTCTTAATGGGAATTGCAACCGTAGGTGCTTTTTCAATAGGAGAATATCCTGAGGGGGTTGCTGTAATGCTTTTCTATTCTGTGGGCGAAGTTTTTCAGGCGATGGCGGTGACCAGAGCAAAAAGTAATATCAAATCTTTACTCGATCAGCGTCCCGATGAGGTTACCATTTTGAAAGATGGAAAACCTGAAATTGTAAAAGCAGAAAAGGTAAATATTGGAGAAATCATTCAGTTAAAATCTGGTGAAAAACTTGGACTGGACGGTGAATTGCTGTCTGAAAAAGCCTCATTTAATACTTCTGCGCTTACCGGAGAAAGTAAACCGGATACCAAAATAAAAGGAGAAACGGTATTAGCGGGAATGATCAATCTCAATACGGTGAGTCAGGTAAAAGTAACAACGGCATATAAAGATAGCAAGCTGAGCAAAATTTTGGAGATGGTTCAAAATGCAACCGCTCAAAAAGCTCCGACCGAATTATTTATAAGAAAATTCGCCAAAGTGTATACACCAATTGTTGTGTTTTTGGCAATCGGAATTACGTTGTTACCTTATTTTTTTGTAGCCGATTATCAGTTTAGAGATTGGTTGTACAGAGCATTGGTATTCTTGGTAATCTCTTGTCCGTGTGCTTTGGTGATCTCCATTCCATTAGGGTATTTTGGTGGAATTGGAGCGGGCAGCCGAAACGGAATTTTATTTAAAGGAAGCAACTTTTTAGATGTTTTGGCGAATGTTCAAAATGTGGTTATGGACAAAACCGGAACCATGACGGAAGGTGTTTTTAAAGTCCAGGAAGTTGATTTTAAAACTGAATTCAATAAAGATGAAATCCTAAAATTTGTCAATGCCTTAGAAAGTAAGAGTTCTCATCCTGTTGCAACAGCGATTCATGATTTTGTAGGAGAGATTGATCATTCTATTCAATTAGAAAATGTGGAAGAAATTGCGGGTCATGGCTTAAAAGCAACGATCAACGGGAAAGATTTATTGGTAGGAAATTTTAAGTTATTGGATAAGTTCAATATCAAATACGACATCAAACCTGACAATATTGTGTATACGTTGATTGCCATTGCTTATGATAAACAATTTGTAGGGTATCTTACAATTGCAGATTCCATCAAAGCGGATGCTCAATTAACGATAGATAAATTAAAAGCATTGAATGTACAAACCACCATGTTGAGTGGAGACAAAACTTCAGTGGTGAAATTTGTGGCAGATCAATTGGGGATTCAAAATGCTTTTGGAGACTTACTTCCCGAAGATAAGGTGAATAAAGTAAAAGAGATCAAAGCGAGAAATCAAACTGTAGCTTTTGTAGGTGATGGAGTAAATGATGCGCCAGTTGTTGCGTTAAGCGATGTAGGAATCGCAATGGGCGGACTGGGAAGTGATGCTACGATTGAAACAGCAGACGTCGTAATCCAAGACGATATGCCGAGCAAAATTCCAATGGCTATCAATATTGGAAAGCAGACAAAAAAAATCGTTTGGCAGAATATCATTCTTGCATTTGCAGTAAAAGCGGTTGTTTTAGTATTGGGAGCTGGAGGATTAGCTACTATGTGGGAAGCCGTTTTTGCCGATGTTGGTGTAGCTTTACTCGCTATTTTAAATGCTGTTAGAATTCAGAAAATGAAGTTTTAAAAATTGTCTCCCACGGATTACACAGATTTTCACAGATGTTTATGCATATTTTATTTAATTAAACTTAAAGATTATACGCAATCATCTGTAAAATCTGTGTAATCCGTGGGAAATTAAAATCTTTCATCAACAAACAATCACCAACCAGAAAAATGACTTTCATCATAAATCAATCATAAAAACAAATTTCAGTAGTATATTTGTAGAACAGAATTGATCATTGAAGTTTTTCATTTCCATATTCGTTATTTTCACCATTGCATTACGACCTGTTTTGCCATTGCTGAATTATGCGATAAACTATGATTACATCGTAAAAAATCTTTGTGAAAACAGAAACGTTCCTCAATCTACATGTAAAGGAAAATGCTATGTCGAAAAAGAATTAGCAAAAACAGAAAAGCAATCAAACAATTCTCAAAATATTAAAATCGCGGGATTAGATGTTTTTTTATCCAACGAAATTCTTTCATTCTCCAATAAAAACCTATCAGATATTTCAATAGGAATTCCTGACTCAGGTGTCATTAATTTCCATATATCAGAATATTCATCCCGAATATTCCGTCCTCCTTTAGCATAAGTTTTATTTTTAGACTAAAATTTACAGTTAATTTCCAACCGTTAAGTTTTAATGAAGTCTTTAAGAGTATTAAGGATAGCTTCGCTTTAATTTGAATGCTTAAAAGTCAACATGATTTTCTTAATTAATCTTACCTTCTTCAATATTCTTAATGGTTCAAACTAGGCTTATGATTAAATTTAGTTTAAATCTTAATCAATTTCATTCAATACTAACATTAATTTCAATTTAATTTAAAATGAAATCAAAAATAATTTTGACAGCATTTCTGTCTATATCACTATTGTCTTGTGCTCAGGAAGTCCCTAAGGTAAAGCATAAAAAGAGTACTGCCTCTTCAAAATCAAATGCTAAAAGCACGAAATTTGCCAACGCAGAAGATCCAATTTGCCATATGAAAACTGAAGATGGCATGAAGGATACAGCGGTGTATAAAAATAAAACGTACGGTTTTTGCAGTGCTTACTGTAAGGACGAATTCAAAAAAAATCCAGAGAAGTATGTCCAAAAATAATAAGACCAATAAAAGTGCAAAGCGAAAAGTAATTATTCCGCTTGCTATTATTGCTTTACTTTTCTTGGGTATCGGGGTCGGAATGAGTTATTTTAAAAAGAGCCTTTACACGGTAATGAAGGTTCCTAATTTTGAACTGACTGATCAAAACAACAAGAAAATCACGAATAAAGATATGCTTGGAAAAGTATATTTGGTGGAGTTTTTCTTCAGCAGATGTCCTACCATTTGCCCTGTGATGAACAGCAATATGAGAGCGATTGAAGATGAGATTAATAATCCTGATTTTGGAATTGTTTCTATAAGTATAGATCCGGAAAATGATACTCCCGAATTATTGAAGCAACACGCAAAAAGGATTGGAGTGAAATCTCCCAACTGGCATTTCTTAACAGGGAACAGAGATTATATTGGCAAGGTGGCTGATCAATTCAATATTTATGTAGGTGACAAAGAAGATGAAGGAGAAAATCTTAACCATAGTGGAATGATTGCTCTCGTAGACCAAGAAGGAAATATTCGATGCAGATACAATAAGGATAATATGCCGATTTTATATTATTCTGGTTTGAATTATGAGGATGCAGAGGGAAAGGTTCCAAAATTGACGGGCAAATATCACCCTGACAGAGAAATTTTGATAGAGGATATCAAGAAGTTGTTAAAATAAATAAGTAAAAAGATTGAAGTAATTAATACTTAGTAACTTCCATCTCAAAAGATAATATTGTTTAACCACAAAAACAAAACGTTATGAAGATTATGAAAATAGCTGCTCTAAGTGCAGTTTTTGCGGCGCAGTTTGCGTTTGCACAGTTTAAACAGACGCCTTTACCGTATGCATACAATGCGTTGGAAGGTTCTATCGATGCTCAGACAATGGAGATTCATTATTCAAAACATGCTGCAGCGTATGTGGCTAATTTGAATAAAGCCATTGCGGGAACTCCACAGGAAAAGCAAACCTTATTTCAGATTCTTTCTCAAGCTTCGAAATCTACTCCTGCTGTAAGAAATAATGCGGGTGGACATTACAACCACGAGCTTTTCTGGACAATGCTTACCCCTGAAAAAAATACACAGCCTTCAGCAAAATTAGCTAAAGCAATTACTGAAAGTTTCGGAAGCATGGATGCTTTCAAAGAAAAAATTGCTAAAGCTGGAGCAGACCGTTTTGGTTCTGGATGGGCTTGGCTTTCTGTAGATAAAAACGGAAAATTATTCGTTTCATCAACACCAAATCAGGATAATCCTTTAATGGATGTTGTAGAGGAAAAAGGAACTCCAATTTTAGGAATTGATGTTTGGGAGCACGCTTATTATTTGAAATATCAAAACAAAAGAGCAGATTATCTTACCGCGATCTGGAATGTGCTTAACTGGAAATCAGTAAGCCAAAGATATGAAGATGCAATAAGCAAGAAATAATTCATGAACTTAATTTGCAGCATATTTCTCACTTTATTTGTGGTATTCAGACCTCTGGTACCATTGGTGGAGTATGCTGTAAATTATGATTATATATCGAATGTTTTATGTATCAACAAAAGCAAACCCGAGCTTCACTGTAACGGAAAATGTTACCTGAGCAAAGAGCTTGCAAAAACAAATGATACCGATTCTTCACCTTTAAACAAAACAAAAAATTCAGGACAGAAATTATTGGATATTTATATTCTTCCTGACATTGCAGAAATTCAAAACACAGAGAAAATATCTCTTTTTGATTTCAAATTTTCCTACAAAGCAGACTATTCTTTTCTGTTTTTACCCTCTATTTTCAGACCACCGGTTTTTTAAGTTAATTTTTTCAAATCTTATTTTAACCACAAAAGTTACAAAAGCTTCTGTTTAAATCTTACGTAAAATAAGTTCACACATAAGATGAAAATCAAAGATTTTCTCAAAACTTGAGTGTTCTTTTCAAGCGTTAAGTATTCACTTTAAAATTCTAAAGTGTTAAAGCTTTTGTGCCTTTTGCGGTTAGAGAAAATTGAATGTTCTTTCATTCAGATATATTTTTTTTTCAAAAAAGTTACAAAAGCTTCTGTTTAAATCCTACGTAAAATAAGTTCACAAAAGATGAAAATCAAAGATTTTCTCAAAACTTGAGTGTTCTTTTCAAGCGTTAAGTATTCACTTTAAAATTCTACAGTGTTAAAACTTTTGTGTCTTTTGCGGTAAGAGAAAATTGAATGTTCTTTCATTCAACTCATATTTCTATTTCAAAAAATCAACTTAAAAAATCAACAATGAAAATTTATAAATTTTTATCATTATTCTGTATTGTTATTACTTTATTCACTTTAACTTCTTGTCGAAATAATGATGACAACGACGATTCAACCAATGAAACACCGGGGAATCTTCAGATAAAATTTGAAAACGGATTTAATAATTTGGGAGATATTGTTTTAAATCAAACCACTCAAACGTCTTCGCAAGGACAAAAGCATCAGTTTTCTGCTTTAAAATATGTAGTGAGCAACATCAGTTTATTTGATGAAAACGGAAACGAGTTTAAATACAATGAAAATAATCCTGACAAAGGCGCTTTTATCGTGGATCAAGCGGATGCTGTGGCTGGAATTATTTACCTCAACCTCAATGGAATTCCAAAAAACAATTATAAAAAAATAAAATTCGGATTGGGAATTAGCCAAAATGCTTATCTGCTGGGACAAGACGGGCAGGCAGAATTTTGGAATAAGGCCAAGCAAAAAGGAATGTCATGGTCTTGGGCAGCAGGTTATGTTTTTGTAAAACTGGAAGGGAAATATGGAACAAGTTCTCCTACTACAGAATTTATGAATCACACCGGAAACATGGGGAACACCGGAGCGAATAACACCCCTAATCTTTACCGAGAAGTTACGTTGAATCTTCCGACGACGGCAAGAGTTACCAATGCCATTACGCCTTCTATTCATATTTTGGCAGACCTTAATCAGTATTTGAGTGGAGAAACTCCGCTTACTTTGACGTCTACCAATGACATGATGATGGGTTCTAGTCAGCATTTGGTGAGCGTAACCAATAACTTAACGAAGATGTTTAAAGTAGATCACGTTCACAATGATTAAAATAGTAAAAACGGGATTGATTCTTTTCTCTTTTATAAGTATTGCATCGTGTTCTGATGAGGTGATAGAGCCGCTGGAAAAAGACGAAGCTTACAATTTAGAGTTTCCTTCTTATTTTTCTGAATTGACTTTCGATCAATCTGGAAATCCGATTACCAAAAATGGAGTAGAGTTGGGACGAAAATTATTCTATGAAGGCAAGCTTTCACGAAATAATACCATCTCATGTGGTTTCTGTCATATTCAGGAAAATGCATTTACCCATCACGGGCATACTGTAAGTCATGGTGTTGATGATCGAATTGGAATCAGAAACGCGCCACCGATTCAGAATATGGCCTTTTTAAAACGATATATGTGGGACGGAGTGATTCATAATTTAAATGAACAGCCAATAATTCCAATAACCAACGAAGATGAAATGGATAGTTCGATGCCTGAGGTTATTTCAAAATTAAGCGCGGATTCTAAGTATAAGAAATTATTTAAGTCTGCTTATGGCGATGAAAGTATTACGGGAGAAAGAGTGTTGAAAGCGTTGTCACAATTTATGGCGACGATGATTTCCGCAGATTCGAAATATGATAGATTTAAACAGGGAAAAGAAAATTTTACTTCAGAAGAAACGCAGGGAATGAATTTATTTCAGCAGAAATGTGCTTCCTGCCATAGCGGAGCATTATTTACAGATGAAAGTTTTAGAAATACAGGAATGTATTATAATACGCAGTTCAAAGATGCGGGACGATATCGGGTGACGCTTGATCAAAATGATT
This sequence comes from Chryseobacterium polytrichastri, assembly GCF_900142445.1. Taxonomy (GTDB): domain Bacteria; phylum Bacteroidota; class Bacteroidia; order Flavobacteriales; family Weeksellaceae; genus Chryseobacterium; species Chryseobacterium polytrichastri. The sequence continues at coordinate 15,005 of NZ_FRAV01000036.1, read as the reverse complement.
GGATGAAATTCCGTGTTCCGAGTTTAAGGAATATTGAATATACAGCGCCATATATGCATGATGGAAGGTTTTATACGTTAAATGCGGTGCTTAATTTCTATTCAGATAATGTAGAAGATCAACCCAATCTTGATCCTCAATTAAAACAAAACGGTCATGTCGGAATTGCGATGAATGATCAGGAGAAGCAGTTTATTATTGCCTTTTTAAAAACATTGTCTGATAAAAACTTCATTTCAAACCCAAAATTTGCTGAGTAAACATGAAAAGAATACTATTAATAATAAGTTTGATTTTATGTAATTTATTTCAGGCGAAAACAATCGGTGACAGTCTTTATATTCCTACTGATTTTCATGCAATGGTTTTTGATGATTGTGATGCGTGCGGATGTGCTGCAGGAAATGGTTCTTCTGGTTTTGAGTCTTTATTGAATCCACAATTTATAGGAATTAAATATTTTGCGCAGCATTATAAAGCAAAAGAAAATCTATTTGTAAAGGATTTAACGCAAGATCAATATTTCAATACCATTCAGCTTTGGGGAAAGATTCCTTTAACTAAAAAGCTAAGTGTGTATGCAAGTTTGCCATTTCATTTTCATGAAAAGAAAACAATGCAGGGCGATATTAAGATCAACGGAATTGGTGATTTGAACGTGATGGGGATCTATCAGTTGATCAATTCAAAAGATAATATTCATCAATTAAATGGAGGGGTTGGAGTGAAAGTTCCCTTAGGAAAGTTTGATGAGAAAGGAATCACGGGGGTGAACCCGAGTTTTCAGTTAGGAACCGGAAGTTGGGATTACCAGATGGTTTTGAATTATAAATTTCAGAAAAATAAAGTTGCTGTTCTTTTAAACACAGATTATACTATTAAAACAGAGAACAAAAAACATTATGATTTCGGAAACCAATGGAATTATTCTGTCACCGGATTCTATCAACTTATTGCCAATGAAAAAGTTATTTTTTCAGGAAAAGTAGGAATGCAGGGAGAAGTATATGATCGAAATAAGCAGTTTCGTGAAGATTTACCCAATACCGCAGGAAGTGCTTTGTATGGAAAATTAGGCTTTGAAGCCTCTTATAAAAAGTTTAGTTTGGGAAGTGAGGTAATGCTTCCCGCTTATTCTAATTTAGCAGGAGGAGATATTGAAGCGAAATCCCGATTGAGTGTTTTTATCAATTTTGGAATTTAACATAATTATTGTATCCCGTTATTTTTTTAACGGGATATTTTTGTTATTTAACTGATTATCATTTTATTAAACGGTGTATTGTATCTGCCGATAATTTTCTATCTTTGCCGAAATCTGGTGAGCCCTAAAAAGCGCTTAAAAGGGAATTCGGTGTAAATCCGGAACAGACCCGCTGCTGTAAGCTCCACAAAAAAGTTTTTGAAAATTAGATCCACTGTTTTTTTAATGGGAAGGATTTCAAAAATGGAGTAAGTCAGAAGACCTGCCAGAAGATTTAACGTTTGACGCTTTCGTGGAATAAAGCTTAGGACATCAATGATTCTGTGCAGCTACAGCTGTGCTTTTCGTTGCTGCTTTCTTATATCCATTAGCGTTATTATTTTCAAAGAGCTAATGGTATCAAAATTTACTTCTGGACTTCATAAAGTTATTGTCATATTCGTTGGGCTAACGGCTCAACTCTTATGCTCTCAAACAAAAAGAGATACTCTTAAAGAGCAACACATTGTTCCTGTCACTATTTACAAAAAGAATTTTAAAGAAATTGTTTCGGCTCAAACCCTTTCTGGGGAACAATTAGAAAGGCTCAATAGCCAATCAGTTGCAGATGCGTTACGTTATTTTTCAGGCGTTCAGATTAAGGATTATGGAGGGATTGGAGGATTAAAAACGGTCAATATCCGAAGCATGGGTAGCCAGCACGTTGGTGTATTTTATGATGGAATTCAGCTGGGGAATGCACAAAATGGCGTAGTTGATTTAGGTAAATTTTCATTAGACGATATTGAGGAAATTTCATTGTATAACGGACAAAAAAGTGAAATTTTTCAGCCGGCTAAGGATTTCGGGTCATCCGGATCTATTTATATGCAGGCTAAAACTCCTGCTTTCAAAAATGGAAGAAAAACAAATGTCATTCTAAGGACTAAAAGTTCTTCAATTCAACTTTTCAATCCTTCATTTCGTTTAGAGCAAAAGATTTCAGATAAAATTTCAGCAAGCCTTAGTTCTGAATATTTACAAACTGATGGAATTTATAAATTCAGAGCAGGTAAAAAAATGCCTGATGGTTCAACAGCTTATGATACCATTGCTAAAAGATATGATTCTGATGTTACGGCAAAACGTTTTGAGACCAGTGTTAATGGAACTTTGAATGATGGTAATTGGAACGTAAGAGGGTATGGATATTTGTCTAATCGAGGAATTCCTGCAGCAATTGTTAATAACGGTTTTATACCGCGAGGTTCAAGATTAAAAGATGAAAATTATTTTATTCAGGGGCAGTTTAAAAAGAAGTTATTTCCAAAATTCGAAACTCAGTTTAAGGCAAAATTCGCGTATGATTATACAAGATATATGGATACTTTGAATGTTGAAAGTACTGCGTTGAGAATTGATAATACCTATATCCAACGAGAATTATATCTTTCTTCATCCAATTTATATTCAATTACTCCGAATTGGGATGTCAGTGCAAGCATGGATTTTCAGTATAATAATCTAGACGCTAATTTGGTTGATTTTTCTTATCCTACTCGCTATACTTCATTAGTTGCTTTTGCAACAACATATCAATGGAACCGTTTTAAGATTCTTGGGAGTGTGTTAGGAACATTTATTCATGAGAATGTTGAGAACAATTCAAAATCTCCGGATAAAACTGAGTGGACACCTTCTGTCTTTGCAAGCTACCAGCCATTTCAATCTAATGATTTTACGATTAGGGCTTTTTATAAAAGAATTTTCAGAATGCCTACTTTCAATGATTTGTATTATTCAATGATTGGAAATACTTTCTTAAAACCAGAATTCACCAATCAATATGATCTTGGTTTTACCTACCAAAAACTTTATACCAATCAAAATTTCAGCAAACTTTATTTAAAAGTAGATGGTTATTATAATGTTGTGGAAAATAAAATTGTAGCAATGCCCACTGCTAATCTTTTCCGATGGACAATGACTAATCTAGGCAATGTAAAAATTATAGGTGCTGATATAAACCTTCAGGCAGAAATAAATTTTGGAGAGGTAAAATTGAAACCTTTGTTAAGTTATACCTATCAAAGTGCTCGGGATTTTACTGATCCTAGTGAATCTTATTATGGAGATCAAATTCCTTATATCCCTTGGAATGCCGGAACTTTTACGATGATGGCAGATTATCATAATTGGAGTTTTAATTATAGCTGTATGTATGTAGGAGAACGCTACGATGGCCAGCTAAATAATATTCAATACAATTATATCCAACCTTGGTATACGCATGACCTCTCCATTCAGAGAAGGTTTGAATGGAATTCGCATCAATTTAAAACCAGTTTTGAAGTCAATAATATTTTTAATCAAAACTATGAAGTGGTAAGGAATTATCCGATGCCCGGAAGAAACTTTAAACTTATTGTAAGTTTTACATTATGAGAAAAATAAACTTTTATCTATTAGCTTTTACATTGCTTTTTCTGTTCTCTTGCAGAACTGATGATGTAGTTGTTCCTGAGGAACGCGAAACGCTTGCTCAGCCTGAAAATACAGCAATCAAAGGCTTTTATATGTTGAATGAAGGAAATATGGGAAGTAACAAATCTACCCTAGATTTCTTTGATTATACAACGGGAACTTATCGCAGAAATATCTATGCAGAAACGAATCCTAATGTAGTAAAAGAATTAGGAGATGTAGGAAATGATATTATGGTCTATGGAAGTAAGCTATACGCTGTTATTAATGTTTCTAATAAGATTGAAGTGATGGATGCTAAGACGGCGAAACGTATAAAAACGATTCAGTTGCAGAATTGCCGTTATCTGAGCTTTAAAGGAAATAAAATTTACGCAAGTAGCTATGCGGGTCCTGTTTCTTTAGACCCCAACTCGCCTCCAGGGAAAGTGGTAGAAATTGATACTACTTCGCTTTCTATCCAGAGAGAAGTAGTTGTTGGCTATCAGCCTGAAGAAATGGCAATCGTTGGAAATAAACTTTTTGTAGCTAACTCCGGAGGATATAAATTTCCCAATTATGATAAAACAGTTTCGGTGATTGATCTTACCACTTTTACAGAGACAAAAAAAATAGACGTTGCCATTAACCTTCACCGTCTGCAAAAAGATAATTACGGAGATCTGTATGTGAGTTCTAGAGGAGATTATTATACCATTCCTTCCAGTTTATTTTTGCTAGATGCTGCTACGGGAATTGTGAAAAAAGATTTTCATGTCGCGGTAAGTGGAATGACTATCGTGAATGACAAATTGTACTATTACGGAAATGAATTTAATTACAATACGCATACTTATACCAAAACTTTTGGAATTATTGATGTGAAGACCGAACAGGTTATTTCCAATAAAATTATTCCTCAGGAATATGTAGATGCCATCAAAGCACCTTATGGAATTGCCGTAAATCCAATTACAGAAGATATTTATATTACCGATGCCAGAAATTATGTGGCTACAGGATTTGTATACTGTTTTGACAAGAATGGTCAATTCAAATGGAAAACCGAAGGCGGGAATATCCCTGCTCATTTTGCTTTTTTATATAAATAAATTGAACTCAAAATATGGAAAGAAATACTTTTAAAATTGTAAGAACTGTATGGTTTGCTTTTCTTCTTATAGGAGTTATAGGTTGTAAAAGTGAACATGATGAAGAGGTAAATAATGATAACTCTTCTTTTGAAGGTTTGAAAGAAGCATATACTGTTGATCGTTTCAAAGTTTTAAACATTGCTCCAAAGATTAATGGAAAAGTAACATGGAGTATTAATGATTCTATTATTTCTGAAAATTCGGAACTAGATTTTATCAGTCCGGTTATAAAAACGTATCCATTACAATTAAAAATTGAGAATAACGGAACTGTACAAACCTATAATTCTTCAATAATTGTTAAACATGAAACGGGAACTTACAGTAAATACATCTCAGATGTTTTAGACTACCGTCCTGCTGTGGGGCAATTTATGAATGAAATTCCCGAATATGATCCTGGAAATACAGTTGGGCAAATGCTTCAGAAAGTAAAGTCCTATTTAGTGGGGTCCAATAGCTTTCCTGTTTCATTAGGAGGGTATGGTGGTTATGTTGTGGTTGGTTTTGATCATACGATTCCAAACTTGAAGGGTAATGATTTCAAAATCCTTGGAAATGCATTTTGGGCAAGTGAGGCTATTGAAAATCGCTCGGGATCATGTGAACCGGGAATTATTTTGGTGGCTTATGATAAAAATAAAAACGGAAAACCTGATGATAATGAATGGTATGAGATTGCAGGAAGTGAATATTTTAAAAATACGACCGTTAAAAATTATAACATTACTTATTTCAAGCCTAATGAAAATAAACCACCTGTTTCCGGAAATGAACCTTGGGAATATGATGTAGAATATATTAAATGGCAGGATAATCTTGGAAATTCGGGATATAAAACAAAAAACAGTTTTAATGCGAATAACAGTTATTATCCCTTATGGATTACAGATCCTTCTTACAGTTTTACAGGAACGAAAATAAAGAATAATTTTTATGACCAAAGTGGAAACGGAACCTATTGGGTAGGAAAGTCGTATGCTTTTGGCTATGCAGATAATGCACCCAATAATGATGAAGCTTCCAATATCGATATCTCTTGGGCGGTTGATAAAAACGGTAATTATGTAAAACTACCTGGAATAGATTTTATAAAAGTTTATACAGGAGTTAATCAGGAAGCAGGATGGCTAGGGGAGGTTTCCACAGAAGTAGCGGGAGCTTACGATTTACATCTTAAATAAAATTCAACAATACTTTTAAAATTAAATAAAAATGAAAAAGTTTTATCTTTTTACAATGCTTTTGCTGTTTGCATTTATTACGAATGCGCAGGTAAAAGTACAGGGAGTACCCCGAAATGATATTCAAAACCTTAATACCCAAAATCAAACGAACACAGCGTTAACGTTTGCTGATGTACAATATTGGGTAGGAACAGGAACAAACGAAGCTGCTTTTGTAGTGCAATGGAATGACGGAAAAAATCCTGATGCATTAGTTTGGGGATTCAGATGGAACGGAAATGCAACAGGTGAAGATATGTTGAAAGCTATTGCAAAAGCAGATCATAGATTTTTCTCTTTGCTATATCAGGGAACACAGTTCGGAACAGCAGTTGGAGGTCTTGGTTTCGATCTAAATGGGGTAAATTCAAATGGACTTTACAACTCAGGAAACCTTACTTACCCTCTTTATCCAGTAAACGGAATTATAAACTCTACATCTTATGATTTTGATCAATACACTGCAATAGATGCAGCTGATCACTGGTCTTCAGGATGGACAACCAATGGATTCTGGTCATATTGGACAAAAGATCCGGCCGATCAGGATTTCGGGTTTTCATCAGTAGGAGCAAGTACAAGAGCATTAGAAAATGGTTCTTGGGATGTTTGGAATTTTAATGTATCATTTAATGATTCCCCAATTTCTTCTACCATGACGCCGGTTACACCTTATGTACCCTTAACGAGCTTTACAAATGGCTATTTTATGGTGAATGAAGATTGGTTTAGCCATACCAATGGTTCTGTAAATTTCATAGATAATAACGGAAATATTAATTATCGTGTATACAGCAATGTAAATAACAATGAGGCTTTTGGAGCAACTACCCAATTTGGAACAATTTACGGAGATAAATTCTATTTCATTTCAAAGCAAGCTGCTGACGGTGGAGATCATCAATATACACCAGGAGGAAGATTAGTTATTGCGAATGCTCAGACCATGCAGAAAATAGCAGGTTTTAATACCATTGGAGCTGCAGGAGATGGAAGATCATTCCTTGGAGTGAATGAACATACAGGATATATAGGAGGAAGTACAGGAATTGTTCTGTTCAATATAGACAATTTGCAAGTAGGAAATTTAGTTGCCGGAACCAGTGGAAAAGGGCAGATTGGAAATATGATCCGTACTTCTCAATATGTTTTTGTGGTAACACAAACTGGAGGGATTTTGGTTATTAATCCTAATACCCATACGGTAATCAATACCATTCCGGGATCTTTTTATTCTATAGTACAGGCTAAAGACGGAAGCGTTTGGGCTATTCAGCAGCAGAAGCTTATTAATATTAATCCTACAACTTTTGCAACAACAGAATATCCTATTCCTACTACAAAATACATTGGAGATTGGGGAGCATGGTATGCAGGAAGACTTACCTACAGTAATCAGCAGAACGCATTATATTGGATTAATTCTATCAATGCTTTTTCGGCGGGAAGCCAGATTGTAAAATTTGATGTAACGGCTAAAACATTTAATGAAACCTTTGCTTCTATTCCAGGACAAGGGGGTACATTCAGACAAATTCCTTATGGAGCAGCTTTACGTATTAATCCTGTTACCGATGAATTGATATTAAATACAACAGAAAGTGGAGGGTTAGCACACTTTCAGAAAAATTGGATTCATACATTTAGTAATACAGGAACTTTAACCAATACAAAAACGCTAAATGATTATTATTGGTTCCCTTCAGTTGCGGTTTTCCCGGATGCTAATGCTCCTGTTGTAAGCAATACATTCCCTTCTCAGGTGTCTGTGAATACGGTAACTACAATTGATTTGAAAACAGTAATTTCTGATGAAGATAATTTATCATCAGCTATTGTTAAGTCTATTAAATCTAACAGCAATACTGCTATACTTTCTGCCGTGATTAATCTGAATGACGAATTGGTTCTTACATCTCAAGGGACAGGAACTGCAGATATCGTTTTAAGCTTTAATTCAAATGGTAAAGTAATTGATAAAACGCTTACAGTAAATAGCACTACTTCTACTTTGGCTACAGCTGAGGTTAAAAAAATAGAATTAGGTATTTATCCAAATCCTACATCAGATGTTTTAAATATTAAAACACAAGAGAAAATTGTAAGTGCTGTGATCTTTGATCTTTCTGGAAAGATGATTAATGCTCCAATCAATAATGGACAAATCAATGTAAGCACACTTACAAAAGGAATGTATATTCTAAAAGTGGTAACTGATAAAGCAGTGTACCAACAGAAATTTATTAAGAATTAGTTATTCTAAATAATAATTTATAATTAGATTGAAGCCTCTGCCATTATATTATGGTGGAGGCTTTTTAATTGATTGATACCCAGAGAGTATTGTTTTCTTGGTTTTTATTTTTTAAATTGCATAGTATTCTATTTACCAAATCTTAAATCGCTTTTTTATGGAAAAAAACAAATCCAGCTTTCAAGAGAAATCTTTTCTTATGAAAGCTATTATTGCATGCAGAAGTAATGATTTGCTTAATACAAATCTTTCCTTTGATTTGAAAAAACTGTTGGTTGTTTTTATGATTTTCCTTTTTGGGATTACATCAGTTTTTGGACAAAATATTGGTCATAGAGATGGTGCTTCTATCACTTTAAGAGCACAAATTGCACCGCCAGCTTTGCTTGATTATGTTCAGCCGCCATGTCCTGGAGAGGGTTATCTTTGGACGCCTGGATATTGGGGTTGGAACTCGAATGATTATTATTGGGTTCCTGGAGTTTGGGTTTTACCACCCTCAGTAAATGTATTATGGACACCGGGATATTGGGGCTTCTATGATAATTTTTACGGATGGAATCCTGGATATTGGGGTCCACAGGTAGGATATTATGGTGGAATTAATTATGGATTTGGATATTTTGGATCCGGTTTCTATGGTGGAAGATGGGAAGGTGGCCGCTTTATGTATAATACTTCGGTTTGGCATGTAGGCAGGAATATACACAATACATACATTAATAAAGTAGATTTTGCTCATAATGGAAATCGTGCGAGTTTTAACGGAGGCCAAGGAGTACGTTACGAACCCAATAAGGATGAAATGAATGGGATGCATGATAATCGTATTCCGGCAAGTAGAGAGCAAATGGAGCATGAAAAAAATATGGGTAATGAAGTGGGACAATTTCACAACACTAACCCAAGACCTGCTATTCATAGTATGAATATGTTTGGCGGAAAAGGATTTGATGAGCGAGGAAGAGAGATGAAAATGGGAGGTGGCAATAGAGGAGAAGGAGGTAGAGGAAGAAGATAGGTAATTTGAAAAGGATTTGACTCTCTAATTTAAAATAATAAAAGCCCTTTGCTAATTAGTAAAGGGCTTTTTGTATCAATAATAATGTAAGTTATTTTGTTTTTTTTGTTCCTTGAATATTGGGTAAAAATGCGGTGATAATACCAATTAAAGGTAAGAATGCACAGATTTTAAAGACATACTCAATACTGGTGTCATCTGCAACAGCCCCTAGTACAGCAGAGCCAATTCCTCCCATTCCGAACATGAAACCGAAAAATAAACCGGCTACTAAGCCAATTTTATCAGGCATAAGATCTGTTGCATATACTAAGATGGCAGAAAATGCTGAGGCAATAATTAACCCGATTAGAACAGCAAATACAATTGTCCATACCAATGATAGATAAGGAAGACATAATGTAAACGGAGCAGCTCCTAAAATAGATACCCAGATAATTTTCTTTCTGCCATATTTATCTCCTAATTTTCCTCCCAAAATTGTTCCTACTGCTACAGCTGCAAGAAACATAAATAAATATAACTGAGAATCTTGTACAGAAACATGAAATTTATCGATCAGGAAAAATGTAAAGTAATTCGTCATTGAGGCCAGATAGATGTACTTGGAAAATACCAAAGCTAACAAAATGCTAACCGAGAATAATACCTTTTTTCTTGACAACTGAATATTGATTACTACATCAGAATGCTTGGTAGATTTTTGAATAGATAATCTTTCAGCGTACCAATTTCCGATTCTCCATAGCAGGATAATACCAATAAATGCCGCAATGGCGAACAATCCTACATACCCCTGACCTAACGGAAGAACTATTAATGCGACCAATAATGGACCGATAGCACTTCCTGAATTTCCTCCTACCTGAAAAATAGATTGGGCAAGCCCTTTCTGTCCACCAGATGCAAGTTGAGCAACTCGGGAAGCTTCAGGATGAAAAACCGATGATCCCATACCGATTAATGCTACCGAGATTAGTATCATATAATACTCATGAGCAGATGCCAAAAGCAATAGGCCGGCCATTGATAATCCCATTCCGATGGCCAACGATCTTGGGTTTGGTTTCTTATCAGTATAAATACCAACAAACGGCTGTAGTATAGATGCCGTAAGCTGAAATACTAAAGTAATAATACCAATTTGAGCAAAAGATAATGTGAATTCTCCTTTTAGAATTGGATATAATGAAGGGATGGTAGATTGAATCAGGTCATTTAAAAAATGCGAGAAACTGATCATAAATAAAATAGGATAAACAATTTTACTGTTATCAATTGTTTTTGTTTGTACGTCTTCCATAGAATTGTAATTTGAAATTCATCTTGTCATCTGATGAATTTGATTGTTGTTTTACTTGACTGTAATTTTTTTAAAATAAATTTTCAACAATTTTTTGAGCGATAATTGATGCTTCTTCTGAATTTCTTTTTTCTATACTCCTATAAAGATCGGCATGTATATTTTGTGAGATCTTAAAAGAATCTGTGTTATTGTTGTTATTAATCTCAAAAGTTTTTAGAATATTCTTGCTTGCTACTTTATAAATTTCTTTTAAAAGTGTATTGCCACAAGCTTCAGCTATTGCTATATGAAAATTTAAATCTGCCAGATAGCATTCCTGCGCTTGGTTTTCTTCAGCAAGTTTACCTCTTAGATCTAAATAAAGTTTAATGGTTTCTAAATCTTTCTTCGTATGATTCATCGCTGCTTTTGCGGCAATCTTTGAATCCAAAAGTGATCGTACTTCAAGTACTTCCTCAATTTCTGCTTTACTGATTTGAGTTTCTAAAGATTCCTGGATATTTTTAGAAACCACAAATGTTCCCACGCCTTGTTGTACGCTCAGGATTCCATTAATAGATAATATTTTTATAGCCTCACGAATGCTGGAGCGTCCAACCCCATAAATTTTCATGAGCTCAGGTTCAATCGGGAGCTTTTCACCAATAGTATATTCATCATTGGTGATTTCTTCAATCAGTCTATCTGCAACTTCTTGTGCTAATGTTTTTCTTTGAATGTGTGACATATCATCTTATCATCTGATGAATGCAAAGATATGACTTATATTGTAGAATTTTACAATTTCATTAATGAAAAGTAAATATTTTTATTCTACGGAAATACTGATTATTTCAGCTTTTTTAAATATTGATAGAAATCTTTATATAAAAACATTAAATAAGTAGACTGGTCTATCTGTTTTTTTATTTACCTTTGTTGAAGATTAATAGAATTGGATGCCTTTATGGTGTCCGAATAGAATAAAATAATTATTTAAAAATGGCCAAAGAATCTGCAGTACGTGAAAGAATTCTCGATGTTACATCTCAATTGTTTGCTAAACAAGGGTATAATTCCACAGGGATTAACCAGATTATTTCTGAGGCAGAAATTGCAAGGGCTTCATTATATAATCATTTTCCATCGAAAACAGATCTTTTGCATGCCTATGTTGAGAGAAAGGATGAAAATTGGTTTAAAGAATTGGATAGCTTCCTTAAAAAGCATAAAGATCCAAAACAAAGAATTCTAGGAATATTTGATTTTAGAATTACACGTCAGATAGAAGAACATTTTGGTGGTTGCCCTTTTGTTAAAGTAAGCACAGAAATTTCTGCAGATGAATTAAAAGCATTTCAACTGGTTCGGAATCATAAAGAAAGGCTAAGGAATTATATCAGTAGCTTAGTATCACAAATCAAAATTACACAACAACTATTAAATGCAGATATGCTTTCTGAAACCATTTATTTGTTAATGGAAGGAGCAACAGTCAGCGTTAATATTAATAAACAAAAAGAAGCATTATCAACCGCTAAAGAGATTGTACAGCAATTGCTAGTGTAGAATATCTTATTTTGATATGATAAAAAATTTGCCACAAAAACAGATAGATTAGTCTATTCAATTATTAAATAAATAACAATTAAAATTTTAATTATGCCACTTATTACCATTACTTCCTTAAAAGGAAGAACAGCAGAAGAAAAACAAAAAATAGGCGAAGCTGTACATGCAGCTATCGTGGAAGGGGGTGTACCACCTACAGATCGTTTCCAAAGATTTCTAGATTTGGAACCCGAAAATTTCCTGTACGATAAATATTATCCAAACCTGGAAAATGGTCGTACTGAAAATTTTGTAATTATTGAAATCTTACTTTCGGTTGGGCGCAGTGTCAAAGTAAAACGTAAAATTCTGGAAACTCTGATTACTAAGTTACAAGACCTATCATTTAATCCTGAAGACGTTTTTGTTTCTTTCCAGGAAACAGCTTGGGAAAACTGGTCATTTGCAAAGGGTGAAATATTGCATGCTTAGATATTTTATTAATATAATTAATTGATCAAAATGAAGAAATATATTCTAGCATTTCTATTTCTCATTGCTTTGGTTTCTTGTTCGAAATCTAAGCCTGAAAGTAATAAGCAAGAAAAATTAAGCCTGAGAAATGGTGCAGGTAAATTAGAACAAGTATTTGCTGATAGTACTTACCAGCTGACGGGTGTAGCGATATCTCCCGATAGACGATTGTTTGTGAACTATCCTTACTGGATGGATAAACATAGCTATTCTGTTGTAGAAGTTGGAAAGGATGGAAAAGCAAAACCATATCCTGATGCAGCTTGGAATAGTTTTAAAAAAGGAGAAGACGGACAGAATAAATTTGTCTGCGTTCAGGCAGTATTTGCTGATGAAAAAGGCTATTTGTGGGTTGTTGATGCTGCTGGTATTGGTCTTTCTGAAGTCTATAGGAAAAGTAATAAGCTTATTCAGATAGATTTAAAAAGCAATAAAATTAAAAGGATTTACAGGTTTCCGGAAAATGTTGCTGGGCGGGATAGTTATATCAATGATATTCGGGTTGATAATAAAAACGGTTTTGCGTACATGACCAGTTCAGCGAATGGCGGGATTGTTATTCTGAATATTAATACTGGTGAATCAAGATTAGTACTTCATAATCATTATTCGACCTTATCTGATCCCGATTATCATTTCAAAATGAACAATAAAGAAATGAAAAATGATAAAGGGGAGGTAAAGATTAATTCTGATGGTATAGCGCTGACACCGGATAAAGTTTGGCTTTATTACAAATCACTTACCGATAATAATCTTTATAGGATAAATACAAGTCTTCTACGAAACTTTAAAATATCAGAAAAAACAATTGAGGATAAAGTTGAAGATCTAGGCAAATTTGTAGCAACAGATGGAATGGAGTTCGACAAGGATGGAAACCTTTATATGGGTGATCTTGAACATTCCAGTATTATAAAAATAAGGCCGGATAATAAAATGACGACTTTGGTACAGGATACCGATAAACTTAGCTGGCCAGACAGCTATAGTATTTCTGAAGATGGCTATCTCTATATATCTTGTTCTCAAATTCATCAAATGCCATTTTTCAATAACGGTCAGAATTTAACCAAATTACCATACAAGGTATTCAGATTAAAAATAAAATAATAAATATAACTGATTCCTATAGGTTGAGAATAATCTATGTTAATAAGAGGGTAGAGAACCCAATTATGTAAAGTTTCTAAATTAATTCATCTTTAAATTTTATAAATATGCCAAAAAAAATATTACTGGTATTGACAAGTCATGCCCAGTTCGGTAGCACAGGAAAGCCTACCGGTTATTATTTACCTGAAGCTTCTATTTCAGCAAAAATCATTAGTGATGCTGGCTATGAAATAGATTTCGTTAGCCCGCAGGGGGGAATTGCTCCTTTTGTTACAGGCAATGAGCTTGAACCTGCTGATGATTGGTTTCTGAATAATAGCGATGTTCAATATAAAGTTAATCATACACTTAAGCCCAGCGAAGTAGATATTGATCTGTATAATGTTATTTATTATATCGGTGGGCATGGTACCGTATGGGATTTCAAGGATAATCACGAACTACAGGAAATCACCAGGAAGATTTGGGAAAATAAAGGTATTGTAGCCGGAGTATGTCACGGTTCAATCGGACTTATCAACGTGAAATTATCTGATGGGAGCTATTTGATTCATGGTAAAAAGATTGCCTCATTCAGTAATGCCGAGGAAGAAGCTGAAGGTGGAGTAGGAGTTGTACCATTTTTTGTAGCAGATGAGCTAGCTGCTCATGGAGGAATATTATCTCATGCTGCCCTTTGGGAAGAAAATGTGATCACTGATGGTAACTTCATTACCGGACAAAATCCAGAATCAGCAAAAGGAGTATCTCAAGAAATAGTTAAATTATTAAAATATAAGTAAACAAAAATTATGGTTGAGGCTTTTTTATCAAGACCTATTTACTGACCATTTGAATATGGAAGCACATTCAGTGGTATATAAATGTTTCCAGATTAAATTAAAGCGCATTTCGATGTGCTTTTTTTATTTTAAAAGTAACATCCTATCATCTAATTAAGAGTTTCAATTTTTTAATATGTAAGATAGAGATATCTTGAATTATTTAGAAAAACTATGTCTGGATCTTTCAATGCCAAAATAAAAAACTTCAGATTACAACTTAGAGGTGTGCGAGATAAATCGTTTTTGGATCAGTCTCAAAAGTTGGGGAGAAAATAAAAAATGCTATTTTTGTATAATGCTAAATGATGCCGAACTGCTTAAATTATTTTTACCTGAACTGTTGATTGAATATTTTGAGATTGTAAAATTTGAAGAAGAAAACCAAATTCTACAT
>NZ_FRAV01000093.1 GCF_900142445.1 Chryseobacterium polytrichastri | reverse complement strand
TAAGGATTCTCTCTGTAAATTTATATCTCTTACATGATACAGAATACAGATCCTTAAGAGATATAAATTTACAGAGAGAATCAATGGTATTTTAAAACAGGAATTTATTATTGACAGATTTAATATAGATTTTGAATGAAGAAAAATATTGGTTCAAAATGCTATTGAGGTTTATAATATTTTTTATTTGTTTAATCCCGTATCATTTTTTCAGGACTAGTCAGCAGGTTTTATTTATATTATTACGGACATATAATTGTTGCAGAAGTAAAAGTCCCGGTATTAGTAACTCGAACTCTCCAGCATGATCCGTCATCAGATTTCATAATAACTCCGGATCCCACACTGTCAATATAGATATCACCGCTTCCTACATATATTCTTGCAAGCGGGTCAGTACTTCCCATCCCAACTCCAAGAAATCCTGAGTTTGCATTTATCCTTAGGCGAGACTGCTGTGCACCTCCTGTCGAAACGGAAATATAGAAATCATCCCCTCCGTTAACGGGTAATCTTGTACGGAGACTACCAAGTTCCCAACTAGGACCGCCTGAAGTAGCCCCACCATTGGAAAAGCCTAATTAAGCTCTATTGCCTACAGCGACCGTAGAGGTGTTTCTTAATCTTAAAATAGAATCATCTGCAAGGAGCATCCATAAGATTATAACTGAATCCGGATAGATTGCTTGCGGTAGCGACTGTATGTAATACGTTAATAGGGGTCGAAGTTCCGATACCTACATTACCTGTTATATTATCAATGGTCATTATTTCATTTCCATTACTTGCAAATACCATCCTACCACCTGATCGGTTATCCAAATATCCTTTAACACCTGCACCAAAGATCGCAGAGCCAGTGTCGGTTCCTAAGTAAATATTTGCTGCTCCGGCAGCTACATTAATGTCCATACGACTATTTGCTCCAGTACTTACATTTTTGAAAAAGCTTCGCTGAAAACCATTATTATTTCCATTTACATTAAAAGACGCGGTAGTTCCTGAAAATGTAATATTATTTGTATTCATTGTTACCGTTCTATTTCCTGTAAGAGTACCATCTGCTGTATAAATATTGTTAGTAGTATCTTGCCAGTTATTATTACTGTAAATAAACTCAACAGCTTCTCCACTTGGAACAGTAGCCCCATTTTAAAACTGCTCCAAAACCACCTGTTGTATTGTTATAAATAATAAGACGTTGCCTTGAATTAGGAGGATTAGATCCTGTGATAGCTATAACAGCGGTTGCTGCACCTTTAAGTCTTACTTGACTTACATTAGTTGGTATGGTAGCTGAATTGGATGCTACTGCCACTGTTGTTTCTCGGTTCGTAATTGCACCATTTACATCTAATGTTGTTCCTGGGGTAGTTGTATTTATACCTACTTGAGCGAAAGCAGAACAGCTTAATGATGTAGCCACTAAGAAAATAATTGTTTTTTTATAATATTTAAGTTTTTGAGTAAAAAATATTTAATA
>NZ_FRAV01000026.1 GCF_900142445.1 Chryseobacterium polytrichastri | reverse complement strand
ATGTAGAATTTGGTTTTCTTCTTCAAATTTTACAATCTCAAAATATTCAATCAACAGTTCAGGTAAAAATAATTTAAGCAGTTCGGCATCATTTAGCATTATACAAAAATAGCATTTTTTATTTTCTCCCCAACTTTTGAGACTGATCCGTTTTGATCAATTCATCAAGACTTGAGTTGATTGAATATTGATTTCCTGAGCATGTTTTAATATAAACAATATTGTTTTCAAGAAAGAAATAAGCAATATCTGAAGTTTCTAAAGAGATCAATTCATCTTTATGATAGGTAATAATTCTTTTCTTTGAATTTTCTGTTGCTTCATCACTTACAAAGTTGTGAGTACTTTCTCTGTGTTTTTCATGGATTAAATGAAGCTGTGTGTTGATTGCTGTTAAAGTATTCACCTCATCATTAAGGTTTCTAATTTCATCATTTTTCTGATTTTCATATTTCTTATAAATCATTCGAATAAGAAAGAAACTTATTCCAAGAATTGATAAAGTAGCGAGTAAGAATACAATTAAAAATGTTAAATATAAATCAGAAATTTGCTTTTCGATGACCTCAATATTAGCGTGTGAAGCTACCATCCAGTTGCTGCCTTCTACAGGATAAAAGCTTACGATTTCTGAGGTACGGTTTGAGTTTTTATTAAAATTATGTATTCCGGTACTTGCTTTTCCTGAATTAAGAATTTCTAGAAAATCAAATGGTTTATCGTTATCCACAATAAATTCAGAACTATTTTTATCTACTTTACGGCCAATTAAAGCAGGATTGGGATGGCAAAGTTCAATGCCACTTTGATTATACATGCAAATGAATCCGCTTTGTGTATCTGTATTAACAATGCTGCTCTGAAGATTCTGAATAACGGTTTCTTTTGGAATACCTTGCTTAAGTTGCAGCTCTAATAATTTACCAATTTCTCGTGACTCTCTTTTTCCTGCTTCAAAAGTTGTATTGAAAACATCTTTTTTGGAAGATGAATACAAGTATCGGAACGAAAAAAAGCTGATAAGTAAAATCACAATACTTACGGCGAAAAAAGTAATGGTATAAAGATTGATCTTTTTCATTGATGAGGGAGAATTTCTAATTCGTTTCAAAATTACTCATTTATTCGCAAGAAAATATTCGCTTTTAAGGATTGATTTCTCCCTTTCGGTCATAAATTTATAAGATAAGATGTTGGTTTAGTATAACTTTGGTTTCAGAATTTAAATAAACTATAAATGATTATCTCATGAAAAATAAGAATAAACTAATCTTGATTTTACTCGTCGGGTTTGTTGGTTTACAGTTTTTTCGACCTGAAAAAATTGATCATGGAACCAAAGCGCAAAACCTCACCAACGTTCCGAAAGAAGTTAATGCGATTTTAAGAAGCTCGTGTTTTGATTGCCATTCCTCAGAAGCTAATTTAAGATGGTATGATAAAATGACGCCTGCTAATTTTTTGGTAACTTCTCATATTAAGGAAGCTCGCGAAGCATTAAATTTTTCGAAATGGGATTCTTGGCCAAAAGCACAACAGAATTCAACGATTTATTATGCAATCAACAAAGTATTGTCTGGTGAAATGCCTCTTCCGAGTTATGCGGCAGTTCATTCATCTGCAAAATTGAATCAGGCGCAGATTCAAACGTTGAAAAATTATGCTTTATCACTCACCCCACGTAAAGTTTCAGACGATTCTCAAATAAAAGACGCAGAGAAACAATACAATTCTTGGGTAAATGGAGAGCTGAAAAAGTCTGAGGTAAAAGATGCTCCGAATGGATTACACTATTTTCCGGATTACCGAAACTGGAAAGCCATCAGTACAACAGATCGGTTTGATAACGGAACAATGAGAATCATTTTTGGAAATGAGATAGCGGTAAAAGCTATTCAGGAACATAATGTAAATCCTTGGCCGGATGGAACAGTCTTCGCGAAAACAGCTTGGAAAGAGCAGACGCAGGCTGATGGAAGTATTTCTTCAGGAGAGTTTTTAGCCGTAGAATTTATGGTGAAAGATGCTAAAAAGTATTCAAAAACAAAAGGCTGGGGATGGGCAAGATGGAAAGGAAGTGATTTAAAACCTTATGGAGGTGATATTCTCCATTTTGAACAAGAATGTATTGAATGTCATAAACCTGTTGCAGATAGGGATTATGTTTTTACTCCACCATTATATTTGATTTCTCAACTTAAAAAAATAAATACAAAATGAAAAACTATAGCATATATCTAATTTTGGCTTTGATACTGATTGTTTCTTGTCAGCAAAAATCTCAAAAGGTACTTAACGTAGAAGCGTCTATTCAGAAAAGTGATGAATTAAAAGAAAATCCACTTTTGATGAGTCCCATCACCTCTTCTATTCAACCGAAGAAAAAAACAATGTCGACTTTGTATGGAAATGATATTGCTTTCAATTATGCAAAGACTAATTTTAACTCTAATTATCCCCAAAATTCAACGCTTTATGAAGTGACCTGGATGCAGAAACCTGACGAATTATGGTTTGGTGCCAATATTCCCAAAGAGGTTCTCTCTGTTGAGAAAATTACTTTTCTAGACAAAGGTATTATTGCCTACGAAATGTTCCAAGGAAAGACTTTAAAGAGAGCAAAAATGGATGAAGTGAAGGAGAGTCTAAGACGGGATACCATACTTTCTCAAAGAATGGCTGTATCACCATAGGGGCTAACTCCCGTATTTTCACGGTATTTTCATTAACGATCATTATTATTCCATTTTTAGGTCTGATATTTGTATTGAGTAGAAAAACTGAAATACCAATTTATTTATAATGAACATATTTGTGAAAAAATCATTCCTATACAGCTGTATATTCGCTTTATTTTTAGTTTCATGTAAAAAGGAAATTGAAAAAATTAACGATACTTTAAAAGACAGTTCAAGCTCTACAACAGAAGCTCCTGCTGTAAAACAAGATTCCATCAAAAAAGATTCTGTAGTAACGAAAGAATCTGTGCCTCCTACGATGCAGGAAACAGGCTTTTATAATGCATTTATCCTTCCAAAGGATAAGAAAATGAGAGATTCTATTTACTCTCAATTCAGCAAAAAATATAGTGAAAAAGAGCGTTTTGCTATTTTAGCATTAAACAGGTTGGATTCAAAAAATAAATGGAATGCCGATACCTTGGTGGTTCCCGCAAAAATAGATACAACGCTAATGTCTTATTCGCCTTTTCCAATGCAAATGGATGTATTGAGTGGTGTGAAAAAATTTGTTATTTTCTCTTATCCGATTCAAGCTTACGGAGTATACTCTAATGGAAGTTTGGTAAAATGGGGACCAACAAGTATGGGGAAAAAAGCAGCACAGACAACAAGAGGTCTTACGTTTGCTAACTGGAAAAAGAAATTATCAACTTCTACTGTAAGCAGTGAATGGAAATTACCTTATAACTTCAATATTTTTAATACTGGTGGAATAGGCTGGCATCAATATGATCTTCCCGGATATCCTGCATCACATTCATGTTTAAGATTATTAATGAAAGATGCGCAATGGTTATATTCTTACGCAGACACTTGGGTTCTGAATCCAGGAGGGGCAACTACAAAAGCGAAAGGAACTGCCGTGATGGTATTCGGAGATTATAAATGGGGGGCAAGAAAGCCATGGAGAAAGCTATTAGATGATCCTAATGCGAATAATATTTCGGTAGAAGAAATGAGTAAGCTTATTGAACCTAATATTGAGAAGATCTTAAAAGAGCAGGCCAACAGAGAAAAAGTTGTAGATTCTATGAAAGCAGCAAAAGCTCAAATAGAACAAATGCCTGAAAATCCAAAGACTCTTTCTCCTTAATGATTCTGAATTTTTTCAAACTGTAATGTAGATTCTTCGGCAAATCGTCTGAGTTTCTGCATTTCATCTTTACCTTTACTTTGACCGAATCGTGCAGCTGCATAGGTTAAAATAATAAAAAGAATCATCACAAATGAGGCATTCAATGCCCATGGATATTCAAAGCTTTTGATTTGTTTTTCTACATAATACATGGTGAAGAAAACCATCCAAAAAATTGAAAAAGAGAAATATAAAAACATAAAAAATGTCCAAACTGCTGAACTGGGCCCAAAGACACCTCGGATAGCAGTTTGGTCATCTTCTATTTCTATTCTTAAAGATAATCTGGGTTTCCAATAGTTGTCATATTTAGTTTCAACGTAAATGGTAGCTACTTCTTTGTTAATATTCCCGGAAAATTCTTCTTTATGATCAGAAAGATATTTTTTTAAATTTTCCGCATATTCTTCCTTGCTCAAATGGGTAAACATTTTGAATCTCGGTCGGGTTCTTATTTTATCTAATGTAGTTTCTTCAGTTTGCATAATTCTTATTCTTGATAGGGGATAGGGTCTTCTAGTTCAAAGCTCAATGTCAATTTTACTGTTTTTCTCTGTATTCCAATATTAATAGTCCTGCCTTCGTATGATTTCATCAACTCATTGATCTTTTCTAAAGTCATTTCTGAAGTTTTATTTCCGTTGATAGTCAATACTTGATCTTCTTTTTTTAATCCTGCTTTATCTGCTGGTGAATCTTTTCTTACCCCAGAAATTGAAAATAACGGTTTTAAGGCAAATTTATATTGAAACCCCTCCCCGCTAGCGGTAAATCCATTAAATGAACTATTGGCTTTAGTCGTTTCTATTTTTACCAAATCTTCCTGCCATTGAAGACCCTCTTGTTTAAAATCAAGACCACTCATATTAAAATGAAAAGGATCATTAAAATTTCTGTTTTTTCTTAGATATAATTTCTGATTGTGATAATCAAATGCAACTGTAAAGCGACGCATGATTTCTCCTCCTATAGAACCTTTTCTATCTTCTACTAAATGAACATGCTGAATGGAGAATTCGTCTGGCATTGCAGTGAGCGGTTTTTCAAACCTAAAATCACCAAGATAGAAATTATGGATTCTGCTTCTTTTACCATAAATATCTCCGTTAAAACCTCTTCCCAAGAAATCTTCAATATTCGGTCTGTTATAAACAAAATCTTTAATAAGCGTAGGGAAAAGCCAAATAGGATCACTATTTCCAAGGTCTATTAAAAGTTTTGAATTTTTCTTTTGATTAGTCATTTCTATATCAGCATAAATGTAGGGTTTACTATTTTCAATCGTTATGGGAAGCTCTTTATATTTTCTAACCTTTTTTTGGAAAAGATTTTGATCATTATAAATGGTTATTTTTTTTGTCATATAGTCTATTGAAATTGGATGGTCTTTAAATAAATGATACCCAATCACTCCATTGACAGGAATTCCTACATGAGAAGAGATATTAAATTCCTGATTTACAATAATGAAAATGGTCATTGACTTATTAATACAATCTTTACCTATTGCTCCTACATTTTTTTCAGACTTTAATCCATCAATACTTTAATCTCCACCTAATCCGGAAAATTTTATTTTTTCGATATTACTCAGTTGTATATCTTTATTTTCTAAGCTGAAAAGGACGGTTTCTGCAACACCGGTATCGAGTAGGAAATTAAGTTCAACACCGTTTATAGTAACAGGAATAAATATTAGATTATTAATAAACTTAAAGGGGATTACCGTTTTTTTAACATTTTTTATTTCAAAAGAATTTTGGGCATTTACAAAAATACTTAAGAACAAAATGATAATAAAATAGAGTTTTTTCATTTACTGAATTTAGTGAAATTATTCTTATGGGGATGAAAAAAAACATTCTCATTTGAGAATGTTTGAATGTTTTTCAAAGAATCTTGTTGGAATGTCTGTTTTCGATAAAAGTGATTTACTTTGAGAAAAATTCCATTAGATCCATGTAATTTTTTTGATTGACACCATGTCCACTCATGTACTCTCTAAAGGTAAAGTAACAACTTAGGTCGTATAATAAATCAGCAGCTTTTCTTCCCCATTCTAAAGGAATCACAGCATCATCACTTCCGTGCGATACAAAAAATCTAAGGTGTTCTAATTTCTTCTTGTCCTTTATAATATTATCCAAAAGTTTTTCCTCGGGAAAGCTACTTAAGCATGCTACATAATTGAACATTTCAGGATATTTTAACGCTAAAGCATAACAAAGAATACCTCCTTGGCTAAAACCACAAAGGTGAGTCTTGCTTTCTGTTAAACCATAATTATTTACAATTTTAAGAATATTTTCTAGCACAGCATTTAGAGATTCCTTTGCCTGATCTGTATCTATGAAGTTTTCAGGATTATTAAAATCGATATCAAACCAAGAATACCCCTCAAACTGAGTATCTCTTGGGGCTCTGAAGCTCACGAGGATCCAATCTGCGGGAAGCGTTTCTCTAAAACTGAAAAGGTCTTGTTCGTTGCTTCCATAGCCATGAAGCATAAAGAGAATAGGAGTATTTGATGAAATATTTTCAGGTTCTCTTACGATGTAGTCTAAATTCATAGAACAAAGATAAATAATAAATTATATTACAATATCTTATATTTTTACTTTTTTATTTAAAATAATAATTCAATTGGTGTAGTTTTTAATCATTGATATACAGTTGATTAATGGTATTTTTTACGATAATAAGTATAATATTATGATGACGATAGGGTATTTTATTAATTTGATATTGTTTAGAATTTTTTGTTAGAAAATTTTCATGAAAGTTATTTTTATATTGATAAAAAACCTATATTTGGAACATTAAAAAATCTATTCGGAGAAATGAAGCAATTTTACAACCTAAAAAGTTTACTTAGACTTTCTTTTTTATTCATCATATTATTTACTACAATTTCTGTAGTAAATTCATGTAAAAATAAAGATGATGACGAATTCACAGATCATGTTGTTCAGTTTGAGGCAAAAATAGTTCACGGTGGTACAACTCCACCTCCACCTCTTAGTTATTTCAAGACTGTTGTAACTCAGGTAGGAACTAACCAGCAAAACACTTTCAACCCTACAGGTCTTGTGTGGACGAGCGGAGAGTTTTTCGTAAACTCTAGCCAGTCACAATTGAATCTAGGAGCTAATGCAGAACTTCTAAATACTGATTCTAAACTTATTATCAATATTTGGGTAGACGGAGAGATTGCCAAAACAGATACTATTGTAGGAAAGGGAACAAAAAGCGTTGCTCTTGCTTATAGTTTTTTAGAATTATAAAAGTAAATACATAACAATATAATAAAACCACCAATTATTGGTGGTTTTATTTTTGATTATATCTTGTTGTAATTACCTCTATTAAGTACTTAATAATTTTTCAAAATAATGAAAATGGTCCGCAAGATTTATCTTGCGGACCATTTGGTATATTGGTAGTTAGATTAAATAACCTTTACAATAAAGTAACTTTTCTTTCCTTTCTGAAGTAATAGAAATTTACCATCAATCAGGTCAGTTTCGTTAGCGGTGTAAGCGTCACTTACTTTTTCTTTGTTGATAGAAATAGCATTTCCTTTCAATTCTCTTGTTGCTTCACTTTTAGATTTTAGGAAACCTGATTTTTCAGAAAGTAAATCAACGATATTAATTCCTATAACATCAGCTTTTGCCACTTCTTTTTGTGGAACTCCGTCAAAAACTTCCAAGAAAGTTTCTTCATCAAGGCTTACTAGATCTTCAGCCGTAGAACGTCCGAAAAGAATTTCAGAAGCCTTCAAAGCTTTTTCATATTCCTCTCTTCCATGAACCCAAACTGTTACCTCTTCAGCTAATCTCTTTTGAAGTTTTCTCTCATGTGGAGCCGTTTTGTGATCTTCAATCAAAGCTTCAATTTCTTCTTTGCTTAAGAACGTATAGAATTTAATGAATCTTTCAGCATCATCATCTGTAGCATTCAACCAGAATTGGTAGAATTTATACGGAGAAGTTTTCTTCTTGTCTAGCCAGTAATTTTCACCACTTTCAGACTTTCCAAATTTAGAACCATCAGCTTTTGTGATCAAAGGAACCGTTAACGCAAACGCTTCACCTTGTGCTTTTCTACGGATCAATTCTGTTCCTGTCGTGATATTTCCCCACTGGTCAGAACCTCCCATTTGAAGTTTTACATTATTGTTTTGGTATAAATGAAGGAAATCATAACCTTGAATCAATTGGTAGGTAAATTCCGTGAAACTCATTCCGTCAACACCAGCGTCTCCGGAAAGCCTTTTCTTTACAGAATCTTTCGCCATCATATAATTTACCGTGATGTTTTTTCCAACATTTTTAGCGAAATCTAGGAACGAAATATTTTTCATCCAATCGTAGTTATTCACTAATTCAGCTTGGTTAGGCTTGTTTCCATCAAAATTCAAAAATCTTGAAAGTTGGTTTTTTAAACAATCCACATAATGTAAAAGGGTTGCTTCGTCCAAAAGATTTCTCTCTGCAGATTTTCCTGAAGGATCTCCAATCATTCCTGTAGCGCCACCTACCAAAGCAATCGGCTTGTGACCGTGCTGTTGAAAGTGTGCTAAAATTTTTATCTGAATAAGACTTCCAATATGCAAAGAATCAGCAGTTGGATCAAAACCAATATATGCAGTAGTTACCTCTTTATTCAGTTGTTCATCGGTTCCGGGCATCATATCGGCAAAAAGACCACGCCATTTTAGTTCTTCTATAAAGGAATTCATTGATTTTTTTCTTTAAAATTTAATGTGCAAAGATAATAAATTCGATGGTAAATAGATAACCGTTCATCTTTCATAACTCATCATTTAAAATTTAAAATTTTTAGGAGCAATTTGACTACGTCGAATTGCGGTTTTATTTATTTTTGAAGCAATTTCCAGCTTTCCGTTACAATCTTTTTTTTCAAAAAAGGATTTCCTCTGCAATCTGGGCTAGGGTGGTGGTCGTCCTTATGAAGTTATCGTGTTCGCTACAAAGTTTGTCGTTGACTATGTTGGCAAATCTAAACCTAACAGGTTTTTAAAACCTGTTAGGTTTGAATAAATAGTACCTTTATTCCTATGAATGAAGAGATTCTATAAAATGTAATGGGGCTTCGGCTCCGCTCAGCCTGACATTTCTAATACTAAACATCCAATTTGTAGCGATGCCAAGCAGGAGCGGAGTCGAAGTCTTTTCAGCTTTCCCTCCAAAAATTAAATCAAATTCACACATTTGCCTTTTTACCCAAAATAAATTATATTTGTTAGTAATGAACGACGAACAATTATTCCTGCTCATCAACAAAGCCAAGGAAAAAGATCAGAAAGCTCAAACCAAACTCATTAATGTTTTTTGGGTGGATGTTTTCTCTTTTGTGATGAAGAAAGTAGGGGATGAAAATGATGCAGATGAAATTACGGTGAATGTTTTCTCAAAAGTCTTGTCAAAACTAGATTTGTTTGATCCGCATTTTCAATTTAAAACATGGATTTTAACAATAGCTCAAAATACAATCATCGATTTCTGGAGGAAAAAGAGCAGAGAAAACCAAGATCCAACTGAAAATCTGGATGAGGTAAAAAATCAATATGCAAAATCTCCCGAAGAGTTGATGATCTCTAATGAAGAGCAAAAAAAAATCATCAAGACCATTGAATCTTTAGATGCCAATTATCAGGATATTATCAAGCTAAGATTCTTTGAAGAAAAAAGTATCAAAGAAATTGCCGAAGAATTAGGTATTTCTGTTGCTAACACGAAAGTAAGAGTAATGCGTGCTAAAAAAGTTCTTGCTGAATTATTGAAAAACAATGAGTTTGAAGATATTTAAATACATTTTTAAGATCAAGTTTGTCATTCAGAGCGAAACGAAGTGAAGCGTGGAATCTAAGCAGCTTAACAATAAAAGACATGTCTAGGTTCCTATGGAATGCTGAACTTAATGTGTATTTTCCAGATTAGAAATAAACAGTCTCCTTCGTTTTAGGAAGTATAATTTTTCTTTGTTCTTTCTGATTTCTATTTTGAAGATTAATTTTTATTCCTTTTTTAGTGTATGTTTCTGTCTTAGATTTTCCATATTCTGAAATATTATCAACTTCTTTTTTGTAATTAATTTGTCCGGTGGAAAGATTAAAATCAACATCCGTTAAATAATCTCCGGGTCTGCCACTTGATGAAGAATAGCCAATTAATTCAAAATGTCCGTTTTGAAATCTGTATTTATCTGTATTTTCCCATTTCCAGCTGCTGCCTCCATAATGCTCAATAATTAAAATACCATTTTTAATGGTTGTACTTTGATAAGGATCGCCCATCATTCCTCCTGCGCTACTTTCTAAAATAGCATTTTTAGACTTTTCTAAAACGGTCCATTTTCCATTCACTTTTTTAAGAATTTGAATTTCTCTTATATTTCCAAGTTCTCCACCATCCTTCAGGTTGTAAACAATCACTTTTTCAGGGATTTTATCGCCATCCAAATCACCATCTACAGTTTCAATAGCTTCAGAACCTTTAGGCTGAAATTCTTTTTGAGCAAAGCAAAGCGTACTGAAAATAAGAGATAGAACACAAAATGTAATCTTCATAAGAAATATTTGAAGTTTAAAATTACGAAATTATCTGTTCTATCAATGTCGGTCTTTGATTGTTTCGATAAAAAAATCCTTAACTTTGAACCTCAATTTGAGAAATAAATGGAAAATTTAGTTCAAGATACTACCGTTCAAAAACCAAAATGGATTCGTGTAAAACTTCCTACTGGAAAGAATTACAGAGAATTGAGAACTTTGGTTGATAAATATAAATTAAATACGATTTGCCAGAGTGGAAGTTGCCCGAATATGGGCGAATGTTGGGGAGAAGGAACAGCAACTTTCATGATCTTAGGAAACATCTGTACAAGAAGTTGTGGATTTTGTGGGGTAAAAACCGGAAAACCCATGGATGTAAACTGGGATGAACCTGAAAAAGTAGCTCGTTCAATCAAATTAATGAAGATCAAGCATGCCGTTCTTACGTCTGTAGATCGTGATGATTTGAAAGATATGGGTTCTATTCTTTGGGGTGAAACCGTAAATGCTGTAAGAAGAATTTCTCCTGGAACTACCATGGAGACTTTGATTCCTGATTTTCAAGGGCTAACAAAACATATTGACAGATTAGTGTACGTAGCTCCGGAAGTGATTTCTCACAACATGGAAACCGTAAAACGTCTGACAAGAGAAGTAAGAATTCAGGCCAAATATGAAAGAAGCCTTGAGGTTTTAAGATACTTGAAAGAAGCAGGACAAAAAAGAACAAAAACAGGAATGATGCTTGGTTTAGGTGAAACGAAAGCTGAGGTTTTCCAAACAATTGAAGACATCAGAAATGCAAATGTAGATGTGATTACGTTGGGTCAATATTTACAGCCTAGTAAAAAACACTTACCTGTTAAACAGTTTATAACACCTGAAGAGTTTGATGAATACGGAGACTTTGCAAGAAGTTTAGGTTTCAGACATGTTGAAAGTTCGCCTCTTGTAAGAAGTTCTTACCACGCAGAAAAACATATTCACTAAGATATATAAATCGCTTCGTTTTCGGAGCGATTTTTTTTGTCGTTGCGAGGAGTGAAACGACGAAGCAATCTCAAACACAATTTTTACCACCCAGTTTGTCATTCCGGAGGAATCTCAACAAAGTAAAGTAAGAGTATAGATTCCTCCGGAATGACAAACTTGATGTATAAAGACTTCATTAGTAATGAAGTCAAAATTAAATAATCCCTTCAATTTTATTCAAATGTTTCTTTTTAAATGCAGAAGGTGTTTCTCCAACATGCTGTTTAAATAGTTTATTAAAATAAGAAAGACTTTCAAAACCCACCTGAAAGCAAACTTCCGTAACAGAATAATCTTTTAGTAAAAACATTTTCGCCTGATTAATTCTGTAATTATTTACAAAATCTGTGAAAGTCATATTCGTTTGTTTTTTAAAATATCTACAGAAAGCGGGAGTGCTTAAACTTACAATCTTTGCAATTTCGTTCACGTTAGGCTTTTTATCATAATTTTCATCGATATAATCATAGATTGTTCCCATTCTGATTTTATCATTCAGGAACCATTTGATTCGGGTGTCTTCACTGTTGAGTTCCTTCACTTCGGTTGAGTTGGCTAATATTTGTAAAATTTCAATGAAGCCAATCAGAGATTCAAAAGAATTTTTATCCCTAATGAAGTGTAGTTTTTCAACCACCATTTTCTTTGTTTCTCCTGAAAAAGAAAGCCCAAGATAAGATCTTTCAAGAAGATGTTTTATGTTTTCAAATTCGGGAATGGGAAGAATAAGATCTTTTAGAAAGGTCTCTTTCATTTGTAAAACCAACTGTTTGCATTCGGTTTGGATACCGTAATCAAAATTAAGATGTGGAACATTGGAACCAATTAGTAACAAATCACTTTCTGTAAAACCTGAAATATCTTTCCCCACATGCCGAATTCCATTGGATGCTTCTACATAAACCAATTCTATTTCAGGATGATAATGCCAGAAAAAACAGTTTTTCAGGGAAGGGGAAAAGAGTTTGAAAGATCGCTCTTTTTCAAATTCAATAATTTCTTTCTGAATTTTCATTTGGTTCTGTTTTGATTATTTATAGATTTAAAATTAAACAAAAAGGTTAATACGGAGCAAGTTTTTATCATTCACGTGGAAGTAAAAATGAATATTTCTTTCGAATTTTGCACTTTCAAAATATTAAATAATATCGGGATGATTGATAAAAGGATAATTCCACTTGCAATAGGTGGATTGGGGATCGGAACTACAGAGTTTACGGTGATGGGGTTGCTGCCTGATATTGCAAAAACTTTACAAATTACAATTCCGGAAACAGGGCATTTAATTTCTGCTTATGCTTTAGGAGTAGTAATTGGAGCACCTATATTAATAGGATATTCTGTAAAATTTCCGTCTAAAAAGGTATTGATAGCATTGATGGTTATTTTTACAATATTCAATGCGTTATCGGCTATAGCACCAGATTATACTTCGATGTTGATCATCAGATTCTTGTCTGGTCTACCACACGGTGCATTTTTCGGAGTAGGAACTGTTGTTGCTTCAAGGCTGGCAGGAAAAGGCAAAGAAGCATTTTATATATCCCTAATGTTTACGGGGCTTACGGTTGCTAATCTGGCGATGGTTCCTTTGGTAACTTATATAGGACATACATTCAATTGGAGATGGTATTTTGCCATTGTTGCTGTGATTGGTTTAGTGGCTTTGTTAGCATTAAAACTATGGCTTCCGGCGATGGATAAAAATGAAGATACTCATTTCCTAGAAGAACTGAAATTCCTTAAAGGGAAACAAGCGTGGCTGGTATTAATGATTACGGCGATTGGTTTTGGTGGATTGTTTACTTGGTTTAGTTATATCACTCCTTTAATGACTGTTGTTGCAGGAATTCAAAGTAGCCAGATGGCGTATGTAATGGTTTTGGCAGGAGCCGGAATGGTTGTTGGGAATTTAGCGGGAGGATTTTTATCGGATAAATTAGGTCCGGAAAAAACCTGTTCATTATTACTTTTCTTAATGATGACTTCATTGGCGGGTGTATTTTTCCTTTCTGAATATCAAAGTGTAGCGTTGGGATTAACGTTCATTTGTGGTGCTTTATCAATGTCTGTGGCGGCGCCTATTAACATTATGATGATGAAAGCAGCGCCAAAAAGTGAAATGATGGCAGCAGCTTTTATGCAGGCGGCTTTTAATATTGCCAATGCAATGGGTGCTTTCTTTGGAGGAATTCCTTTGGAGCATGGTCTTTCATTCAATTACCCTTCATTGGTAGGAGTAGGAATGACGTTTATAGGATTAATAGTCAGTATCCGA
This sequence comes from Chryseobacterium polytrichastri, assembly GCF_900142445.1. GTDB lineage: Bacteria > Bacteroidota > Bacteroidia > Flavobacteriales > Weeksellaceae > Chryseobacterium > Chryseobacterium polytrichastri. The sequence goes on along the minus strand of NZ_FRAV01000026.1, from coordinate 64,392 downwards.
TATATGTATTTGTATCGATCATCAAAACCTGAACAACTCAATGTGGAATGCGTTCCAAGTAATAAATAACGAAAAAGAGAAGCAATTGCTTCTCTTTTTTTATGTTGGATTAATCTTTAAAATATTTTCTGAGCTTCCAAGCCATTTTTTCGTGCTCTTGCATCAGCTCTGTTAAGAAGTCGGAGGTTCCGGCATCTTTGTATTTTTCATCTGTATCATCTACAAACTTTCTTAAAGCTCTTACGATGGTTTCATGATCGCTTACCAATTCTTTCAACATTTCCTGATTGGTAGGAACTTTTCCTGGAGTCTCTTTTAATTGAGATTCACTTGCAAATTCAGAAGTTGTTCCTATGGCAATTCCTCCCAGTGTACTGATTCTTTCAGCAACGTCATCAATACTTTGAGCAACAGCAGTATATTGTTCTTCAAAAAGAAGATGAAGTTCCATAAAATTATCTCCGGATAAATTCCAGTGGAATTTTCTTAATTTGATGTAAAGGATGTTTCCGTCCGCAAGAACATTGTTTAAAATACCATGAACAGCTTTCAGATTTTTGTCTGTAATACCTAAATTGGGTTTCATATTATTTATTTTTTAGTGTGTGGTGATTGATGATTACATGAAATATTTGAAATTAAACCTCAACTTCATTTCCATTTTTACACCAATATAAAGCATTGTATAGATTTTCTTTTGGGAAAGATTTGAATTCACCAGGCATCAAAACGCTGAAAATATCGGTAAAGTTTTGTACACCTTCTTTATCTGTTACAATAGCAGCTCTGTTCCATTTCGTTAGGTTTTTTAATCCTAATAGCATATCCTGTAGCCATGCTCCGGGAGTAAAATTACCAAGGTCTGTATCAAGATAAAGAAGATAATTAAGCTCGCCAAACTCTTCAACTTTCTTTTTCACATGCGGAATTACAAGATTTTCAAAATTCTCTTTTGTTACTTGGCCGATGGCACTAAAAGCCGCAACATTTTCTGGAGCTTCTGGAATAATAGTTATCATAATAATTAATTTTAGTGTGGTTTTGGATTATAGTAAGCAACAATAATTAAACCATAGATGATTCTTAAATCGTTAAATTAATCACAAATATTATCTATTTTAGTGTAAAATATTAATATGGATTTAAAATCTAACGAACCATTTTGGCTTTTGAAAAATGGAATATTAACTTCGTACCCATCTTTGAAATCTGATGAAGAATGTGATGTTTTAATTATCGGAGGCGGTATTACCGGAAGCCTAATTGCCCATCAGATGGTTGAAGATGGCTATCAAACAATTCTTATTGATAAACGCGAGATCTGCAACGGAAGTACTTCAGCCACAACATCAATGTTGCAATACGAGATAGACATTCCTCTGTGTGAGCTGATAAAGAGAATAGGAGAGAAAGGAGCTATAGAAAGTTATAAAGCCTGTTCAGATTCCATTGATAAGATGGAAAAGCTGACTCAGAAAATTAAATCAAAAGCCGGTTTTAAACGTAAAAAGTCTTTATACTTTGCCTCAAAAAAGAAAGATGTTTCTTGGTTAAAAAAGGAATTTGAAGCCAGAAAAAAAGCCGGTTTCGAGGTGAAATGGATGGAATCGAAAGAAGTGCTAGATACATTCGGTTTTGAAAATACTTTTGGAGGTATTGTTTCAAAGCAGGGAGCGAGTATTGATGCTTTTAAATTTGCCCATGAATTATTTGATTTAAATGTAAAAAAAGGATTGAAAATTTTTGATAAAACAGAAATGAAATCTGTTAAATATTTGAAGGGATATAATTTGGTTTCTACAACAAACGGATCTCAGATAAAAGCAAAGAAAATCATCTATTGTATTGGATATGAAAGTAAAAATTTAATCAAAGAAAACTTTGTTGATTTAAAAAGTACTTTCGCAATGGTCTCAGAAATAGACCACGATAAATTCAAGAATATAGCCAGCACATTGGTTTGGAATACCGATGATCCTTACATTTATATGAGAACAACCGATGACGGCAGACTATTGATTGGTGGAGGAGATGAAGATTTCCAAGATCCCCAAAAGCGTGATGCTTTACTCGGCAAAAAAGAAAAAGAAATTCTAAAAGGGCTAAAGAAAATAAAACCCGATTATCATTTTTACACCGATTTTGTTTGGGCCGGAACTTTCGGAGAAACAAAAGACGGGCTTCCTTACATTGGTGAGCATTCTAAATTTAAAAACTCATATTTCGTTCTAGGTTTTGGTGGAAACGGAATCACTTTTTCTGTCACCGGAATGGAGATGGCTTCCCAATTTATGAAGAACAAAAAACACCTTTTATCAAGGTATTTTAAGTTTGGAAGATAAAAAAGAACTTGGTAGCTGAGGTTCTTGAAGCTACCAAGTTTTATACAGTTATCTGCTGTAATATTGAATTTGCAAGTCTTTCGGATATTTCACTTCGTAGGAGAAATTAATCTTATCTGAACTTCCGCTGCCGATTTTTCTATTCCAAAGAATACTTCCGGTTTTCTCGTCAAGGTTTCCGTCTCCGATTTCTAAAGTTTTTACTAAAATTTTAGAATTTTCGCTGATAGGAAGTTGATCAAGGATTTCCAATTCTATATTTTCTTTGGTATTGTTTCGGATGCTTATTTGGTAAGATTCTGTCTCCCATTTATTGGTATTGAAGTTCTTTTGAGAGGTTTTATCTTCCAGTTTTATCCTTTTTACATTAATTCTTTCATCTACGCCAAGAGAAATAGGAAATTCATCTTTCACGTAATAGGTTGTTATATTGGTTTTGCCAATATAGTTATCTTCAAAATAAATATTAGCTTCTCCGGAAATAAGGTTGAGGTTCTGCCAGTTTTTAATAAAAGCCATCAGAAAAACCTGGTTGTTCAACTTAGGAACGGTGTGATATTTATAAGTTGCATCTACTTGTTTTTTGTCTAGAATTACATATTGTTCTTTCTCCTGACTTACGATGGTTTGATTGTATTTCAATTCATAGATCACATTCATTTGGCTGTCAGAAACAGTTGCTACAGGAATCTGACTTGGTTGTGCGGCATCTTCCCTCATCTGGTAAGAGTTAACTTCTGCAGAAACTTTTTTCATTTTGTAATCAGCAACTTCCGTTTGCGGATCGTAAGCTTTGTACTCTGTAACATAAAGCGGAGATAAAATAGGTCTGTTTTGGTTATACGATGGTCTGTATGTTGAGACAAAAAGTTTTACATTGTTCCAGTCTTGTCCGGTTTTCTGATAAATTTTTCCTTTGTAAACCATTTCCAGCGGTTTCTTTGTAGATTCGGCTCTCAGATCATAAGAAGGAATCCAGCCTGCGTTGGAAACAATATAGCTTATTCCTAAATTCAGGTTTATATCGTTATCTGCTAAAATCTCAAGTAAAAGTTCTTTTTTATTGGTGTTTTTATGAGTTTGTTCTTCTGTAAACAGTTTGTTGATTTTAGCTATACTTTCGCCTAAAACACTTTTTTCTTCATTGAGAAGAAATACTTTATTATCGATTTCCAGCATTCTTTTTCTATAGAACTCGGTGAGCTTAATCAGTTGTTCCTGCGGAGTAACTTTATTACTGTCTGATATTTTTAAATGATCATTAATAATATTCTGTTCACCAGATAGGTTGTTGATCTGAATCATTAAAAGACTAACCTGTCTTTGCAATTTTTTTCTTTCAACCTCCAATTTTTTCTCAGCTTCAGATAATTCATCATTTTTTAAGAAATTGCTTTGCGGCGTTATAGAAAGAAGCGTTGTATTTTTTTCGAGATTTATTTTATAGGTATTTTCATCAAGATCATTGGGAAGGTTGATGATTTTTACGATGTTTTGACCTTTCTTCAAATTCACATTGGTACTTCCGAATACCTTTGCTCCTTGTAAAAATAGGGTTGCTTGTTTCACTTCAATTTCCTTTTTAATTTCCTGAGCTTTAAAAAGGGAGATTGAACAGATGAGTAATATTAAATAATGTTTCATAGTGTATTCCTTTAAAATCCTAGCGTAAAATTATTTGCTTTAAAGCTTTAAAATGAGAAGACTTGGTGAAATGGGATGTTGGCTTGGTGAAATAAGTAGCTGACTAAAAAAAGAAAGACAGCTCTTTCGAACTGTCTCTTAAATCTGTTAATTAAAGAATCTCATATCTGGTTTTGATACTGAATTTCAGCTTGATGTTTTCAATGTTATCAAAAGAAGAATAATCTACTCCTGCATCAGCAGCTTCCATTTGTACATTAGTCATTCTGCTTTTGTAGGCTACAGGAAGAACAGAGTCACTCATGTAATCTTCAATTTCTACTATTTCAAGCGGAGTTCCGGTCTTTTTACCGATGCTTTCTAATAGATAATCTGCTTTTTCTTTTGCAGCTTTCAAAGCATTTATTTTAACGGTCTTTCTGAAATCTGCAATTTTCGTATTCTTAATTTCTGCGATATTCAAATTGCTTACCCATTTTTGGTTCAGATCTTCAAAAAGCTTACTCACATTGGTTTTTGTATTTACTTTAAACTGAAAACTCTTTGTAAACTTTGTTGTTTTAGAGTAAAGATTCTGATACATTGATTTAAATTTAATATCTTCATTTTTCACTCCATCTTTTTTTAATGTTTCAAATAAAAGCTTTTCGTTGTCGGCGAGCTGATTTTTGTTGTCAGCCTTAATACCGATGCTAAAGATGATCTCATCTGGTTCTACTTCCATTTCAGCAACTCCTGTTACTTCAATTGCATTTTTCTTTACTTCCTGAGCGTTGATAAAACTTCCTACTGTAAAGATTCCGATTAATAAAAAATGTCTTAATTTCATAATTTCTTGTTTTAAATTTTAAACTTCTAGAGTAAAATTAGGCACATTTAAAACTTGAAATCGGAAGACTTGGTGAAATTGGGTTTTCACTTGGTGAAGTTTTGACTCAACTATTTCTTGTTTTTCTTTACATCATATTTTGCCGAAATATTCATAATGTATTGTATTCCTACTTCGGGATTCTCATCATTAATGATCTTATCAAAATCGGAATAATCTACTCCTTCATAGTAAAAGGTTTTCCCTTTTCTAAGCTCTTTTTTATAGAAAGATTCATTACTTGTTCTGATATAATCTATATCTGAAGACTCATAGGCGGTGTAATTTTGATATTGACCTTTTGGAAAAACATAGGAAAAATTAGAGGAGACGGTTGGCAGACCAATGATTTCTTTTTTTACTAGGGTAAAGTAGTTGTCTTTCTTTTTGTCTAAAACAGAATAGGCTTCTTTTAAAAGATCCTGCTGGATTTTTTCAATATCGGTATTGATATAATCTACTTTTATCACATCATAAATTTGAAAATCGGAAGCTTCATAAATGAGTTTTTCAATTTTTGAATATTGATCTACAGTGATGATGATATTTTTTTTGATTTCAAAACCATTATTTTTCTGAGTAGCCATATTTTGATCTTTCGAAATCTCGTAGTCATAAATTTTTGTCTGTGAAATAAAATCAACAAATACCTCATTCTTTTTCACTCCGATTATGGATATTTTATTGATGAAATCATTAATTCTTTTATTAATATTTTCAATTGATTTTTTTGGAGTTGCGGCTTCTTCATTTACACCAAGCGTAATTTTATATTTATCCGCTACTTTATTCAATAATACCGTTGCCTGAATTACCACAGTAGAATCAGTCACAGAATAATCAAAGAGATCATTAAAGGTTTTATTGATTCGTTGCTCGTTGTAGCTTCTGCTTTTGTATACCTGATTCCCACCAACCTGAGCGTTGGTATTCAGGAAAGTAAAAGCTGTAATAATTACTAAGAATAATTTTTTTTGGTTTAAAATAAAAATGTTTTTCATAATGATTAAGATTAAATTATCCCACAAACTTAATTATGTAATCATTGAAGAAAGTTAAAGAAATGGTGATCAGTGGCTTTCACTTGGTGAATCAAAAAAAGACAGCTCGTGAGAACCGTCTTTTAGTAATTTTAAGAAGAAAAATTTTACTGAATAAAATAAACTTTTACAATTTTCTCATTCTTGATTTCATAAATTGCTGTGGCTTCCATTATTTTAGGACTCATTCCGGAAATGCTTTCTTTGTCGATTACAAAATTACCGTTGATGATTCTGTTTTTAATTTTACAATGTAAATCAGGAAGTCTTTTAAACATTGCGTCATAATTTTTTCGCATGGTTTCTTTTCCTTTACTCAGCAATGTATTTGGGAAACTGTATAATTCTACATCTTCAGAATAAGGCTCCAGAAAAGCATCAATATTTCTTGCATTGTATCCGTTTACTTGTTGTTGAACAAGACTTTCAGGTGTTGTTTTCACGATGTTTTGAGGAACAACCTCGCCATTTTTCAGGACAAGATCAACTTTAGTAATATTGTCCAGATCTTCAATAGGATTTGAATTTAATAAAACCAAATCGGCAATTTTTCCTGTTGAAACACTTCCCGAAGTTTTTTCTTTATTAAATATCTTAGACGGATTAATTGTTGCTGATTGTAAAATTTGCCAGTTACTCAAACCGCTTTCCTTCATTGCTTTTAGTTCATCAATAAATGATGTAGCATGTTGAGTTCCTATATTTCCTGCATCTGTGCCCGCTGCGATTGTGATACCTCCTTCAGTTAATTTCTTCAAATTTGCTGTTCTTATAGCAGATTTTTTGCTCATATAAGCAGCCATTTGAGGTGAGTTTGATTGTTTTTTCTCTTTCTGTATCATCACAGAGTCTTCAGAATATGCCAAATGTTTTAGGTCATAAATAGAACCTATAGCTTCCGGATTTGCGTTTTCCAATTCATAAGTGCTGTAATCTGGATTTTGCCCGAATGCTTTTGTGTAGTTATTTGAAACAATTAAAGTAGGACTTAAAACAGTGTTCTTTGATTTTAATAATTTCACAAAATCATCAGGAACAATTTCATCTTCTATATCATGAACCAAAAAATCTGCCCCGTTTTGCACTGCAATTTGTGCCGTGATTCTTTCTGTTGCATGTACAGCGACTTTTAAATTATTTTTATGAGCTTCATCAATAATTGCTTTTATAATGGGCTCGTGTTTTTTAGCTTCCGTTTCAATCTCGGCTCCATCTGCAAGGACGATATACCAAATTTTAATAAAATCAGGTTTATATTGAAGTTGCTCCTGAACATATTTTTTAGCATCTTCAATTGACATTGTTAATTTAAAAGGTTCATTCTTACCAAGACTTTTAAATTCATCAGGTTCATAGGTTGTTAAAAGAGGTCCTGTCATATAAACAGAAGGCAAATTCGGTTTATTGGCTAGTGAATTTTTAATATTTAAAAAATTATAGCTTGCTCCAGCATCAATCACAGAGGTTATTCCACTCTTAAGATAACGTTGCAGAAGATCTTCCATATTATTTTGCGTCCAGTTAATCTCTTTATCATATGAATGGTATTTTCTTAGATCAATTGCGTCCGGTCTTGTATATAAACCTCCACTTTGAAAGAAATGTACATGAGAATCTGTCATTCCCGGAATCAAGAATTTTCCTTCTCCATTAATGATCTTTGCATTGTTTGTAACCTTTACTTTGTTTGCTGGTGTAATTTCAGAAATGATGTTTTTATTGATGACAATAGTTTGATTTGGAATAAGCTTTTGGTTTAAAACATCTACAATGGTGACATTTTGAATATAAGTTTGGGAATGGAATGTACTTACGACAAAAATAAAAAGCAGTGTCTGAATTTTTTTCATAATTATTTTGAGTGTTCATTAAGTGTATCCTACAAATATAATAAAAGCTATACATCTATGGCTTTCAAAAAAAGATAGATAAACTTTAATCACGAAAACTTCAAAATAAAAAATACTTACCTGTTCGTTAAAATAATAGATTTCCCATTTTGGGTAATTAGTTTCTTTTCTTTAGAAAATAATTGATTTCTTATAATGACCTCATGTTCGTTTTGTGAAATTTTATAAGGTGTTGAACTGAATATGGCGTCTGTTATAAAATGCTCAAACAATTTTGTAGAATCTGATTGATGTACCGAATAAAAATCAACCTTATAATTGTTAATTCCCGTATGGTAAAATTTATAGATAATTTTTTCGTTGAGGTCACTTGAAATCACTTTTGTTTCAATGAATTTATTTTGTTCAAGAAATGAGCAGCTTTGGAGCAACAAAATAGATAGAAAGGAGAGCGTAAATATTTTTTTCATAATAATTGGGTGTAATACAAATGTAAGGAAAGCTGGTTCTGTGAATGTTAACGCAGTTTCAATTTTGTTTTACTAAATAGCTTTATATCAGTTTTTTAATGGGTGAAACTTGGTGAATGGGCAATTTCACTTGGTGAATAGTATTTGAGTAAACTATATATATGTATATCTTTGTTTTATGAAAATATTTCAATTTTTCGCACTACTTTTTTTGATATGTTTTGGGAATGAAGCTTATTCTCAAACTACTAATGTGGCGCAGGAAGTTGTGACTCAAACCAAAAAGCTTAAAAAAGCAGTTGATAATAAAGACATCTCTGCAGAAGCAGATTCTTATTACAACATTGGGGACTCATTTTTCAATAATGGTAATTTTGCTAAAAGTGAAGAATATTTTATCAAGTCTAAAAATATCTACGAAAAACTCAACGATAGGTCCAACATCGAGAAAGTAACACGAAAACTGGCTCAGTCACAGGAGAAGCAAAATAAAATCACTCCGGCAATCAGTAATTATAATAGGGCTGCGGAAGTTAATTATTCATCAAAAAGCAAGGCCGTTAATTCTAATGATGTGGCAAGACTTTCTGCTCCTTCGCAGGATATGAAAGCAGAAGCCATTCAAAGTAATATTGATATCAGTCAAAAGGAGAACGAGAAAGAAGACCTTGCGGCGAGTTACAGCCAAATGGCTGATGTAAATATTCAGCAAAAGGATATTCCAAAAGCAGAAGAAAACTTGAATAATGCTTATCAGGTTTCTAAAAAAGGAACACCTCAACAAGCATTAGAAATTAATCAGAAACTGACTAATTTTTATGTTGGAAATAAAAATTTCGAGAAAGCAATTGAAGCCAAAAAGAAAGTCTTGAAAGAAGATTTTGTTAAAGATAATTCTCAGGAAAAAGTTAACCAAATTCAGGAATTAGCAGATATTTATATTAAAAAAGATGATGCAGAAGAGGCTATAAAATTATTAAAGAATGCGTACGAAATTGCATTGGAAAAGGGGCATACATTAGAGGCGCAGAAAAGTGTAAAAAGGCTAGATAGTCTTTATAATACTTCAAATAATACCAATGCTTCAGTTCAATTATATAGAGATTTTCTCGGGAAATTGCCAAACTTGGTTTCTAAAGACCGAAGTTTGGTAGATAATAAAGTTTTGGAAGATACGGAGCAGAGAATTTCTCAATTAGAAAAAGAAAGAGAATTAAAAGACGAATTAATTCGCAAGAAAAATGTCTTTAATTATAGTTTGATTGGAGTTCTGATTGTACTGACAGTTTTAATTGTTTTTATTTTCAGAACATTAAAAAAAGTTCAGATCAAAAATAAGAAAATCGCATTGCAGTCGCTTCGTAGAGAGATGAATCCACATTTTATTTTTAATAGCTTAAATAGTGTGAATCATTTTATTGCCACCAATAATGAATTGGAAGCCAACCAATATTTAACCAAATTCTCAAAACTCATGCGCGGCGTGATGGAAAATTCTACGGAAGATTTTATCCCGTTTCAGCAGGAATTAGATTTACTTCAGAATTATCTTGCGTTGGAAAAAACTCGTTTTTCAGATAAGTTTGATTATGAAATTGAGTTTGATGAAAATCTGAATACGCATAGTCTGCAAGTTCCCGGAATGCTAGTTCAGCCATTTTTAGAAAATGCGATCTGGCACGGATTACGGTATAGAACGACCAAAGGATTTTTGAAATTAAGTTTTGAAAAGGATGATCAAAATCTAAAAATTAGTATTGAAGACAACGGAATCGGAATTGAAGAAAGTAAAAAGCAAAAGACAGAACACCAAAAAAACAGAGAGGGCCGCGGAATGAAAAATACGTTGGAAAGAATCACTTTACTGAATGATTTATACAATCGCGATATTCAATGTAAAATCATAGATAAAAAAAATGAGCCGGGAGTTTTGGTAGAAGTGAGCTATAAATTGTGAATTTTAATACTTCTAATCCAATATCTATAACCTAACATCAAGAACATGAAAATAAAAGCCATTATCGTAGACGACGAGCTTATCGCAAGAGAAGTTTTGAGGAGCTACATCACAAAATATTGTCCGCAAGTTGAGATTTTAGGTGAAGCTGAAAATATAAAAGAAGCAGTTCCTTTGATTGCTGAAAAACAACCACAGCTGGTTTTCTTAGATGTAGAAATGCCTTTTGGAAATGCTTTTGATGTGTTGGAGGCAACAAAAGAGTTTTCCTATGAGACAATCTTTATTACAGCATTTTCTCAATACTCTTTGCAGGCGTTGAACAAATCGGCGAGTTATTATATTTTAAAGCCAATAGACATTCAGGAACTTATTGTGGCGGTAAATAAAGTCGCAGAAAATATTGAAAATAAAGATGAGCTTAACCGGAATAAGATTCTTCTTGAAAATTTAAAGTTAAAACCTGAAAAGCAACAATTAATCCTTCCAACATTACAGGGTTTTGATGTTGTGAAAACAGAAGATATTGTAAGGCTTCAGGCAGATGGAAACTTTACGCAGGTTTATCTTACAGACGGTTCTAAAAAGATGGTCTGCAGATTCCTAAAGCATTTTGATGATTTGCTGGAAAATCCTTTTGTAAGAGTTCACCGTTCCCATATTATCAATACTAATTTTGTGAAATCTTATCATAAAAGTGGAACCGCAACGCTTTCTGATAGTACAGAAATTGAGGTTTCCGGAAGTTTTAAAGATAATTTTTTGAAGGTTTTTTCTTAAGGCTAAAAGCCAGTTGCCATTAGCTAATAGCAATTTCAGGCATTATTTTTGAAGCTTTTATAATAACCACGAAATTTATATTATTATGAAAAATATTCAGAAAATTGCTATTCCCGTCTCGTTGGGAATTTTGGGTTTAATAGTTTTTAATTCATGTTCAACAGGAATTCCTAAAGGCGCAAAAGCAGTTACTCATTTTAATGCAGATAAATATTTAGGAAAGTGGTACGAGATTGCTCGTTTCGATTATAGATTCGAGAAAAACATGGATAATGTTACTGCAACCTATTCTCAAAATCCAAACGGAACCATTCGAGTAGACAATAAAGGATATGATTACATCAAAAAAGAATGGAAAGAATCAATTGGAGAAGCTAGATTTATAAAAGATAAAACCGAAGCCCGATTAAAAGTTTCATTTTTTAAACCCATTTGGGCGGGATATAATGTGATTGATATCGATGAAAATTACCAATATGCACTGATTGCCGGAAGCAGTTTAAAATATATCTGGATTCTATCCCGAACCAAAGAAATTCCTGAAAGTATCAAACAACGTTTTCTGGAAAAAGCTAAAAGAATAGGTTACAATACAAATGAATTAATCTGGGTAAAACATGACTAACAGTCATTGCTAGGAGCGTAGCGACGAAGCAATCTCCTTAAAACAAAGTTAAACTTAACTTCTTAATACTATTCATAAAGTTTGTCATTTCGGTAGAAATCTAAATCAAGTTTTATCTTGAGTCATAGAGATTCTTTCAGAATGACAAACTTTGTGTTTACTTACACCTAATAAATTTTTATCGGAGATAAAAATCCTTTCGCCTTAAAACGTATTTCTGGTAACAATTTGCGCCTTTGCGTTTGAACCAACAACCAATACTAAGCCTTATATTCCTTCCATTCCTCAAAACGATGATCAATGGCAAGTTTCATCAAGTCATAATTTTCATAGGTATCTTCAATGTGATAGAATGTTTCATATTCGTAATCACTTTCTTCGGCTTTGCTGTCGAAAATATTGATATAATCTGTGGCGAAAGAACTGAATTTATCAGCAAAATCTGTTTCATCTACATAATAATCTTTTGCAAAGCTATTTCCAAGATCATTTAGCTCATATTCAGTGAATTTTCCATCACATACTTCAAGGAGAAATTCGGCTCCGGTAATCTCTCTTCTTTTTAAACTTTCAATTTCATCTTTGAAATCTTCTTTCATTTCCTCGGAATGCAAATCATTGTGGATGCACCAATTCAGAAACATTCCTGTATGTGTAGCACCATTTTTTGAAGGAAGCCCTTCAGGAAAATCTCCTCCAGAATGCCAAGAAGCATCATCATATTTAGACATAGTTTTTAATTATAGTTTTAAACAGTTCAAACCAAAGATATAAAAAATCGTTTTCTTTTGTTCACTACACAGAATTTTCCGTCATTTGTACCAGAATTTTTTTCAAGAATTATAATATGGAAAAAGCTGTTCTTATTACTATTGGAGACGAGATCCTTTCGGGAAATACCGTTGATACCAATTCTAATTTTATTGCTACTGAACTTAAAAATATAGGCGTACAGGTCTCACAGATTTTCACTATTTCAGACGAAATTGAAACCATTAAAAATACCTTAAAAGAGGCTTTTAAAATAGGAGATTTGATTATTACAACGGGAGGCTTAGGACCAACCAGAGATGATAAGACTAAAAAGGCACTTGCCGAATTTTTCAATGATGAAATTGCGCTGGATGAGGTTACTTTTGATCATCTGAGAACGTATATGGAAAAACGTGGTCGATTGGAAATTCTGGAAAGAAATCGCGAACAGGCTTTTGTTCCTACAAAATCTACCGTTTTTCAAAATAATTTCGGAACGGCACCTTGTATGATGATGGAACAGGATGGTAAATTATGTTTCAGTCTTCCAGGCGTTCCTTATGAAGTAAAACCATTGATTAAAGATCAGATTGTTCCTTATTTGAAGGAAAAATATAGTCTTAATTATATCACAACAAGAATTATTTCGGTGGTTGGAATTCCTGAAAGTATTTTGGCAGATACTATTGAAAATTGGGAGCTTGCTTTACCTGAAAATTTGGCATTATCTTATCTTCCGATCGGAACCAGAGTAAAGTTAAGATTAACTGCCACAGGAGAAAATGAAGTTGGCTTACAGCAACAATTAGAAGAAGAGATTCAGAAACTTCTTCCTTTAATTAAAGATCATGTGATTGCAACAACAGAGGATAAGATTGAAAAAATTCTTGGTGAACTTTTGATTGAAAGAAAATTAACAGTTTCAACCGCTGAAAGTTGTACCGGAGGAGAATTGGCAAAAATGATTACCTCAAATTCGGGAAGTTCAAAATATTTCTTGGGCGGAATTATCCCGTATGCAACTGAAAAGAAAATTGAAATATTAAAAGTTTCAAAAGAAACATTTGACGAATTTACGGTGGTGAGTGAGCAGGTAGCTCAGGAAATGGCAAAAGGTTGCCAGCAACTATTTGGTACCCATATTTCTTTGTCTACAACCGGAGTAGCTGGCCCTGGAAAAGGGGAAGATGGAAAAGATATTGGGACGGTTTTCTATTCTATCAGGGTTAATGATAAAGAGCAAAGTTCAAAATTATACATGCCACATTTAGAAAGGCAAGATTTTATGAATTTTGTATCGCAGAAAATTTTACAGGATCTAGTAAGTATACTTATAAATGCTTAAACTGGAAAAGAATAATTTTAATGTAATTTTAATTTATTTAGAATAGTTTTTCATACTTTTTGAAAGGGTTGTCGTATGACAATTAACAATTACAGATAGTGGAAAAATCAAACCAAATTTTTCAAACCAATAACAAGAAACGCTGGAGAAATGTGCAGTGGGGATCTCGTATTTTTATCTTCGTAGCCGTGCTGCTTTTTTTGGCATTAGGGGTGATGATGACATTGGATCGAAGCCCGAAAATTCCTTTTAAAGAAGATTATAAATCCATCATTACAGCAGCGAAGCCGTATCTTCAGGAAAATAAAATATCGAAAGAATATAAAGGATTCAGAAGTTTCATTTCAGAAAAAACAATTCATACCAACCTTTCTAAAATTGAAAAGGCGAGAGCTGAAAGACTTAAAAATCAAAATAGAAGTTGGTCTCAATTTCCGGGTGGTATTCGTTCTGCATTCTATGTAGCATGGGATGCACAGTCTTTAATGTCCTTAAAACGAAATATTAAACATATTAATTTAGTTTTTCCGGAATGGTTTTTCTTAGATCCTAAAACAGGAGATTTAAAAACAAATGTTGACACGGAAGGATATAAAATTATAAAAAGAACAGGCGTTGCCGCGATGCCAATCTTAAGTAATAACTCTGATCGGGAATTCCGTTCTGAAGGATTGGGTAAAGTGTTGAAAAGCCCGCAGCTGAGAACAAAGCTTATTCAAAAGCTAGCGCAGCAATGTATAAAACTTCATTTTAAAGGAATCAATATTGACTTTGAAGATATGAATCTGGATTCTGATGAGTTTCTTATTGATTTTATGAAAGAGCTTTCATTAACGTTTAAGCAAAACAATCTTTTGGTAGCAATGGATGTGATGACGGATAATGATGATTATAACATTGAGAAGCTAAATCCATATGTAGATTATTTTGTATTAATGGCTTATGATGAATATTCAGCTGACAGTGATGCCGGACCAATATCTTCTCAAAAATGGATTGAAGCTCAAACAGGAAAAATCTTAAAGAAAACCACACCTAATAAAGTTATTTTAGGACTAGGAGCGTATGGATATGATTGGAGCACGAATAAAGAAGACAATGTATCCGTGACTTATATGCAGGCAATCACAAAAGCGCATGCAAGTAAATCCTATATTAATTTTGATGATAATACTTTTAACCTAAATTATTCCTATACTGATTCTAAGAAAAACGTACATACTGTATTTTTTAATGATGCAGCTTCTCTTTTTAATACGATGCGTTTTTCTTCTGAATATCCTTTAGCCGGAACCGCAATTTGGAGACTGGGAAGTGAGGACAGCAGAATCTGGAATTTCTATGATAAAGATCTTACTCTAGCGGGCATGTCGAAATTCAGCTTTAAAATGCTGGAAAATGTTAAAGGACAAACCATGGTAGATTATATTGGGGATGGTGAAGTTCTGGATGTTTTAAATACACCTCATGACGGAAAAATTTCATTAGAAGTAAACTCAAAAGAAAAAATTATTACCGATGAAAACTATGTAACCTATCCAAGTTCTTACGAGGTTAAAAAATATGGAAGTGCTCCGCAGAAAGAGTTGGTTCTAACTTTTGATGACGGACCTGATGAAACATACACTCCACAGGTGTTGGATATTTTATCCAAATACCATGTTCCCGCCGCTTTCTTTTTAATAGGATTGAATGCTGAAAAAAATCTTCCTCTGGTAAAAAGAATTTACAGAGAAGGGCATGAGATAGGAAACCATACATTCACTCATGAGAACGTTGCGAAAGTAAGTCCTGAAAGAGCGTTGTTGGAATTAAAATTGACAAGACTGTTGATAGAATGTATCACAGGACACAGTACTATTTTATTCAGAGCACCTTATAATGCCGATTCAGAGCCTACCACATCTGAGGAAATTATTCCTGTGGCATTGGCAAGACAGCAGAATTATTTGGATATCGGAGAAAGTATAGACCCGGAAGACTGGCAGCCGGGTGTAAAAGCAGATCAGATTGTGCAACGTGTGTTGGCAGGAATTAAACAAGGGAGAGGAAATATTATTTTACTGCATGATGCAGGTGGAGATACAAGAGAAGAAACAATTAAAGCTCTTAAAATTTTGATTCCAACTTTGCAAAAACAAGGATATCATTTCACCAATCTTGCGAGTATTTTACATAAGAGTAAAAGCGAGTTGATGCCTGAAGTTCCTAAAACCCGATCTTATTATGTAATGCAGCTTAATTTGGTATTGGCAACGATGATTTATGGAATTGGTCATTTTTTGGTAGCACTTTTCACTATTTTCATAGGATTAGGGCTAGTGAGATTATTGTTAATGGCGTACTGGGCAATTAAAGAAAGAAAAAAAGAGAAAAAATTAAGCAATTTTCCTGTGCTGGAATCTTATCCAAAGGTTTCCATTATTGTTCCTGCATATAATGAAGAAGTGAACATAGTATCTTCATTGAAGAACTTATTACAGCAGACCTATCCCAATTTTGATATCATCATGGTGGATGACGGCAGTAAAGATCTGACGTATGAAAAGGCAAATACAGCGTTTTCTGATCATCCGAAACTGAAAATTTTCAGCAAATCTAATGGAGGAAAAGCAACCGCTTTAAATTTCGGAATTTCTCATACCGATGCTGAATATGTAGTCTGTATTGATGCGGATACAAAATTGGAGCAAGATGCTGTAAAACATCTTATCGCGAGATTTTTAAATGCAGCGCCAGAAGAGAAAATTGCTGCTGTAGCGGGAAATGTAAAAGTGGGAAATCAGGTAAATTGGTTAACAAAATGGCAGGCTATAGAATATACGACCAGTCAGAATTTTGATAGATTGGCGTATGCTAATATTAATGCAATTACCGTAATCCCTGGAGCAATCGGTGCATTTAGAAAAGCCGTGATTCATGAAGTTGGAGGGTATTCATCAGATACCTTAGCGGAAGACTGCGATATAACGGTGAAAATTTTAAGAAAAGGGTATACTGTAGCTAATGAAAACAGAGCAGTTGCTGTAACTGAAGCTCCGGAAACAGTAAAACAGTTTTTAAAACAACGTTTTCGTTGGACCTACGGAATTATGCAGATGTTCTGGAAACAAAAGCAGACATTCTTAAATCCTAAATACAAAGGATTGGGACTTTGGGCAATGCCGAATATTTTATTGTTTCAGTATATTATTCCGCTTTTCTCGCCGCTTGCAGATGTGATTATGTTTTTGGGGATCTTATCAGGAAACGGAGAAAAAATATTCAGTTATTATTTACTGTTTCTTTTGGTAGATGCATCTTTGGCGATTATTGCTTTTATGATGCAGAGAGAGAAATTGGTGAATTTACTGTATGTTATTCCGCAAAGATTCGGGTACCGATGGTTGATGTATATTGTGCTGTTCAGAAGCTTAAGAAGAGCGTTGAAGGGTGAAATGCAGTCTTGGGGATTCCTGAAAAGAACTGGTAACGTAAAAGAAATTACAACTTCCTAATATTTGTTTAAATTTGTTCGCATAAAAGTAACAAATAATTAAAAGAACATACATATTGTATAAATTGTTATCATAATGAAAAAATTAACGCTTTCTTTGTTTTTACTAGCGGGAGTTTGCTCACTAAATACAGTGAGTGCTCAGAATAAAGCTACTAAAACAGCAGTAAATACAACAGATAAAGGTTTAGACCTTAGTTTGATGGATAAATCTGTACGTCCACAAGACGATTTCTATAATTACGTAAGTGGAACTTGGATGAAAACTGCCAAGATCCCTTCTGATAAACCTACTTGGGGTAGTTTCAATAAATTGGCTGATGATACTGATAATCATTCAATGACGATTTTGAACTCTCTTTTAAAAGACAAATTTACTGACGGAAGCGAAGGTAAAAAAATCCAGGACTTGTACGCAACGTACATGAATATGGAGAAGAGAAATGCAGACGGAATTAAGCCTATTCAGGAAAACATCAACAAAATTGATGCAATTAAAAATCTTGCAGACCTTCAAAACTACTTTATTTCTGTTACGAAAGACGGAGAGAATACGTTATACGGATGGGGAATTGATGCAGATTTGAAAGATTCTAAAATGAATGCTGTTTACTTAGGAAACGCTTCTTTAGGATTAGGAAGAGATTATTACCAAAAAGTAAACGAAAAAAATACAGAAGCTTTAGCTGAGTATACAAAGTATGTATCTTCAATGTTGAAAGAATTGGGATACAAAAATGCTGATGTTGCTGCAAAAGGAATCGTAGATTACGAAAAAAGCATTGCAAAAACATATTTAACAAACGAGCAAAGCCGTGATAACACGCTTCAGTATAACCCAAGAACAATGGCTGAGCTTTCAACATTGGTAAAAGGGGTTGATATTCCTGCTTACCTTAAAAAAGTTGGGGTTACTGCAGATAAAGTAATCATCGGAGAAATCGGATATTACAAAAACTTCGATCAGTTAGTGAATGCTAAAAATCTTCCTGTAATTAAGGATTATTTGAAGTTCCACATGATCCACGGAAGTGCTTCTTACCTAAGTGAAAAATTAGGAGACACAAGATTTGCTTTCTATGGTAAATATTTAAGAGGTCAACAAGAGCAAAGAGCGCTTAACAAAAGAGGATATGAGTTAATCAACAGTTCTTTAGGTGAGGCTTTCGGTAAATTATATGTTGAGAAATATTTCCCTGCTGAAGCTAAAGCTCAGATGGTTGAATTGATTGATTACTTAAAGAAAAGTTTTGCGGTTCACATCAACAACCTAGCTTGGATGTCTGCTACAACGAAAGTTAAAGCAACAGAAAAATTGAATAAGTTCACAGTAAAAGTTGCTTATCCAGACAAGTGGAAAGATTACTCTAAATTAGAAATCATTCCTGAGTCTAAAGGAGGTTCATTATACAAGAATCTTCAGAATATTTCAGAATGGCAGTACAATAAAGATTTAGCTAAAATCGGAAAACCGGTAGACAAATCAGAATGGGGAATGACTCCACAAACTGTAAATGCGTACTACAACCCGGTAAACAACGAGATTGTATTCCCTGCAGCTATTCTTCAACCTCCATTCTTCAACCCTCAAGCTGATGCTGCTGTTAATTTCGGTGGAATTGGTGCGGTTATCGGTCACGAAATGAGCCATGGATTTGATGATTCAGGAGCGCAGTTCGATGCAGATGGTAACTTGGTAGACTGGTGGACTCCAGAAGACAAAGCAAACTTCGAAAAAGCAACTAAAGCGCTTGCTTCTCAATATGACAAGTATGAGCCTGTAAAAGGAACTTTTGTTAATGGTACTTTTACAAACGGTGAAAACATTGCTGACTTAGGTGGAGTAAACATCGCTTACGATGCATTGCAAATGTATCTGAAAGATAAAGGAAACCCAGGATCAATCAGTGGATTTACACAAGATCAGAGATTCTTCTTAAGCTGGGCAACCGTTTGGAGAACATTATCAAGTGAGAAATACATGGTGAACCAAGTGAAAACAGACCCTCACTCTCCTGGATATTTCAGAAGTTTCGGTCCGCTTATCAACGTTGATGCATTCTATAAAGCATTTGATGTAAAAGCTGGAGATAAATTATACAAAGCTCCTGCAGACAGAATTAAAATCTGGTAGTCATCAGATATATAATATTACAAGCCGCTCAGAAATGAGTGGCTTTTTTGTTTTTAAGGAGCTTTATCCCGCTTTCTGCTATATCTTTTTGGTTACGGCTCCGCTTCGCTCCGCCGCAACCAAAAAGGATGCCGCGCCAATCGGGGCTAGGGTTTTGGTCTTTTATTTCAACCTCAGGAAAAATATAAAGCGGGTGACTTCCACCAATAGGAATGGGCTTTAGCCCGTTTTTAACTTCAAATATTTCAAAAATGGCTTTAGCCAAAAATTAAATTTACACACACTTTTTTACTCATAATCATAACTTATGACTAATAACCCACAATCATTTATCAATTATGATTTATTATTTATAACATAAATTCGTATATTTGGTAAGTTTGTGTAAAATCAAAAAATTATCTTTAATGAAAAAGCTAAATATTGGGATACTTGCTCTTTCGGGTATTGTATTTTTAAATTCATGTGGTGCGACAAAAACTGCGGAAACAAGTAAGAAAACTGAACCGGCAGTCGTGGTGGTAGATCCTGTGAAAGTTCAGGTAAAAGAAGAGGGAATTAATTTATCTTATATGGATAAAAGCGTTCGTCCACAAGATGATTTTTTTAGCTATGTTAACGGAAATTGGGTGAAAACTACTCAGATTCCTTCTGATAAAGCGAGCTGGGGATCTTTCAATGCGTTGAGAGAAAATGTGGATGATGCTTCTTTGGATATTTTAAATAAAATTTTATCTGAAAAATATACTGAAGGTTCAGAAGGACAAAAAATTCAGAATCTATATGCATCTTTTATGGATGTCAGCAAAAGAGATGCTGAAGGGCTTGCGCCGATTAAAGGTGATTTAGTAAAGATTGATGCCATCAAAAATATTAATGATCTTCAGAAATATTTATTGGATGCTACAAAATTAAGCGACAATTCTTTCTATGGATGGAGAGTGGGCGCAGATATGAAGAATTCTACAATGAATGCGGTGTATCTTGGCGGTCCGGATCTTGGCTTGGGAAGAGATTATTATCAAAAAGTAAATGAAGCAAACACTAAAACATTAGCTGAATACCAAACGTATGTTGGGAAGCTATTTGGTGTTTTAGGATATAAAAATTCTGATGCTGCTGCAAAAAATGTAGTAGATTTCGAAAAGCAATTGGCAAACTATTTATTGACTCTTGAGCAAAACAGAGATGCCAATTTAAGATATAATCCTAAAAATGTATCTGAATTATCTGGGTTGGTTAAGAATGTAAACTTAGCTAAATATTTAACGGATGCAGGAGTAAAGACAGATAAAGTGATTATTGGTGAGTTGAAATACTACCAAAATATGGATCAGTTCCTGACGCAAAAGAACCTTCCCTTATTAAAGGATTATTTAAAATATCATATCATTAATGGGAATGCTTCTAATTTAGATTCTAGTTTAGAGCAGATTCGTTTTGATTTCTATTCAAAATATCTTCAGGGTCAGAAAGAGCAGCGTCCAATGAACAAAAGAGGTCTTTCTCTTGTAAATAGTGTTCTAGGTGAAGCTTTTGGTAAATTATATGTTGAAAAATATTTCACTCCGGAAGCAAAAGCGCAGATGGAGACCTATATTCAATATATCTTAAGATCATTTAAAACACATATCAATGATATGGATTGGATGTCTCCTGAAACAAAAGTAAAAGCTCAGGAAAAATTATCAAAATTCACGGTAAAAATTGCATATCCTGATAAATGGAAAGATTATACTTTGCTAAAAGTAGGATCTCCGGCGCAAGGAGCAAATTTATATTCTAACCTTCAAAATGTTGCTGAATGGCAATATCAGAAAAGTTTAGACAAAGTAGGAAAGCCTGTTGACAAGACAGAATGGGGAATGACGCCACAAACGGTAAATGCATATTATAGTGGTTCAAACAACGAGATTGTTTTCCCTGCAGCCATCCTTCAACCTCCTTTCTATAATCCTAATGCAGATGCAGCAGTAAACTTTGGGGGAATTGGTGCGGTAATTGGTCACGAGATTTCTCATGGTTTTGATGACAGTGGTTCTCGTTTCGATGGTGATGGAAACCTTAATAATTGGTGGACAGATGCTGACCGTAAAAACTTTGATGCTAAAGTGGGACAGCTGGCTGCTCAATACAGCGCTTACGAACCAGTAAAAGGAAGTTTTGTGAACGGTAAATTTACAAGTGGTGAGAATATCGGAGATTTAGGTGGAGTAGCAGTAGCTTACGATGCGCTTCAAATGTATCTTAAAGATAAAGGAAACCCAGGATCAATCAGCGGATTTACCCAAGATCAGAGATTCTTTATGAGTTGGGCAACCGTTTGGAGAACAAAATCTACAGATCAGTATATGACGAATCAAGTAAAAACAGATCCGCATTCGCCTGGAATTTTCAGAGCATTCGGGCCTTTAGTTAACCAGGATTCGTTTATGAAAGCATTTGATATAAAGACTGGAGACAAATTATATAAAGCTCCTCAGGACAGAATAAAAATTTGGTAACATAGCCAAAAATTGTTAGAATAGAAAAACGCGTCAGAAATGATGCGTTTTTTTATTTATTTTTCATAGTTTAGTGACGTTGTAAAATGATAATATTATGCCCTTAATACTGCGTAATATTAAATATTTCAAGAAAAATCTTAACAAAATTTTGTATGTTACAGTTTTTTTTTAAATTTAA
This sequence comes from Chryseobacterium polytrichastri, assembly GCF_900142445.1. Taxonomy (GTDB): domain Bacteria; phylum Bacteroidota; class Bacteroidia; order Flavobacteriales; family Weeksellaceae; genus Chryseobacterium; species Chryseobacterium polytrichastri. Next base: position 42,403 of record NZ_FRAV01000026.1, on the reverse strand, counting down.
ACATTGGATTGGTCAGCTATTTGATACAGATAAACCCAATTCACACCAAAATCTAAAATCTCAAAATAAGAATAATATGGCAATGTTTAATTATGGTGTTGGCGGAAACGAGGTAAAAGTAGACGCTAATGAAGCTATTCAGCAAATACAGGAGAATAAGTCTCTGATTGTTAGCCAGCTTACGACCGACGAATCATATGTACCTGAAATTGTAACAGGATTAAAGACTGTGGAGGATGTCTTCAAACATTTCCAGCCTTCTGTAGCTGTACAGCACGAAACAGAAGATGGTAGAGTGATAGAAGAGGAATTCCGTTTTCAAAATCTTGCGGACTTCACTCCCAAAAATCTTACTCAGAAATCAAATTACTTACAAGAACTTAGCATGGAGCAAGAGCAATATAATAAAATTGTTCGCCAGCTAAAAACGAATAAGATTCTGCGTAATATGCTGGAAAACGATCAGACAAGAGCTGCGTTTGTGGAAGTATTGAAAGAAGTGGCACAAGAACTTGAAAAATAATTTAAAGACTTTACATTAAAACACATGGATAGTAAATTACAGCCGGCGGAAAACCAACAGCAAGGTCAACAGCAACAACAGGGAGGTCAGCCGAAAGGCAATCCAATTGCGGAGCTCAATAAAATTGGAGGTTTCGGATTTGTTGAATCTGTTGTAGATGGCATCGCCAACATGAACCCAACAAGAAAAGCTAGGAAAGAAATTTTCCTTACCGATAATAATAAGACAGATGAAAGAAAAGAGTTACTTCAAAAAATTAATCTTTGGGTTAATCTTTTAGAAGGTAACGAATCTGCTGATAAAATGGCTGATACCTGCAAAGCAAAAGCACAGCAGGCAGATCAAAGTTTAAAATCAAACTTAAAAAATACGCTTGACTCAGTACGTCAGTTAGAGACAAGCTACAGAACGGTAGCACAATTTTATAAAAATACTGAACTTGACAAAGTTGATAATGTAAGTATTGTGAACGCTACTTTAGAGCAGGTTTCAGATCTTGATAACCCGCTTTTCATTGATGCTATTTCCGACGAATTTAAGAATTACTACGATCGTTTGGATCTTAGAGACAATTATTCTCTTTTAGCAATTCCAGGATATTTAGGATCAAATAAAGTAATTGAAAAATGGGCAAAGATTTGTAACGAAAACAAAGTAATGTTGGTTACAGATTTTGCTAATCTTGATAAACCGGATGATGTAGTAGATTTATTCCATTCTGCGAATCTTACAGGGGGAGAATTACACAGAAGTAATGTTATTATGACGTGTAACTGGCTTGTAGGCCGTGGAAGAGCTGAAGAAGTAGGAGAAGAGGAGAACGTAGAGCTTCCACCTTCAACTTCATTAGCAGGGAAAATTCATAAAACATTGATGTCTCAGGTTGCTGCAGGTAAAAAGCATGGTAATATTAACGAAGTTGATGCCGTAAAATTCGAATTGAAGAAAAGCGAAATTTCTCAGTTAGAAAAAATGGGATTGGTTCCTATGGTTAATGAGTACGGTAAGATCATGGCTTTCTCTGCAAAAACATTGTTTACAGGAGATAATATAGGGCTTCAGACGTATTCAGTTGTTCGTGTATTCGATTATGTAACTAAAGTTTTATTGGATTTCTTAAACAGAAGAGCTTTCGAAAACTGGAGTTCTAAAAATGAAGATGATTTAAGAAGACAGATTGTTACGTTCTTAGATGGTATCAAAGGAGCTGATAAATTGATTGAGAAGTTCAAAATCGTGCGTTTTGAGCAGGATAAAGTAAACAAAGACAGAGTGTGGCTAGATATTCGTTTGACACCTTATTTCCCTACAAAGAGTTTCGTTATTAAATTAGACGGACACAAAGGAGATGATGGTAACGAATGGGAATCACAATACACTCAAGACTAAACTAAATCAAATTTTTATACTAAAAAACCGATGCAATTATTTTACATCGGTTTTTTTCTACCAAATCTCAAAATTATTAATATGAAAGATAGACTAATATATCTTTTACCAATTTTTCTTATGGTTTTTGCAGTAAGCTGTGGAGACAAAAAACTTCAGGACTCTCAGCATACTATAGATCTTTTTAAAGATCAGCGTCAGGAAGGTAAGGCGTATGTCATGAGTGCAGAAGAATCTAGCCAAGCAAGTGCAATGGTAATTACGAGTTCAAATGTGAAACTTGTGGACAGTGATTCGGGACGTGGAAGACCCGTTTTTATATATAAAGTGAATGATGGAGAAGTTGTGAAAACAACAAGAGATTCTATCGTTACTTTTCCTTTTCAGTTTCTTTCTAATCACAAATTAGATTTGAAAAAAGAGGCAATGTACCTCTATCTTCAAAAACTGGAAGGGTATCGTTTTATTGCAAAAGATAAAAATCTTAAATATCAATGGTTAAAAGATGCTCCGGTTTATTCCGTGAAAGCTGATAAATAAAATTTTATATTTGCAGCCGAGAATTATAATCTGTAAATTCAGATATTTCGACTCCGTTTAGAATGACATCAATACAAATAGGCTGTAAAACAGTTGGTATGATAAGTGTCTTGCTGAGCGGAGTCGAAGCATCTATAATAATGAAGAAGACACCCTTTGGAAAAAATAGAAAACTCAGACTTCAAACACATCGGCAATAAACTCCTGAATTGGTACAAAGAAAATGCAAGAGATTTACCTTTCAGACAAACGAAAGATCCTTATAAGATCTGGATCTGCGAGATTGTTTTTCAGCAGACAAGGATCAATCAGGGGCTTAATCATTACAATAATTTCATAAAACGATTTCCGGATGTGAAAACGTTGGCAGATGCTGCAGAAGATGAGGTGTTGTTGTATTGGAAAGGTTTGGGCTATTATTCCAGAGCGATAAATATTCATAAAGCAGCCCAACAGATCATGAATGATTATGAAGGATTTTTTCCTTCTGATTCTGATGAGATTCTAAAACTAAGGGGAGTCGGTAAATACACTGCGGCGGCTGTTTCAAGCATTTGTTTTAATGGAAAAATGCCTGCTGTTGATGGTAATTTTTATCGTGTTTTAAGCCGAGTTTTTGCGGATGATTTTGATGTATCTAATTCCAGAGCTTTTAATTATTTCTCTGAATTGGCAACTTTGGTCTTACCCGAAAATGTAGGAGATTTCAACCAGGCGATGATGGATTTAGGTTCGGAGGTTTGCAAACCTAAAAATCCACTTTGTGGAGAATGTCCTTTAAATGAAGATTGCTTGGCGTTTTCATTACATAAGATTTCTGAATTTCCTGTGAAGACAAAAAAAGTAAAAGCTTCAGATTTAGGTTTAACATATTATTTTGTTCACAGAAATGGTCAGTTTTTAATCCAACAAAGAAAAGATGATTTCATTTGGAAAAAGTTATTTGAATTTCCCCCTGAGATTTCTGAAGAGTTGATGCCTTTTATTAAAAGTGCAAAAACAGTTAATCATAAACTGACACACAAAAATTTAAGCATAGAAATTTTTAATGTAGAAGTAGATTCGGAAACGGTTTGGGAAGATTTCATTATTAAACATAATTACACCATTACCAATGTTGAAGGTTCTCATGAAAAGTCATTCCCAAAACCTTTGGAGAATTATATTGAAAACTATGATACGGCGTATCGAATCCTTTGATGTCATTGTGAGGAGCGAAGCGACGAAGCAATCTCTAAAAATTAAGTTGAGATTCTTTCATTACACTTTGTTTTGTTCAGAATGACAGTATTCCGTTTAAAACAAATAAAATGTATAATTAAATAAAATTCAATTTCAAAACTCATTGAAATGCTGAAATTTGTCTTCCTATATCTGAAATCTAATTTGTACTTTTGCAAAATGATTAAAAAAGTCATTTTTATATTTGCTTCATTGCTTTTAATATCATGTGGAAAAGATCCTGTTCTTAAACCTTATGGAGAACTGAGATTAGAGTATCCCACACCAACATATCAGAAATTTGAAAACAACTGTGCGTACACATTTGAGTATTCAGATTTTGCTAAAATTACGGATGCTAAAAAGCCATGTTGGTATTATCTGAATTATCCTAAAATGAAGGCAAAATTGTTCGTGACCTATTATCCGATTAATAATGACTTTGCTGAACATATCAAAGAAGCTGAAAAAATGGTGTACGAACATACCATTAAAGCAAGCTCAATAGACACGAAATCTTTCGAGTATCCTGATAAGAAGGTATACGGAAATTTCTATGAGCTGAAAGGACAGAGTGCTTCAAATCTTCAATTTTACATTACAGACAGCACAAAACACTTTGTGACTGCTTATTTATACTTTAATACAAGACCTAAACCAGATTCATTGGCTCCTGCTGTGGATTATATCAAGAAAGATATGAAACACCTGCTGGATACTTTCGAATGGAAAAAATAATTTACTTTAACAATACATTGAAAAATATATGAAACTTTTAGTTGTTGGAAGCGTTGCGTTTGATGCAATCGAAACACCATTTGGTAAAACAGATAAAATTTTAGGAGGTGCTGCTACTTATATCAGTATTACTTCATCTATTTTGGGCGTAAAATCCGGAATTGTTTCTATCGTAGGAGGAGATTTCCCACAAGAACACCTTGATATGTTTACAGACAGAGATGTAAACATCGAAGGAATTGAAATCGTAAAAGAAGGAAAAACATTTTTCTGGTCAGGAAAATATCATAATGACCTGAATACAAGAGATACTTTGGTAACGGAAGTAAACGTTTTAGAACATTTTGAGCCAAAGATTCCAGATTCTATGCAGGATTCAGAAATCTTGTTATTAGGGAACCTACACCCAGGTGTTCAGTTATCTGTTCTTGAAAAAATGAATCAACGTCCTAAGTTGGTTATTTTAGATACAATGAATTTCTGGATGGATTGTGCTTGGGATATCTTAATGGAAATGATTGCTAAAACTGATGTAATCACAATTAATGATGAAGAGGCAAGACAACTTTCTGGGGAATATTCTTTAGTGAAAGCTGCTAAGAAAATTCATACGATGGGTCCTAAATATGTTATCATCAAAAAAGGAGAGCATGGAGCTTTACTTTTCCACGATGGTAAAGTATTTGCAATCCCGGCTCTTCCATTAGAAGATGTGTTTGATCCAACTGGAGCAGGAGATACTTTTGCAGGAGGTTTCGCAGCATATTTAGCTAAAAAAGGAAAGATAGATTTCGAAACAATGAAGTCTGCTTTAATCGTTGGTTCTGCAATGGCTTCGTTCACGGTTGAAAAATTCGGAACAGAAAGAATTGAGGAAGTAAGCGAAGCTGATATGTTCAGTAGATTAAGACAATTCAAGGAATTAACAACATTTGATGTAGAACTAGAATAAATACATCTTTTTAAGAAATATTTATAATAAAAAATTTAGCATAATTCATTAAGAATTCTAAATTTGCAACTTGTTTAAAATAGTAAAATGACAAATAAACTAAAGATCACTTTTCTTTTTGGAATTTTCATGATTTTGTTCTCTACAAATATGATGAAAGCTCAACTAAAACCTGGAGAACTAGTGGATGGTATTGCTGCTGTAATTGGAGATGAAATTGTTCTGGAATCCGATGTGAGTGAACAAATGAATTATGCCAAACAGCAGGGAGCTTCTAATACAGATAAATGTGAGTTTTTGGAGAACTTGATCAACAATAAACTTCTTGTTTACGAAGCAAAAAAAGATACTTTAATTGAAAACCGTTCTGCTGCAATCAAAGAACAGGCAAATGGGAAATATGCTCAGCTACTTTCTCAGTTTCCGGACGAGAAGTCTATGTTAGCAGCGTATAAGTTCAGAACGGGATACGAAATGAAGAATGCTATCGAAAAGATCGATACAGACACATATTACGGTCAGGCAAAATACCAAAGAATTACAGAGAAAGCAGACGTTACTCCTAACGAAGTTACCGATTTCTTTAATCTGTATAAAGCGCAATTGCCAGAGATTAAGGATGAAGTTTCCTTAGCTCAGATCGTTATGAACCCTAAATTGACAGAAGCTCACAAACAAGAGATTATTGCGAGACTTAAGAAAATTAAACAAGATATTGCAGGAGGAGAAAGTTTTGAAAGCCAGGCGAGAATTTATTCTGAAGACCCGGGTTCTGCTTCTAATGGAGGTCTGATGAAGAATATTTCAAAAGGACAGATGGTGAAGCCTTTCGAGGCTGCTGCTTTAAATCTTCAGGAAGGTGAGATCTCAGATCCTGTAGAATCTGAATTTGGATATCACATTATTCAGTTGGTTAAAAAATCAGGAAAGAACTACGATGCGAGACACATTCTTTTAATGGCAACGCCTACTGATGCTGAAATTAAAACGGCTAAAGTAAAATTAGACAGTATCAGAACATTAATTGTTGACGGTAAAATGACATTTAAAGATGCTTCTTTTAGATTTTCAGACGATAAGAGAACTAAATTCAATGCTGGGATCATTCCTGGAGCTGATGGTTCAAATAAAATTGAAAGAGAAAGTATTCCCGGATCAATCAGCTACGAATTAGCAGGGTTAAATAAAGGAGATATTACAACAGCTTTTGATGACGAAGACGAGAGAAAAAGAAAAGTGGTGAAGATTGTTAAATTGGAAGATGTAATTCCTGCTCATAAAATTACTTTAGAAACCGATTTCGACAGAATAAAGCAGATGGCTCTTAACAAAAAGAAAAATGAAATGATTGAGAAGTTTGTAAACTCAAAATTACCAACCACATTCATATCTATCAATGGCCGTTATGATTCTTGCAACTTCAAAGGAGCTTGGAAGAAACCGAAAGCCAAAAAATAAAATCAAAACCTTCAGAATTTCTGGAGGTTTTTTTATGTCTTAATTCCAAAAAAGTTTTTAATTTTAATTCAGAAACAATACGAATGGATTATCATTTTTATCAGCAGAAATTTCAAGAGGCATTGGATCAGATTTCTCTAAAAGAATTTAATGAGTTAGGGTTAAAAATTTCAGTTGAAACAATTCTGGAATCTGTGGCATTAAAAATATACAAACCTGAATGGTCTAGTGATCCTCATTCACCATTGGGTGCTTTAAGCAGAATATTTTTCTCCATCTGGGTTAGCGGTAAAACGATTGAAGAGGGGAGATTATATTATAATATTCATGCTTTGAAATTAAGAGAATTAAAAGGCTATACAATAGAAAGCAGACGTTTTGCCGAAGATTTTAGAAATAAATTTATAGAATATCAAAAAGAGTGGGATAATGTAAGTGTAAAATTTGGTCCACTGACATTAATGCAAGGTTGGCGCGAATTAAAAACTGAAAATCTACAACGAGATATTATTAAATTAAGCTACAGCTTTTTAGAAATCAGTCCAATTATTGATGAGACTTTAAGTCATTTTAAAATTTAGCAGATTCAAACTGCCATTGCTGAGTGAAACGCCCTTGCGAACGAAAAATATTCTCAATATTAGTAAAAACCTTCGCGTCCTTTGCGCTAAAAAATATTATTTTTACAGCATGAGCAATTTTATAGATTTTAATTCAGCTAAAAAACTTCATGAGATGCAGCAAAGTCAAAATAGAATTTCAAAACTTTTTAATATACAATATCCCATTATTCAGGCAGGAATGATTTGGCATTCCGGATGGAAATTGGCTTCTGCTGTTTCTAATTGTGGAGGCTTAGGCTTAATTGGCGCAGGAAGTATGTATCCTGACGTTTTAAGAGAGAACATCCAAAAATGTAAACAGGCTACCAATAAACCTTTTGGAGTGAATGTTCCTATGCTATATCCTAATTTGGAAGAAGTCATTCAAATTATTCTGGAAGAAGGGGTAAAGATCGTTTTTACTTCTGCGGGAAGTCCCAAAACTTACACAGAAACACTTCAGAAAGAAGGGTTGAAAGTAGCTCACGTTGTTTCTTCCACAAAATTCGCAGTGAAATGTGAAGATGCAGGAGTTGATGCCATTGTAGCAGAAGGTTTTGAAGCAGGTGGACACAACGGAAGAGATGAAACAACAACATTCTGTTTAATTCCGAATGTGAAACAGCATATTTCTAAACCATTGATCGCAGCGGGTGGAATCGCATTAGGCTCACAGATGAAAGCTGCCATGATTCTTGGTGCAGACGGAGTACAGATTGGATCTCGTTTTGCCGCGACCACTGAAGCCAGCGCACACGAAAACTGGAAAAAGAAGATAACAGAACTTAACGAAGGGGATACTCTTCTTACATTAAAAGAGCTAGCACCCGTAAGAATGGTCAAAAATAAGTTCTTTAACGAATTGGAGGGGATTTATCAGACTGGGAGAAATACAGAAGCTTTAGTGGCTTCATTAGGCCGAGCAAGAGCCAAACGTGGAATGTTTGAAGGGGATATGGAAGATGGCGAATTAGAAATTGGTCAGGTTTCAGCATTGATTCATGATGTTTTACCTGTAGAAACTGTTTTCAGTAATTTATTGAAGGAATTCGAAGAAGCAAAAGCTCCAAGTTTTTAATTAAGTTTTATAGCAATGGAAGGAAGGATAATAGATGTACAGGGTAAAAAACTTTATATAGAATATAATAATTCGTTTGAAAATAAACCTACAATTGTCTTTTTACACGATTCTTTAGGTTGTACACAGCTTTGGAGGGATTTCCCTGCTCAATTGGCGAAAGAAACTCAGTGTAATGTTTTGGTCTATGATCGTTTAGGATATGGTAAATCTTTTCCTATGTTTTCTCATGAAAGAGAAAATAATTACATGGAATTGGAAGCAGATTTGTTGAATGAATTATTAGATGAATTAAATATCAATAATGCAATTCTTTTTGGGCATAGTGACGGCGGAACCATTGCGTTAATCGCCGCTTCAAAATATCCTGAAAATATAGAAGCTGTAATTTGTGAAGCTGGACACATTTTCGTTGAAGATATTACGGTTAAAGGAGTCTCTGATGCTTTTGAAGCCTATCAAACTACCAATTTACCGGAACGTTTAGCAAAATATCACGGGGATAAAGTTCCGATGATTGTGAAAGCTTGGACGGAAATTTGGCTAAGCGAAAGATTTAAAAGTTGGAATATTGAATATCTTTTAAAAAATATCACAAGTCCATTGCTCTTTATTCAGGGAGAAGCCGATGAATATGGAACGTTGGATCAGGTTGAAAAAACAGTACATCAGGTGAGTGGAAGTTCAGAGAAATATATTATTCCCGATGTTGGTCACACACCACACAAAGAAGTACCTGATCTGGTTTTGAATAAATCAGCTGAGTTTATTAATCATGTAATGAAAAATAAGAACTAGGAAATATCAATTTTATCAATAGGAGCGGACTTTAGTCCGCTTTTAAATTTTAATCTAATCAATAGGCTTTAGCCAAAACTTATAAAAGACTAATTTCAAATTCAATATTCTTTCTTGCCTGAATTTCATATTTTTCAAGGAAATAATCGGTTTTAAAAATATTTTCTAATGCTAGAAAATGTTGCAGGACTTTTTTTCTTCCCGGCTTGTAAAGAAAATCCGGGTAAATAGAATATTCTTTTCTTATTTTTTTCGTGTATTCAAGATAGGTTTCAATATCCTTTCCAAGTATTGAGAGATCTGCATCCAACAGGTAATTGATATCTTGATCATCAGATTTTTGATGTGCTTTTGTTGCTATAATTTGGTTGGAAATGGCATCAATTAATTCTTGATTCATATCCAACTTTTGAAGTCTTATTTTAGCGTATTCTGCACTTTTTTCTTCATTCGATTTTGATGAGGCATCATAAATTACATCATGATAGAAAACAGAAAAAGAAATAGTACTAAAGTTTGAAACTTTATCTTTCACAGATTCAAGTTCAGAAAACATATTTTGAAGGTGTTTCAAATTATGATAATGCCTGCTTTTTTCTGAATACTTTGTTTGAATTTCCAACCATAAATTGTCAATAAGATTTTGATCTTTAGTGGATGGGAAACAAAGTTGGTTGAATCTGTCTTTAAGTTCCATTATAAAATATTTTAGATAAAAAAAGGAACTTAAAAAGTTCCTTGATTTGCTTCTAGATTCGCTTTAAGCTCAGCCCAGCCTCCGCCGTTGTGACCGTCTTTCAACCCTTGAGAATTAAGATATTCTAATGCTTTACCACTTCTATTACCACTTCTGCAGAATAAAATTACTGGTTTTTCAATAGATAAGATTTCTTCTTTTCTATCTTCTACTTCTCCTAAAGGGATATTGGTAGCACCTTCTATATTTCCGTCCATTTCCAATTCCATTGGTTCACGAACGTCTATTAATTCATAGTTTCCTGATTTTATAACTTCTGTTAAAGACATAATTCTATTTATATTTAGAGTTAAAATAATTACAGTAGGTAGATGAAAGAAAGGCCTGCTTTCATTCATTTATCTAAAGCCTAAACAAATTTATAAAATAATCTTAGTTTTGCAATGTAAAAATCATGAATTCGAATGCCGAAAAATATTCACAATTAATTAAATCCAAAGCCGAGCGTTTTGGGTTTCAAAGCTGTGGTATTTCTAAGGCTGATTTCTTGGAAGAAGATGCTAGAAATCTAGAAAAATGGTTGAAGAATAATTTTCATGGAGAAATGAAATACATGGAAAATTATTTTGATAAAAGACTTGATCCAAGATTATTGGTGGAAGGTTCTAAATCTGTGATTTCACTTTCCTATAATTATTTCCCCAAAGAGAAGATCTCGACACTAGAAAATTACAAGATCTCGAAATATGCATATGCAGAAGATTATCATGAGGTCGTAAAAGAAATTCTTCGTGAAATGGTAGAGGAGTTGAGAGAAGAGATCGGGGATTTTGATTGTCGGGTTTTTGTAGATTCAGCGCCGGTGTTGGAAAGAAGCTGGGCTAGAAAATCAGGAATCGGATGGGTAGGGAAAAATGCAAATTTGATTACAAAACAAAATGGGTCCTTTTATTTTCTAGCGGAGATTATTTGCGATTTAGAATTAATTCAGGATCATGAAACAACAGATCATTGCGGAACTTGCAGAAAATGCATTGATGCTTGTCCAACAGATGCTATTGTTTCTGAAAAGCTGATTGATGGAAGCAAATGTATTTCTTATGCTACGATAGAGTTGAAAAATGAAATTCCTGATTCTTTTAAAGATAAAATGGAAGACTGGATGTTCGGTTGCGATATCTGTCAGGATGTTTGTCCGTGGAATCGGTTTTCAGCACCAAATCTTCAAACCAAATTTGCTCCAAATGAAGCTCTCAAAAATTTTAAAAAAGGAGAGTGGAAAGAACTTACTCAAGAATTATTTTCAGAAATTTTTAGAAAATCTCCTGTCAAGAGAACGAAATTTGCGGGATTGAAAAGAAATATTGAATTTTTAGAACAACCTTTAGATAAATTTTAGGTCAGTTTTTGGGTGATAAATCCTCGTTTGAAATTTTTAGGTTCCAAAACAAAAGCGGTTAATCGTCCATTCCTTATACTTTTTGTGGTAAAGGAGGATAAGATATAGGTAAGTAAAACTCAATAAAAGCCTTTCCTAAAAAGAAAAAATGACTTTCAAAAAGATAAAATCTCTTAGAAAATCAACGTTTTTTTTGCACTCTTTTTGGGGCAGTTTTTACTCTTACTTTTAATCTTTTTTGGGATTTAATGTTTTTACGCATATTTGTGTGTATTTCGTAACTAAATGTAATGATTTTTCCGATTAAAACAAATACTTTTACGAAAAATTAATAATTAAATTTTATTCAAATACATGAGTGTGAAGATGGTATTATTGTATATCCTTAAAATTTTGGGTGTCGTTGTCGGAATTATTGTTCTGTATGGTTTAATGGCTTATTTACTGCCGTTTATCGAGATCTCAGCAAAGGATGACGGAGAAAAAAAAGAAATCCCTATTTATATTTACACCAACGGGGTTCATACCGATATTGTCATGCCCGTCAAAAATGATATGCAGGATTGGAGTAAGAAAATTCCTTTTGCAAATACAAAATCAAAAAAAACAGATTATAATTATATTGGAGTCGGGTGGGGCGATAAAGGTTTTTATCTGGATACACCGACTTGGGCAGACCTCAAATTTTCAACCGCTTTTAAAGCCGCATTTTGGTTGGGCGAATCTGCAATGCATTGTACGTATTATAAAACAATGACGGAAGCTGATGATTGCAAGATAATCATGATCAGTAGATCGCAATATAAAAAGCTGGTACAATTTGTAAATGATAAATTTGATAAAGATCAAAACGGAAATTTTATATTGATTCCTACTAATGCAGTATATAGTGATAATGATGCATTCTATGATGCTCAGGGAAAATATAGTTTCCTGTATACCTGCAACACTTGGTCGAATAATGCCTTAAAAGCAGCCGGACAAAAAGCAGCATTCTGGACGCCTACAGATGCTGGAATTTTTCAACATTATAAATAGTTTTCAGCTAATTTTTAAAGATAAGCCTGCTTAAAATAATTAAAAAATTAAACCGCAAAAGGTGCAAAAGCTGTTATTGACTCATTTAACATTTAGCTTTTTTTGAAAACAAAGCTTGCAAAAGAATAAAAATAAAAGATTTTTTCACTTATGTGTTCTTGTTCGCTCTTTATAATCAACTTAAATAATTCAAGTGTTAATCTTTTGCCTCTTTTGTGGTCAAAATAAAAAATTTAAACAGGTTCCTTATATAAAAAATCCCTCATCAAGAGGGATTTTTATTGTTTACTAAATAAGTTTCAACTCCATCTTTACATCACATCTTTCGTAGGGTGAATCTGATAATGGGACATGTTGAAATCCTAATTTTTCATAGAGATTAATAGCTGGAGTTAACACAGAATTTGTTTCTAGAAAAATAGTATCTGCATTAGATTCTTTGGCAATGTCAACCAAAGCTTTTCCTATTAAAAATCCTATCTTTTTGCCTTGTGCTTTCGGACTTACAGCCATTTTTGCCAATTCATAAACAAGAGGAGAGTCAGATGATTGCATTAAAGCGCAGGTTCCAACGGGTTCATCATTAAGCAAAGCAAAAACGATATGGCCGCCTTTATTAATAATGTATTCTTCAGGGTGATCAAGGACTTTGTAGTCTTTTTCCTCCATTTTGAAAAATGTGGTGATCCATTCTTCATTTAATTCTTTGAATGCTTGTTGATATTTTGGTTGATAAGTAACAATTTTTACTTCATTGATTTCGCTTGTCATAGTATTGCAATTATTGATGATATATTTTACGATTCAGATTGTTGGTCTGATGTCTATTTGATGCTGTTTTTAATCATTTTTCCTAATTTCTCAAGATCACTTTCTACACGGTCGGTCCATTCTAACCCATAATTTAAACGCATACAATTGGTATATTGATTATGCTGAGAGAACATTCTCCCCGGAGCAAAACTTATTTTTTTGCTGAAAGCTTCATCATACAAATCTTCTGTACAGATTCTTTTGTCGAGTTCCAGCCAGAGCATAAAACCGCCTTTAGGTTCAGAAACTTTGGTGTTGTCAGGGAAATAAGCAGCAACCGATTTTTGAATTTGAAGATAATTTGAATAGAGTTTATTTCTAAACATTCTCAAATGATGATCATAGCGTCCATGTTCTAGAAAGTCAGCAATGACATCAGAATAGAAAGATGGGCCGCATACAGTCTGAATCAATTTTTGGCGAATAATTTTATCTTTAAATTGTCCTGGTGCCACCCAGCCCACACGATATCCCGGAGCCAATGCTTTAGAAACGGAACTCACCCACATCACAAGGCCTGCTTCATCGTAGAATTTACAAGGCTTAGGTCGTTCTGAACCGAAATATAAATTTCCATAGATATCATCTTCTATCAAAGGAACATTGTATTCGGTGATGAGTTTTACCAATTCTTTTTTATTGTCATCAGACATTTGAAAGCCTAGTGGATTATTAAAATTAGTCACAAAACAACACGCTGATAGTTTAGGTAATACCTTTTTTAAAGCATCCAGATCTAAACCGTCAATAGGATGGGTTGGAATTTCTACAGCTTTTAAACCTAATAAATGAATGGACTGCAAGATCCCAAAATAAACAGGACTTTCAACAGCTACAGAGTCTCCCGGTTTTGTAACGGCCATAAGACAATGATAAATGGCATTCATTGCTCCCGACGTTATCACCAAGTCATCTTCAGTTATTTTCCCTTCCAGAATCATTGACCATTTTGCGATTTCACGACGCAGATGTTCATTGCCTTGTACAGGTTCATAGTTTGTTCCGCTGTCATTTTTATTCTTTACGACATTCAGCATAGATTTTTTCAACTTGGCTAAAGGAAGAAAGCTTTTTCCGGGAATTCCCAAAGCAAATTGAGTCAGATCGGGATGAGCAATGGTGCCAAAAACTTTATCAATTAAATCTTGTGGTGGTTTTTCTAATCCTGACTCACTAATTTTAATGATGGAAGGAAGCGCCAACTTTCGCTTTGATATTTGGCTCACATAATATCCGAATTTTGGTCTTGATTCAACAAGAGAGCGGCTTTCTAATTCCATGTAGGCTAATTTTATGGTATTTAGACTTACATTATATAATTTCTGAGCGCTACGAAGAGAAGGCAATCTGTCGCCAAACTGCAGGGTTTCACTTAGTATCTGTTCAGTAATTATTTTTGCTATTTTAAGATATAAGACCTCTTTAGCCATAAATAAGAAGGGTTTTAAGTAAATGTATGGAATTCTTCGCCTGATTTTATTAAATATTCAACCAATTGATCATTCTTTCAGTACTGCTTTTAAGTTGTAAAGGATCGCGGTAATTTCCCGAATTATTTCTTTTAAAATAGGTTTGAACTTGGCTCATGAAGTTCTCTTTTTCTTCTGTGCTCAAATTTTCTTTTTCAAAAATCACAAAACCCGTTTTTCCTATTGAATTAATAATGAGGCTGGCAAAAGCGATGATGTTATTTTTTTGTCTGATCATCAGAAAAGGAATTCCAAAGCTTTCAGGTACGATTTCCAGATTTGATATTTGAAGAAAAATGTTTTTTAATTCTATAATATCTGCAATATAAACTTCGGAAATTTGATATTGTTTTTGGGGTTGAAGACTTGTTTCCATGTTATTCTGCTTTTATTGATTACAAAATTATGGAGTCTTTAATTATGGTTACAGATACAGAAGTGTATATTATTATGGGTACAGATTTCTGTTTTTTAAATAATAATTGAATTTTATTTTTTAACGCAAAGATTTTATTACACACTTTTTATTTTTTAGGAGGTAAAGGCAAATAAAATTTGCTTTGCGAAGCTTGAAAATAGAGCTTCATCAAATCAACTTGGTTGATTCTTCTTTGCTCACTTAAACAAATCATTCTGCATCATAAAACTTTGCGTCATAAAACTGCTAGGTTATTTAATTAAAGAAGAGGGGTGGAATTCTTTGAGTAATCTTTATATCAAAAGTCGAGATAAATTTAACAAAAGAAAACCTTTGAAATTGATTAATCTCAAAGGTTTTTATACTTAAAAATAGTGTTGCTACTTTGAAATATTCAGTTCATAGATGGAAGAAGCCATTCCAAACGGTTCTGAAATGGATTCTTTAACGAAATCAAATCCATTATCTTTAAAAATATCAAGTTGAGGATGGTTTTGATGAATGTTGATCCAAATGCTGTCTGTGAATTTAATGGCAGATTTCACCTTATTCCAAAGGGATGCTTTCACTTCTGATGAATTGTACTCTGAAACGATTCCGAAACCTATGATCTCTGTCATTTTTTTACCTTCAGGAGAATCAGGATAGCTAGAACCACTTTTAAATAAACAATATCCGGCGGGCTCATCATCTACAAAAACCATAATAAGTTGATTCGATAAATCATTTAAAACATTGATCATTTTTCTGTGATCCAAATGCTCTTTGATATAATTTTCTATGGTTTCGGAAGGAACATCTTCCTTATAGGTATCTCTAATAAATGCTTTTTTCACATCAAAAAGATCGTCAACTCCTTTGTCTGATCCCACTGCGAATTTTGAAACTATCTCCATTGGATTCTTTTTTATTCGAAGGTAAGAGATTATTGACCTTCAATTTAGATACAGTTTTGTAAAATTGAATCGGTACAGTTGTTAATTTTGTAATTTTGTTCAGAACAGTTAGATTCGAGATGTATGCAGACCTATAAATATGAGATCTTTACTTCTATCATTGAAGAGCAGATAAAAAGTGGAGTAGTGAAGAAGGGAAGCCGTTTGCCTTCGACTAGAGAAATTAAAGAGAAATACCATCTCAGTATAAGTTCGGTTCAGAGTGGATATGATTATCTTGTGATGAAAGGTTGGGTAGAAAATGTGCCTCGTTCCGGCTATTTTGTAGCTATTAATCCAAAAGATAGTGTTCCTGAACATTCCCTAAAACAGTTGCCGGCTACAAAAGATTCTTTATTTAATAAAAATATTGAACTTACTTCCACCAAAAGCAAATCGTTTGAATATAATTCTTTTAATGCTGCATCACCCACAGATATTCTGATTCCTCAAAAATTGATTTTAAGAAAAATGCAGGAAGTGATCCGTGAAAAAGGAGCTTCACTTCTTCGTTATTACCCTCCAAATGGTTCGTTTATTTTGAGAGAAAAGATTACATATCGTGCTGCTCAATATGGCTGTAGGATGAATGCAGAAGAGTTGATCATTACAGATGGTGCATTGCAGGGTCTTTATATCGCTTTGGCATCGGTGACTAAAGCAGGAGATTTAATTGCAGTTGAAAGTCCATGTATCTTTTCTGTGTTGGAGGTAATTTCTAATTTAAAATTAAAAGTAATAGAGATTCCAATACATTATAAAAATGGTTTTGATGTAAACTATCTCAGAAGTATTTGTGATGAAAATCCTATTCGGGCAGTTGTTGTTACTCCGAATTTTCATAATCCTACAGGGATTCTTATGACAGATGATATTAAAAAAGAGCTGGTTTCTATCGCTGAAGCTCATCAAATCCCAATCATTGAAAATGATATTTACGGAGATCTTTATTTTGATGGAACAAGACCTTCGTGTATTCGAAATTTTGATCAGACAGGTTTGGTTATGACTTTTTCTTCATTTTCTAAAACGCTAGCACCGGGAATTCGTTTAGGATGGCTAAATCCGGGTCAATTTTATGCCGAAGCCGAAAGGTTGAAGTTTTCTCTTGGAAGATCTGTGGCTCCAATATATCAGGAATTAATGATCAAACTATTGGAAAGTAATAGTTATGACAGGCATTTGCGTTCGTTTCGTAAACAGTTGGAAAAACAGGCCATAGAATTATTAGATGCATTACGAAAGTATTTTCCTGAGAACTGCTATTTCCACAGACCTCAGGGTGGATACAGTATTTGGGGAGAGTTGCCGCAAAACCTCAATATGGAAGCTTTTTATGAGTATTGTGAAAGTCAAAGGGTCTTGTTTACTCCGGGAAATACCTTTTCGCTTACAAATGAATATCATTATTATTTTCGAGCGGTGTTTGCAGATCGTATGGCTTCAGAAAGCATTCTTTCGCTGGAAGATCTTGGTGGAAGGGTTCATGAATTTTTATATTGAATTCTTTCAATAATATTTAAAAATAAAAACCTCCAAAATCATTGATTTCGGAGGTTTTAGTACCCAGTACCAGAATCGAACTGGTACATCTTTCGATACTAGAGTTTGAGTCTAGCGCGTCTACCAATTCCGCCAACTGGGCTTGATGTTTGTTTTAAATTGGTGTGCAAATATAGGAACTTTTTTTAATGTTCAAAAGTTTTTTAGGATATTTTTTTTAAAAAATTATCTCCAAACCATCGTAGGCAAGGTGCATTCCGAGCGGAAGTTGTTTATCTTCAATGTCATGTAAGCCTAAATGATGACTGATATGAGTTAAAAATAATTTCTTAGGTTTTAGCTCTTCGAACAGTTTTATAACATCGGGAAGAATAAAATGGGCCGGATGTGGATCAAATTTCCGAATACAATTCAAAACTAAGACATCTAAATTCTTCAGTTTTTCCTTTTCTGTGTCAGAAATAAAGCCGGCATCTGTGATGTACGCAAGTTTTTTAAACTTATATCCAAAAACGGTAATCTTAAAATGGATCACTTCAATCGGAGTGATTTCCGTATCTAAAACGGTGAAAGGTTCATTTTCTATTTCATGAAGATCAAAAGCTGGGGCTCCGGGATATCTTTCATCTGCAAAAGCATAAGGAAAACGATTTTTTATTTCGTGTCCGACTCTTGGGTAGCAATAAATCGGCATATTTTTTCCACTTTTAAAAATAAGAGGTCGCATATCATCAAGCCCGATCACATGATCATTGTGTTCGTGAGTAATAAGAGCGATATCAATCGTATTTTCATGATTTAGAAGCATTTGCTGCCTGAAATCCGGACCGCAATCGATCAGGATTTTTTTATTTTCTTCTGTAGAAATCATCACAGAAGAACGAAAACGATTGTCTTTGGGATTTTGTGATGTACACACCTCGCAAGTGCAGCCAATAACGGGTACGCCTTGGGAAGTTCCCGTTCCTAAAAATTTCAACTTCATTTTCTTTTGAGGTTGGTTTAATTTTGGTAAATTTACGAAAAATTTAATGTCATAATGTATCAGAAACTAACTCCTAAACAAAAAGCATTAACAATTAATCTAGATCCTACTATTTATGGTACTTTCGCAGAAATTGGAGCAGGGCAGGAGACTGTTCGACACTTTTTTAGAGCAGGAGGGGCTTCCGGTACGATTGCTAAGGCAATGTCTGCTTATGACAAAGATTTTAGTGATGCCATCTACGGAAAAGAGGTCAAAAATAGATATGTTACTCAAAACAGACTTCGCAAAATGCTTCGTTATGAAGTAGCCCTAATTGAAGAAAGAATTTCCAGAGACAACAATCCAAACAGAAAGTTTTTTTCTTACGCTAATACCGTTACGACCATTAACTTTGATAAAACTGTCAGAGGTCACGGTTGGGTAGGAATCCGTTTTCAGGTAAAGGAAAATGAAGATTATAACGAGATCGTTATCCACGTAAAATTCAAAGAGAATGATGCTACTTTACAGCAGGAAACTCTTGGGAACTTGGGGGTAAACCTTATTTTCGGAGCTTTTACGTATTATGATAATCCAAGAAGATTAATCGAGTCTCTTTTTGACGATGTTGCTACCGATAACCTAGAAATCGATATGATTGATTTCAGTGGACCGGCTTTCGCTTATGTTGATAACAGATTGATGTCTCTTCAGTTGGTTAAAAATAACATGACAGATGCGGTTATCTTCAATTCTCAAGGAAGTAATATGCTTCCGGCAGATAGCTTATACAAGAAAAATATTTTTGCGATAAGAGGAAGTTTCAGACCTGTAACCAAGGTAAATATTGATATGCTTCAAAACGGTATTGATATGTTTTTAAAGGATGCAGCCTGTACCCACGAAGAAACGGAAATTTTAATTGAAATTACTATTTCGAACCTTAGAGCAGATGGAGATATTGACGAAAGAGATTTCTTAGATAGAGTGGACGTTCTGGGTAAATTAGGATATACTGTTATCATCTCTAACTTCTCTGAATATTACCGATTGATTGATTATTTTGCATCATATACCACTGGAAATATTGGAGTAGCAATGGGTGTAAATAACCTATTGATGGTGTTTGATGAGAAATATTATAAAAATTTATCAGGTGGGATTTTGGAAGCTTTCGGTAAATTTTTCAGAAACGGCATGAGAGTGTATCTGTATCCTTACAAAGATCCTGAAACTCATGAATTGCTTGATTCTGAGAATCTAAAAGTGGAAGAAAACCTTAAGGAACTTTATAAATATTTTAAACTCAATAACCGTATTGTAGATATTAAAAACTATAATCCGCAATTCTTGGAAATTTATTCAAGAGAAATATTAAGAAAAATTGCATGCAATATCAAAGGTTGGGAAAACCAACTTCCTGAAGGTGTTGCTGAAATGATAAAAGAGCGCGGAATGTTCGGCTATAAACAAGAACTTTCGTTAAAACAATTCTCCTAAAAATAAAATATAATGTCAGAATTAAAGAAAAGGCTTTCTTCCATACTTGAAAGTCCAAAACATAATACTGAAGAAAAACTTCAGAAAGTTTGCCATCTTTTGGATCAGGAAATTTCTTATTTTAACTGGACAGGTTTCTATTTTAAGAATGGAGATAAAGATGAGTTGAAATTAGGTCCTTACGTTGGTGCCGAAACAGATCATATCATTATTCCTTACGGAAAGGGGATTTGTGGTCAGGTTGCTGTTTCTAATGAAACATTTGTGGTTCCTGATGTTCATCAACAAGATAACTATTTAAGTTGCTCAATTGATACGAAAGCTGAAATTGTAGTTCCTATCTTTAAAGAAGGACAAAACATCGGTCAGATTGATATTGATTCTCACAAAGTAAATCCTTTTACAGATGAAGACAGAGAATTATTAGAATGGCTTTGTAAAGAAGTTTCTAAAATTCTATAATTGAAAACATACAAACTCCGATCTTCTGGTCGGAGTTTTTTTTATGCTAATAATTTGTGGCTGAAATAGCGGTTGGCTAAGATTTTCGAGCTCAATAATCAAAAAAATGATTTTCTGAAGGAATCTCATCAATAGGAATGGGCTTTAGCCCATTTTTAAAAAATAAATCAATCAAAATTGGCTTTAGCTAAAACTTAAAAGTAAAACTTACAATTAGTGTCATTTGTGAAAAATATCCGTGAAATTTGTGTTTAAACGAAATTCACCTCAGTAATCAATTCTTTAAAATAATTTTCGCACTTCGCAATATGCGTTCCATACCAAGAAAACGCTTCTCCATCAACGATTATAATCTTTTTATCAGGATAGAATTCCTTAAATTCTTCAATATGCTTCTCTTTAAATGGAAAAGGTTCGGAGGATAGCATGATGATCTCAGCTTCTGCCAGATCTTCGGTTTCAATAATCGGATAACGGGTTTTATTTTTAAATATATTTTCAAAACCAATTTCAGATAAAATACGATGGATAAAAGTATCGGAACCAATCGTCATATAAGGATTTTTCCAGATGAGATAGGCTACTTTTATAGGAGAATCAATTTTAGCCTGATTTAAAACTTCGTAGGTTTTAAGATTGAATTGTTGTGCTCTTTCTTCTTTGTTAAAAATCAAGCCCAAATTTTTTAAAAGATAATAATTATCTTCGATGGTTTCAACGTTGGTTACGACCACTTTAAAATCATCCATCAGGGCTTCAACCTGTTCTTTGATATTTTCTTCCTTGTTAGCAAGGATTATATCAGGCTGTAATGCTTTAATTTTTTCAATATTAATATTTTTTGTTCTACCGATAACAGCTACATTTTTTACTTTTTCTTTGGGATGGATGCAGAATTTGGTTCTTCCGATGACTTCATCTTCAGTTAAGCCCAAATCAAATAAAGCCTCAGTAATTGAGGGAACTAGAGAAACAATTTTCATTGTAATATTTTAGATGTTGCCTAAAATTACAAAAGTTTACCCGTTAAGAAAAGTCCTGCTACAGAAAAGTAAATAATAAGTCCGGTAACGTCTACTAAGGTTGCTACAAATGGAGCAGAAGAGGTTGCAGGATCGAGTTTTAATTTTTTAAGGATAAAAGGAACCATAGAACCTGAAAGAGTACCCCAAAGTACTATCAATACTAAAGAAACAGCTACACTTAAGCCTACAAAAGCCCAATGAATGCCATAATTAAATAAGCCGATTTTATGCCAGATCATAATTCGTAAAAATCCGATGATCCCAAGAATTCCCCCAAGAAATAATCCGGTGAAGATTTCTTTTTTCATCACATACCACCAATCTTTTAATCCGATTTCCTGAAGTGCCATTGCTCTAATGATTAGTGTGGCAGCCTGCGAACCGGAGTTTCCTCCACTGGAAATAATTAATGGAACAAATAATGCCAGAACAACTGCCTTTTGAATTTCATCTTCGAAATAACCCATCGCTGATGCGGTTAACATTTCAGAGAAAAATAAGATAACAAGCCACATTCCTCTCTTTTTTACCATTTCGATAAGAGAAGTTTGGGTGTACGGTAAATCTAAGGCTTCAAGACCCCCAAATTTTTGGATGTCTTCTGTATTTTGTTGCTCGATCTGGTCGAGGATATCATCAATTGTTACAATTCCTACCAAGACACCAGATTCTGTAATGATGGGAAGCGCCGTTCTGTCATACTTTTCAAAGTAAGTTACCGCGTCTTCTTTCGAAGTCATTGTGGTTATGGCCACGAAATGATTATCTGTTAATTCAGAAACCAGTGTATCTTCTTCAGCTAATAATAAACTTCCTAGCGCTAAGTCATCAATCAAACGATTTCTTTCATCCACCACATACAGGTGGTTCATTGTTTCCACCCTTTTTCCTACTTTTTTGATCTGTTGAAGACACTTTTTTACTGTCCATTCCTTACGGATCTGAATGTAATAAGGCGTCATCAAACGGGCAATGGAATCAGAATGGTAACCCAATAGTTTTAAGGCAATTCTTCTTTCCTGAGGATTAAGATGATTGATTGAGTATTTAATAAGTTCATCTGGAAAGTCCTCAAATAGGGCAGTCCTGTCATCCGGCGTCATTGAGTTTAAGATCTCGGAAACATCATCACTTCCAATACTTCGGATAGTTTCTTCCTGAAAGTCAGGGTCTAGATGGGAAAAAACTTCCGCTTTGTATTGTTTCGGAACCTTTAAAAATTCCAACAGCCTTTTATCAGCAGGAAGTCCACTGAGAGTTTCGGCAATATCGGCAGGATTAAATATTAGTTCGTCATTATAATTCAAAACGTGAAATTTTTAGGATATGCAAAAATAATTCAAATTTTTAGAAATGAACCATGATGTGGCAAATTTAAGGATTTATTAAAGCTTTATTCTTTTCAAAGTGAAGAATTGAGTTGTCAAAATGAAAAACACCTGCGTAAACAGGTGCAACAGTATAGTTTATTTAAGTGATTGATAATGTCGGTGATTACGTTAGAGGACAGTTATACATGACGCAGGTGTTTTCACAGCATGAACCGCCTGGGCATTGAGAATGCTCTGTGCATCTTTTAAATGGTCCACCTCCCTGAATTTCTTTTTGCTGAGCTCTATTAAGCTTTTTTAAGTTTTTCATAGTATTTAGGTTTTAATGCAACACTAAGTTAATGAAAATATTTTAATTAATCACTTTTTAATGAATTATTTCAATAGAATTATAATGATAAATAGAATGTTGTATAATGGAAAGGCTAAAATCCGGCTTCGGGAGAGGGTTTTATTTTTCTTAATTCTTTTAGAATCCCTTTTATGGCTCCGTTTGTTCCTATTTTAATGGAATTGTCTGCTGAACCTAAAAGTCGCATGTTTTTACGGTATGTATTGTAATCGGTTTCTGTAATGAAGTTTCCGGCAGCATCAAAGAGTTTCATGCTTACCACTACCTGATTGGAAAAAACATATTTCCCAAGGCCTACCTTAAAGTATCTTACTTTTGGAACAATGGCGAAATCGGCATCATTATTAAGACAGTAATCAACAATAGTCTGTTTGTCCACACTGTCAAATGAAATTTGCATTTCCGTTCTTAGCATTTTATTTCTCTTGTATCCGCTTATATGATCGGAAACTGCACTGAAGAATGCGTGATTAGTAGGTTCTTTGATTTCCTCAATGTCGGGATCTACCTCAGGATTGAAGTATAAGACCTTTTTTATTTTATCCTCGGAAGCATTTCTTTGTGCCTTTACTGAAGTAATACCGATCAATAAAAAAGTGGAAAGCGTACAAAAAATTAAAAGTTTTCTCATTTGTAATTCATTTGCAAAATTACTGTCTTTTAATGGTATGGCATAATTTATTTAAGAAATTTTTAACATTTTTTTCTATCAAATTTGATTCATGAAATCAATAATGTTTTGCCTAATAAAAAAATAGTCGTACTTTTGCACCCGTTACATAATAATCATTAAACAATATTGGAATGTACTTAACAACAGAAAAAAAGCAGGAAATTTTCTCTAAACACGGGAAATCTGCAACAGACACAGGAAGTGCTGAAGGACAAGTAGCTCTTTTCACTTTCAGAATCAACCATTTATCTCAACACTTAAAGGCTAACCGTCACGATTTCGCAACGGAAAGATCTTTGGTTAAATTGGTAGGTAAAAGAAAAAGTTTACTAGATTACCTTAAAAATAAAGATATCGCAAGATACAGAGCAATTATTGCTGAACTAGGTTTAAGAAAATAATCTACAAAGATTTTCAGATAAAAAGCAACTTCGAAAGAGGTTGCTTTTTTGTTTTTTCAATGTTATAAAAAGAATTAAACCATTAAGGAGAATTTAGCTGTTAAGGAAAATTAAGATAAAATCTGAAATTTCTTTAAATGAATAAGCTTAATACGACGCGAATCTTAATATTCTAAAAATCTTAAGAAATCTTAATGGTGAAAATGTATTAGTTTATCTCTGGCTTCATATTATTTATTCTTCCCAATTTTCCCTAAATGCGTATTTTGAAAACTATCACAATATTTCAATCCGTAGCCTAACACTCTATCAAAAGCTGAATGAGCAAATAAAATAGCACCAATCATTTGTAAATAGGGAAGTGCTAATACTGTTCCTGCGAGATAGGCTGCGATCGCAATTCCTAGATGATGGAAGAGGTTGTAGCAAAATGCTCCTACTTTATTATTAACAATATATCCTAACATGGAAATATCGGGGGCAAAAAATAATCCTGCGAACCACCACCAAGAAAATCCGGTGTGCGAAAAAGCAAAAGCTCCTAAGATTAGAAATGCAATGTATTCAAGTTGTAGTTGGGTTTTCATTGTGATATGTTAATTAAGCATAAGGTAGATGGGATTTAACCGCAAAAGGTTATAAAAGCTATTTGAATATCTAAGCATTCTTTTTTATTTTTTAAAGCTCTTGTGTTCTTATTTATGTTCTATGCATTACTTTAAAATATTCATCTGCAAATCTTTTGTTCCTTTTGTGGTTAAAATAAAAAATTTATTGTCTTTTATTTTAGACGTGAAATATAACCAAATACTTTAAACAAAAAAATGAGACCCTTAAAAAGAGTCTCATCTGGTTTATATTTTAAATTAAAATTAATGTCCTGATTTGGATTCTGTAGCTTCTACATGTCCAAGATATTTTGTACAATAAGCTCCGAAGATGAAGATCATTATATAACAGAATACTGGAATAATAAATGAATGTTGAACTCCAAACTGATCTGCTAAATATCCTTGGAAAATAGGAACAATAGCACCTCCTAAAATGGCCATTACAACCAATGATGATCCCTGGCTGGTATATTTTCCTAGTCCTGAAATTGCCAGTGTGTAAATATTAGAGAACATAATAGAATTGAAAATTCCAATTCCTAATACGCTGTACATTGCCAATTCACCATGGTTCACCATAGCGGAAATTAATAAAACAACGTTCACTGCAGCAAATATTGAAAGTGTTCTTGCCGGAGCAGCTTTACCAATAAAGAAGGCAATGAAGTTAAGAACAATGAATACAAGGAAGAAACTAATTTGAGCAAACGAAAGATTTACAATACTGAAAATAACCAAGAATACTAAAGCGGCAGCTCCCAACATATAAATAGCTTTTTTTCCTTGGCTTATCGATTGGTTTAAAGAAATCGCTCCCAGAAAACGACCGATCATCGCACCTCCCCAATAGATAGAAAGGTAGTTTTTACTGATGACTTCATCAAAGCCCATGATTTGAGGTTGTTCCAAGAAGCTGATGATAAAACTTCCAACAGCAACTTCACCTCCTACGTAGCAAAACATCGCAAAAACTCCGAATTTCAAATGATTGAATTTCAATGCTCCCCAACCTTTTACTACTTCTTCGCCATCATTGGTTTGGAATGAAGGTAGTTTTACTCTTGAGATTAATAAAGCAACTAATAAAAGAATACCTGCAAAAATTAAATAAGGAATTCTTGTTGCTACAGCACTGAAAGAACCGTCTGCAGCTGAGAACAATTCAAAAATTAAATGCCCTCCTAAAACCGGAGCAATAGTAGTTCCCAATGCGTTGAAAGCTTGCGTCATATTCAATCGGCTTGATGCAGATTCTTCTGACCCTAATAAAGAAACGTATGCGTTGGCAGTAATCTGAAGTACGGTAAACCCTAATCCAAGAACGAACAAGGCTCCTAAAAATAAAGGATAGGAAGAGAAAGTAGCAGCCGGATAAAATAAGATACATCCGAAAGTAGCCAGGAAAATTCCAAAAAGAATTCCTTTTTTGTAACCTACTTTGTTAATAGGATCTCCTTTTGTAATAGAGATGAAGAAATAAATTAATGAGCCAATAAAATAAGCTCCAAAGAAACAAAACTGAACCAACATAGATTCAAAGAAGCTCAGTTTGAAAAGTTGTTTTAGGTAAGGAATCAAAATGTCATTCATACAAGTGATGAATCCCCACATAAAAAAAAGAAGAGTGATGGTAATAAGCGGAATAGTGTAATTCCTGCTTTGCGATTTTACTTCATTATTATTCATATACACACATATTTAAACAAAAGAGTTTTTATATAACTCATTCAGTTGGTTTTAAAGAGAAAATATTTGAATTTTTCACATATTTAAAAGTCAGGCAAATATAGGGGAACAACTTTTTTTTTCAGCAACTTTTTTGGTCTTTTTTACCCATAAATGCAATATTTCTTATTTTGAGACAATAATGTAATGAGCGTAAGATTTTTAAATCTAAAATAATTTCAAACTAACTTGCTTTTTGTTTTTTGATATTGATTAATAAATGTTGTAATTATTGCAGTAATTTTATGTTTAAGGTCAAAAAAATATTCATCGAGTTAAAACCTGATACATTATTTATTCATTTGAAAATTTAATTATTTCATTATTATACGTTATCTTTGCAAACGAAAATTTAGACGAAATATCAATAATTAAAGCGCTCAATACGGAGTGCAACACAAAACTATTTATGAGTATACCTCAAGCAATTACAGAAATAATTACTCTTGCAGACGGCAGAGAAATTACAATTGAAACAGGAAAATTAGCAAAACAGGCTGATGGTTCTGTAGTCGTAAAAATGGGCGGAACAATGCTTTTAGCAACTGTTGTAGCCAGCAAAGAAGCAAAAGACGGAGTAGATTTTCTACCCTTAACTGTAGATTACAGAGAAAAATTTTACGCAGGAGGTAAGATTCCTGGAAACTTCTTTAGAAGAGAGGCTAGACCATCAGATCAGGAAATCTTGACAATGCGTTTGGTAGACAGAGTTCTTAGACCATTATTCCCTGAAGATTTCCATGCTGAAGTTCAGGTAATGATTTCATTAATTTCTTATGACGGAGTGTCAATTCCTGATGATTTAGCAGGTCTTGCAGCTTCTGCAGCAATTGCTATTACAGATATCCCTTTCAACGGACCAATGTCTGAAGTAAGAGTAGTAAGAATCAACGGTGAACTTTCTATCAACCCTAATTATGCAGATCTTAAAATTGCTGACCTTGACATCATGGTTGGAGCAACTAAAGATTCTATCGTAATGGTAGAAGGAGAGATGAAAGAAATCTCTGAGCAGGAAATGCTTGAAGCAATTCAGTTTGCTCATGTAGAAATCAAGAAACAAGTTGAAGCTCAGGAAAGATTAGCTGAAAAAGTAGGTAAATCATTCCCAAAAAGAGAATATAGCCACGAAAACCACGACGAAGCTATTCGTGAAAAAGTGTGGAAAGAAACATATGATAAAGTATACGAAGTAGCAAAAACTCCATCTGGTAAGGATGAGAGAGGAGAGAAATTCAAAGCAGTTCGTGAAGAATTTTTAGCACAATATGCTGAAGATACTGAAGAATTGGAAAGAGTAACTCCATTTGTAAAAGTATATTATCACGATGTTGAAAAAGAAGCGATGCGTCAGATGATTTTGAATGACAAAATCCGTCTTGATGGTCGTGATCCTGAAACAATTCGTCCAATCTGGAGCGAAATTGATTATTTACCAGGAGCTCACGGTTCTGCAATCTTCACAAGAGGTGAAACTCAATCTCTAACGGCTGTAACATTAGGTTCAGTTAAAGATGCGAACATGGTAGACAGCGTAATGGTAAATTATGACGAAAGATTTTTCTTACATTATAACTTCCCACCGTTCTCAACAGGTGAAGCAAGACCTTTAAGAGGAACTTCAAGAAGAGAAGTAGGACATGGAAACTTGGCTCAGAGAGCTTTAGCAAACATGATTCCTGAAGAAAACCCTTACACAATCCGTATCGTTTCTGATATTTTAGAATCAAACGGTTCATCTTCTATGGCGACTGTTTGTGCAGGAACTTTAGCATTGATGGATGCAGGTATTCAGATTACAAAACCAGTTTCCGGAATTGCAATGGGATTGGTAACAGATGTTAAGACTGGAAAATTCACTGTACTTTCTGATATCTTAGGTGATGAAGATCACTTGGGGGATATGGACTTTAAAGTAACGGGAACTGCAGACGGTATCACAGCTTGTCAAATGGATATCAAAATCCAGGGATTATCTATGGACATCATGGAGAAAGCTCTTTTACAGGCTAAAGACGGAAGATTACACATCCTTAATAAAATCACTGAAACAATTGCAGTACCAAGAGAAGACGTGAAACCTCACGCTCCGAAAATGGTAATGCTTGAGATCTCTAAAGATTTCATCGGTGCTGTTATCGGACCTGGTGGAAAAATCATTCAACAACTTCAAAAAGATACCGATACTGTTATTGCTATTGAAGAAGTAGGAGAAATCGGAAGAATCGAGATTTCTGGTGTAAGCAGAGAGAAAATCAATGCAGCAATCGCAAGAATCAACGAGATTACATTTGTACCTGTAGTAGGTGAAGTGTACCAAGGAAAAGTGGTTAAAGTAATGGATTTCGGAGCTTTTGTAGCAATTGCAAAAGGAACTGAAGGATTACTTCACATTTCTGAAATCGAATGGGCTCGTCTTGATAAAGTACCTTACAACGAAGGTGACGAAGTTGAAGTGAAGTTCATGGGTTACGATGACCGTAAGAAAATGAAACTTTCAAGAAAAGTTCTTTTACCAAGACCTGAAAGACCTGAGTCTAAACCAAGACCAGAAGGAGACAGACCACAAGGTGATAGAAGACCTCAAGGAGACAGAAGACCAGAAAGACAGGACAGACCAGAAGGTGATAGAAGACCGGCTGATCAAGCTCCAAAGGAAAATCAAAATCCTTCATCTGAAGCTTAAGATTAAATCTTAGATATATTTAAATCCCTCAATTGAGGGATTTTTTGTCTTAAAAGTTAGATTTTTATAAGGTTTATAGTATCATAAAATAGCTTACAGTGATTAAAATAAAGACCGGCAAAGTATTGACAGTCTTTATGTTTTTATCGTTACAAAGTTGATAGGACAGAACTTAATTATTTTTTCTATTTGAATTAAGGTCTTGTCATCTATTTAGTTAATCAGCTTTTGTGCCGTTACTTTTGGGATAATAATCAAGTAATCATATCCGCTTAATAAATTTTTAAGCCCGATAGATTTAATGACTGTTTTTTGCTTTTTGATATCTTCATTTATTTTGGTCAGATCGAATAATAACCACTCATTTTCTTTGCCTGTTAACTGATAAAAAGGTTTTAGGAAAGCAACATTTTCAGCATCAATACTCTCTGATGAGAAAGAGCCGGCTCTTCCAGATTTTTGAATAATAGCGATGTGTAAGGATTTTTCTTGCTCGGCATCGGCTAAATTATAAATTAGATTTCCAATATCGAAACTGTTCTGAAACAAGCTTTTATCTTTTCCTACATGGTTGGCTCCAAACTTTATTAAATTTCTTTTACCTTTCATTTTATAAAGGTTTTCCAGTAATTTTTCTTTCATGGATGAAATTCTCAGAGAATGAGATTCCAACCCTTTTCCTTCATTTCCAAGGCTGTATATGGTATTACTTTTTGATAAGGCATTTAAAACATCATATTCATAAGGCGAAAGTTTTAATTTTTGAATCTCTGCCAAGTTTTTGTTGAATGTACTAGAAAATAAATAAGGCTCATTAGATCCGTCTGCTAGTGGTTTTTGATTTGTATCAGTTTTAAATTTACTCCATCTGCTATCCGATTCCTTTAGCATTATCTCGTACTTTGCTTTAGCTTCTTTATTCGTTGTTTTTTTTATCAATTCCTGAAAAAGAGGACTGTCGGAATTAAAATAAACATTATCCAGACCGATAACATTCTTATTGTTTTCAAAAAATGTATAGAGAAGATCCCGGTCTCTGTTAAAAGAGATGAGAGAAAATTTATCATTCGATTGAGAAACGATTGACTGATATTCTTTGCTTTTTTGATATGCTTTTTTTAGCATATTAATCGTCAGTTGGTCAGTTTCAATAATGTAATTATCAAAGCTTATATTTTTTGTGATATATTCTGTGAAATCTAAAACTTCATTATTAAGATGATCCTCCCCAATTAAAACATATTTATGCTGTGCAATGTTCTTCGTGAGATTCACAATGGCATCTCCGGAAAACTTTTTGTTTTCGAAGTTAATAACTTGATAATGTTCAGAGGCGATTTTTGTAACCAAAGAATCTTGGGCCTGAATAGAACTGAATAAAAGTACAGTTAGGAAATACACTATTTTCATGATACAAATGTAACTTGCTTCTGTATCCAAAAATTGTAAAAATGTAATCGGGCTATATAAAAAGCCAGAGATTTTCCTTATCTATATCTACATTGTTAAAGAATACTTTTGGGTTGATGGTGGTTAATTCTTTAAAATCTTTATTAAAATGGGATTGGTCATAAAATAGGTTGTCATAAGATAGCTCCGTTAAGCTTTTGATCTTTTTTTTCCTTGTAATAGAATTTCTGAATCGGTATATTTTTCGGTATTCAGAAGGGGATTTTCCTAATGTTTTTAGAAACATTTTATGGATGTGCTGTCTCGAAATGCTATGCTTTTTTGCAATGTCTTCAATTTTTAGATCAGCTTCTATATCAGATAAAATCAGTCGCATAGATTCCAGATCTTTGATAATAAGTTTGGAAATCCAATATTTTTCCAATTCATCAATCTGTTGCTCTCTGGTTGAAAAATTAAAGATTTCTTCCATTTTCTGTTTAAAGTCTGGGAACGGATTATATTCTGTCTCTTTCTGAAGAAAAACAGTTTCTAAATCACTGGTGAATTGGTTTAAGCCTAAGGGTTTAAAATAAATGGTAATCTCATTAACCATTTTTTCATAATACACTTCTATAGGAGAGATATAGCGAAATACGAGATTCGCCGTAATATTATTTTCAGAAGATGGAATTACTTTTATTTTATTATTTTCAAGAGTGACCTTAGCATTTTGGTTAACACAGACAATACAGTAATTATTGGGAAAAGTCCAGTAATGAACAGGTTCTTTAGTTTCCTCTCTGGCAAAAAAATAATATCCTTCAATATACTTTTTTAAAACAGGATGGGTCGGAGTATAAAACTGTAATTTCATTGACTGATCTTTGCTGATACCATGATAATCAAAAGGAAAAATGATGATTATTTATGACTTATTTTCTCAGCTAATGTACTGCTTTTACGGGATGAATTTTCATTCGTTAATAAAAGGTTCCAAAAAACCAATTAATTGACTTCCTTCTGCATTCCATCGGATTCCGTGGCCGCCTTTTTCTCTGATTTCATATACCAAACCGTGTTTATAATGAAAGAAAATATTCCACCATGTTTTATGATTGATAATATAGCGAATCTTCTCCATCATTTTTTCCTGTTTCAGCTGATTATTACCTTTGATCTTTCCCCAGAATTCATCCTCAAGACGGTCAATGTGTTTTTCCCAAGCGCGCTGAGCAACGGTAATTTCGCTATTGTATAAAACAAGACAACTTGCAATGAAATTTTCCTGTAAAGGCGGAATTGCTTTTTCATCTCTTTCACTGGCAGAGGTGAGTCGCTGCCCTAAAACCAACAACCATTGCTCAAAAGGAATTTGTTCCAGTTTTTGGGCAATATATTTAGAATCATGCTGATTATTAATTAAAGTTTCAATCTCAAAAAAATAATTAAAACTGATATCTAAATCTTCTTTGATTTCTTCATTAAAATGAGGCTGATCAAATAGAGTAGGATCACTTTTAAATAAAGCAATATTCCCTTCAATTGATTCTAAATGTTCCTCCTGAAGTATCTTTGAATACTTTTCTTTCCAGGCTTCAGATAAGTAAGGAATGTATTTTTTTAGTTCATCCATTTTATTTTTTTTCATGCTGTGTCATTTCGACGACAGGAGAAATTTAAGTTTTTATTGATTAGATTCTTCATTCCGTTTCAATATGACAGTGAGTATAAATACTAAAATTATTTTAAAACGCAAAGTTTTATTCTAAAAACGAATTATTTTTAGGGAGCAAAGAGTAGCGAGAAAGTCGCTGATGAAGATAGCCTTCTTAAGAATCAATTATATTGATTCAATTCTTTGCTTCCTTACTTATGCAGCATTAAAAATAAATCTTTGCATTTAAAAAAACTCAATTTATTCTTTTAAAGTAAATAAAACATAATCATCTGCGTAAATCCGTAAAATCTGTGGGAAATTCGAAATTTCTTTTTGTCATTTCGACGATAGGAGAAATCTAGTTTTTATTGATTAGATTCTTTATTCCACTTTGCCCTATTTTGAAAGACAGTGAGTATAAATACTAAAAATTATTTTAAACGCAAAGTTTTACTCTAAAAACGAATTATTTTTAGGGAGCAAAGATTGGCGAGAAAGTCGCTGATGAAGATAGCCTTCTTAAGAATCAGTTATATTGATTCAATTCTTTGCTTCCTTACTTATGCAGCATTAAAAATAAATCTTTGCGTTAAAAAAATCAACTTATTCATTTAAAGCAAATAAAATATAATCATCTGCGTAAATCCGTGAAATCTGTGGGAAATTCAAAATTTCTTTTTGTCATTTCGACGATAGGAGAAATCTAGTTTTTATTGATTAGATTCTTTATTCCACTTTGCCCTATTTTGAAAGACAGTGAGTATAAATACTAAAAATTATTTTAAACGCAAAGTTTTACTCTAAAAACGAATTATTTTTAGGGAGCAAAGATTGGCGACAAAGTCGCTGATGAAGATGGCTTCTTAAGAATCAATTATATTGATTCAATACTTTGCTTCCTTACTTATGCGGCAGTAAAAATAAATCTTTGCGTTAAAAACTTTCAACTTATTTCTTTGAAATCGAAGATTCAACAGAATCAATACCATTTAGAAAAAAACTTAACAATATAATTCCTCTCTGATTTCAATTAATATTTTTGTTGTTTTCTCCAAGTCAGGAACATTCGGAAGAGTTGAAACAGAATGATAATGCTCAATAGATTGTATCAAATCTTCTGCTTTTTGCATAACAGCTTCATAAGACCAGTTTCCGGCTTTAATATCCAGTAATTCATCCCTGTTTTCTACCCAAATATTCAATGAATTGGTTTTAAAAATCTGTTTACAAGACTGTAACAAACGAATGGTGTGCATCATGTTTTTGCTGTCATAATTTTGTCCATGACTTTGATTGACATTGTAGCGGTCTTCATTTCGTTCAGAAACCCACTTCCAATATTCTCTGTAATCTTTACAATAGGTGGAGTAGGCATCGAGGTTGCAAAATAAATAAGCAATAGATTTCTCCTCTTTCGGGACAGAGGATACCGAAACCTGATTGGCTTCTTCATTCTGAATAATTCCTTTATAGTGTAAATCGTTTGATTCATCATAGAAAAGGGCAAACATTCCTTTGGTATTATCGATGCTTACCAATCCACATTTTTCCTGAACTTTTCCATTTTCTGAAAGCCATTTTTTCAATGGAACTGAACCTTGATTTTGTAAAACATAACAGAAATCAAGAACGGATTTTCTTTCTTTATCAATTGGATTGAGGATCTTTTTATTAAGTCCTTTTGCCTTTTTGATCTGTGAAATCGCATAACCCGCAAACGTATCTTTACACAATTTGGAAAGAAAATTTTCAGGTTTCAACAAATCCATCAACGGATTTTTATGTTGAATACAGTGTTCCGGACTTGCTAGAACTTCCAGAATATTCGGATTGTTTTTCTGTAATAATTCTATAAATCTCCCGATCTCATAATAGGTAATGTCGTTCGTTTCATTGGAAATTTGCGGAATATAATTGAGTCCAAAAAAATCTTCTTTCGGTAAATAATATACGCCCCTGATATCTGTGTCAGAGTTTTCTGTTGCTAGTCCGAAAGAGCGGCTTCCAGAGATGGTTTCTAGGAGGATGAGGTTTTTATTTTTTAAGGTTTGGATGGTCATTTGTTTCTTTTTCTTTGATGATGATTTCTCCTTCTGCAATGTACTCTTCTAAGCTGTTAGAAAATCCTTTTTTCCAGCTTTCATCAAGGAAAATTAAGGATATTGATGTGTTATAATTTCCTTCTTTATAGGAAATCATAAGCGTATCTTTTTCTTTAGGGATGTATGGGAAATCAAAAATATTTCCTTCATTTAACTTGTTAATAATTATAGAAGTAGTAATTCCGTTATTAAGATTATCAGTCATAATTTTTATTCTTCCAACAAATTGAGGAAGTTCTTCTTTTGATCGGATATGTCTGGAAAGTTTCCATATATATGAGGGTTTCAAAAAAGAAATATAGCCCTTCAAAAGACTTTTAAATACAAAATTATTATTCGATGTAGATATTATTTTGGTTTTCTCGATCTGATATCCCATAGCTTCAAAATCTTTTACGGCTTCTGTGATAGTGTGTTGTTTTTGTGTTGAAAAGTCGAATTCATTAATTTTAAAATGTTTTATGACGTTTGCCACAAACCCTGGCTGATGGACTATTAAATATTTTTCCTCACCATTTTCAAATGTCTTGAAGCATCCTATATATATTAAAATATTTTTGAACTCTAAATCTTCTGTGAAAAAATCTACTTTTACAAAATAATCAGTGCCGTTTTTAGGGTAGATTTTCACGTACCAATCTTTTGCGATGTATTTGTAGAGAATACCATCAACATTTATAGTTCTAATTTTAGTTTTCATTGTAAAAAATAAGGTGAAAAATCAATTCCCTGAATACATCCGACAATTGGTAAAACATTATCCCCATTCATTGTGACTTCATATTCACTACAAGTAAGTTGTGAAACTTTTTGATGCCAACTTTTTTGATATTCAGTTTCAATATTTTGAACGTTAATCAAGCAATGCAATCCACCATTTGTTTTGATAAAAGTAAGACAAATAGCATTAATACAATCTGAAATATCTAATCTGAATTTTTCAATAGCTTTCTGATGATTTTCAATTCTAAAATCAATATCCAGATCAAAGAATATTTTCCTTGAAGTAGTCGTTTGAATTGTATTCAACGCTAATGTATGAGGATTAATAGCATTATCATTTCGAATTAGTCTCTCTGAAATTTCTTTCATTAAAATTAAAGATGATTTATGAAGATCACGCGGATTGGGTGTAATGTAAATTGCTAAATTATCCTGAGAAATATTAAGATTTCCGGACACATATAAATCTAATGGAATTTCAAGCTGTCTTATTTTTTGAAGTAATCTTTCTTTAGTGGAAGTAAAACGTTTTAATTGAGCTTTGTCAGCTTTCAAACCTTTTTCTTGATTGTATTTTTTTCTTGCAAGAAGTGTCACGTAATATTGTTCATTGGGCAATAAATTGGGTAGCCAATCAATGAATTTCTGTAGTTTTTCTTCGTTATATATAATTTTGTAGTTCATTTGGTTTTTAATTTTGTTTTTGAAATTCAATGATTTTATCGACCCATTCTTCGATAATGTTTTTAAGTATTTCTAATCTTTTTAAGTCTGAATTTTTATCCTCCATGATAACAAATATTCTTGAAAGATGAGCTTTATTATCAATTTTAAACATGAAATTTCTTAAAGGAATATCACGTAATGATCTTCCATAAGCTTGGTATTCATTATTTTCTGAAATAATCTTTAACAATTGAAAAACAATTTTTTGAGGAGTTTGTCCCTGTTGAATATAATCTATCTCTTTTCTTAAAGTTTCAGGTGATTCATTATAATTAATGTGGAGAAAATAGTCAAAATCCTCATCGATTAATAAATCTACAGTTCTATGGCTGAAATTCGTTCTGAAGCCCTCTGATGTTCCATAATGAAAAATATAATTACTGTTTTCAAAGCTTTCTTCGTCTATGTAAATTGGAAGTTTAAATTTTTTTTTGTTTAAATTTTTCAACCATTTTTCCATATCATAAGATTCGGATGAAACTTTATAATCAATCTTTGAAACAATAAAATTATGATTTTGATTATTTCCCAAAGAGAAAATAAAAGATTCTTGTTCCCATGAATATCCCTTTGTTTTCAGATTCCATTTGTCTTTTGTAAAAATAAATTCTATCCAGTAATATGAGGAAACCAAACTTGCTTTTAAAAGAAAAATATCCCTGTATTGCGGTGTATAATTAATACTTTTAAAGAAATCACCTTTAGTAAAATCATTAAATAAATTTGCTATAGCTTGTAATGTTTCTTCTAAACTTTTCTCATCGTCAAAAATTCTTTTCCAAGGAAATTGCATCCCAATAATCGCCGGTTTACCATCTTTGAAATTTGGCAGATAACGTTTTATTGCCCAATTAAATTCAGCTTCCTGATTGGTTTGGTTGATGGTGATAATATTTTCTTTTTCCATGACTAATGTTTTTATGGTTAAGAATAGTAAAAAAAGTCCCTTAGTGAAAAGGAACTTTTACAATTATAATTAAATTAATTCTAATTTTTAACACAACTTTCCACAATCACCTTCAGCGCTTTCTCAGCATCACAAGCATATAAACCCGAACACCAAGCAGGATTTGCTTCAATCAAAGCCCAACCTTTTCCTTTGATAATTCCAAAATCAAGAACAATAGCTTTGGGTAATGTTTCAGCATAGTTTTGAATAAAACCGTTGAAGAAATTAAATAAACCTTTATGTTCAATTTCAGAAAGAGGATTAGTATCAAAATCATTGTTTCGCCAATAAGAAGAATGAGTTTTTATTTCATTATTTAAAACAAAACATCTTACTTCAAGTTCCCATTCCACAACTTCTGAGGTGAAAACAGTACTTTCCAAATCCAAAGAATCAAAACCTTTGATATTGGTCACTTTGTCAAAAACTCCGGCTTTAAAACTTTTAAAATCAGAACATTTAATGAATATATTTTCTTCGCCAACGAATTC
This sequence comes from Chryseobacterium polytrichastri, assembly GCF_900142445.1. Classification (GTDB taxonomy): domain Bacteria; phylum Bacteroidota; class Bacteroidia; order Flavobacteriales; family Weeksellaceae; genus Chryseobacterium; species Chryseobacterium polytrichastri. The sequence goes on along the minus strand of NZ_FRAV01000026.1, from coordinate 5,059 downwards.
TTTTAATCGTCCATAAGAAATTTTACGTTTCGTGAATTCTTCTGAAATTTTTGAAAGCCAGCTATCGTCAGGTTTTGTTAATGTCAAATTACATTGCTCAGCAACAATTTCAGCATAAATATCCTCGCCATATACTGCAATCACATCGCTGCGAAACTCTTCTGGGACACTCCATTTTGCATTAAAACGATTCAGTTCGTAAGGCGAATTGATTGATGCTTTTTTCAAATTGTTGCTGTCTTCCGTGTAGATGGGAGAAAGTGCTATTATATTTTTCATGCTATTATATTTTTTGTTTTTAATTCTTCTATTAATTTATGACGTTCGTTTTCAGATAGACTATCAAAAAAGATAATCCATCCTTCAGGATAGAGTCTGGCATGGAGGAGATGTAAATTGTTTTTCCACATACGATGATATTTATCGGAACATTCATCAATAAAATCATAATCTGAAAAATATTCCGAAAGAAAATTAATATTACAAATTAAATCATTTCCAAGTCCCGGAAGACGGATATAATATCGATATTCTTCAAAAAATGCTTGTTGTTCTATAAAGGTTTCAAAACGTTCAAAATAAAAATAGAAGTCATAAGAATCACAACCACAATCTCTCAATGCAATTTCTCCGTTTTCAGCAATATAAAAACTCTCATTTATAGAAAATAAAGTTTGTCCTTCCCAATGGTAGGTATTAACTCCTTTATGTTGTTTTATTTGTTTTGGGGTAAAAATATGGATAACTATATCTTGAATATGAAGACCAGAAAAACTCTTCTGAAACCTTAGAATTTCAAAAGAGTTTTGAAGATGATAAAAATTTAAATGCTTTTCTAAAATTTCTAAATCTATTTCATACTCCCTACTTTTTCCTAGTCTTTCTATAAAGTGTAATGCTCTTTCAGATAGTTTTTTTACCATATTAATTAAAATATTTCTAATTAATTATTTTAATATTTCCCTAAAAACCCTCTCCATCTCACCTTTATCCGCATTTCCTCCGGACAAACCCTTCGCCCTTTCCTCATTATCTTTCACCGTCTCCTCCAAAAATCCAAAAAGTTCCCAATCATTCGGATGGTAATAAGATTCTCCTTTGGTGGCTTTTAAAGCAACAAGATCTTCTATTTTTGTTCTCGTAAAATCGTCAACCAAGACCAACAATTCACTGAACAAAACTGGTGGAACGGTTCCTTTTTCTAGTATCCATTTTCCTGTTAAAGTTGTTCGAAGACAGTAAAAATAAGATTTCAATTTTACTTCATCGGTTCTACAGGCTTCGAGATATTTTTTGCTCATGCTCAGATAGTGATAAGAAACTGCTATCGGAGAAAAACATTCATCAGCCAGAGGTTTAAATAAGTCATAAAATTTTTCGTTTTTCATATAAACGATAGGCGAGTAAAACCAACTCAACAAAGCGGCGTTTGATTTATGCAAAAGATGAAAAGTCTTTCGCAAGTCCCATCCGGAACCGTCCAGATCATCTTTGGTCATAAATTCTATCGTTTCATCTTTATCCCATGGCGAGAGATACCAGTCTTTTTCGTGTCGGTATATGAAACGTATATCGTAATCACTGTCAGGAGAGGCAAAACCCCAGGCTCGGCTTCCTGATTCTACGGCCAAAAGTATCTCTATATTTCTTTCTGCCTCTATTTCTTTTAACTTTTCTAGTATTTTGGGTGTCATTGTTTTTAATTTATTCTTCAAAGTAAATTGAAAGCTGCGCAATGTTTTTACGCAGTTTTTTTGTTTGAGAGTTCTAGTGTGGGAGAGTATTAGTGTAGAAGAGTTTGAGAGTTTGAATGTTGTAGAGTTATAGCTTACTTGCTTAAAAGGAATTGAATTCCGACATAGGAAAATGTAGCGTTAAGAAAATAATCTATGCGAGCGTTAAGAAAATTCTACTGTTTGAAGCGTGAGACGAATTTTGAATCAAAGAACCAATATTGAAATCGCGCAAGTTTTAGAATTTTTAGAGAGCTTAGGCTATTTTTAGCGAAAGTTTCCAAGTCTTGATCTTTTCTTTCTTTTGCATCAAGGCAAAAGGAAATAGTTTTAAAATATCAAATGTTTAGGATTTGAATGTTGTAGAGTTTGTTTGATTAAAAGACATTATATTCCGACATAGGAAAATGAAGCGTTAAGAAAATAGTCTATGCGAACGTTAAGGAAATTCTTATGTTTGAAGCGCGAGACCAATTTTTAATTGAAAAACAAATCATGAAATCGCGCAAGTTTTAGAATTTTTAGAGAGCATAGATTATTTTTAGCGGAAGTTTCCAAGTCTTGATTTTTTCTTTCTTTTGCATCAAGGCAAAAGAAAATAATTTTAAAATCACTAATATTGCACGACTCTTATTTAACATAATAATGATGGGTTCTATTCTTAAAAACTTACACTACATCAATGCTAGCACACGAATTACAACATAAAATTGATTTCAAAACCAAACCCTTAGGCGCATTAGGATTTCTTGAGCAATTGGCTCACAAAATCGGGATGGTTCAGCAAACAACTTCACCAAAATTAATTAAACCTCACATGGTTGTTTTCGCGGCCGATCACGGAATTGCAACAGCAGGAGTGAGCGCTTATCCGCAGGAAGTTACCTATCAGATGGTGGTGAATTTTTTAGGTGGCGGAGCGGCAATCAATGTGTTTTGTAAACAGCATACTATTCAAATTAAAATTGTAGATGCGGGAGTGAATTTTGATTTTCCTGAAGGGTTGGATTTGATTGATAAGAAAGTCAGAAAATCAAGCCGAAATATGTTGGAAGAACCTGCCATGACGATTGAAGAATACCAACAGGCTTTGGAAAATGGAAAATCTGTTGTTAAGGAAATTGCAGAAACGGGTTGTAATGTTATCGGTTTTGGTGAAATGGGAATTGGTAATACATCCTCCTCTTCATTACTGATGAGTCAATTATTTAATGAACCGATTGCCGATTGTGTAGGTAGAGGAACAGGTTTGAATGATGCTCAGTTACAAAAGAAAATTGAGATCTTGTCTCAAGTGATTGGTCAACATCCGAATGTAAAATTGTTGGATGAAATTGTACAAACTTTTGGCGGACTTGAAATTACCCAAATGATTGGAGCGATGGAGGAAGCTTATGACCAAAATATGTTGATCTTAATTGACGGATTTATCGCGACAGTTGCCATTTCTGTTGTCTGGAAAAAGAATCCTGAAATTTTAAAAAATTGTATTTTTTGCCACGTCAGTGATGAATATGCTCATATTAAATTGTTAGACTTATTAGACCAGAAAGCATTACTCAACCTTAATCTTCGAGTAGGTGAGGGAACGGGTTGTGCATTGGCATATCCAATTATTCAAAGTGCGGTTAATTTCCTGAATGAAATGTCGAGTTTCGAAGATGCCAATATTTCAAATAAAGAATAGATGAAAATTATAAAAAATGAGTTGATTTATTTTGCTACGGCTTTGATGTTTTTCACAAGAATTCCGGTTCCGTTTAAAATTCCGTACTCCAATGAAATCATGAATCAGTCTCAAAAGTATTTTTCATGGGTCGGATTGTTGGTAGGGTTGATGAATGCTGTTGTTTTATATGGTTCTTTTCAGCTTTTCAATTTGGAGATTGCGATTGTTTTAATGATGATCTCCAACGTTTTATTGACGGGAGCATTTCACGAAGACGGATTTACAGACGTGTGTGACAGTTTCGGTGGTGGTTATGGAAAAGAGAGAATTATGACCATCATGAAAGACAGTCGGGTAGGAGCTTATGGAGCGATTGGAATTATTCTACTGTTTGCCTTAAAATTTCTCAGCATTCAGGCATTGGGAAATATTGATCTTATGGAAACGTTAGCAATCATTGTTTTAGCCCATACTTCAAGTCGGTTTATTGCGGGAATAATGATTTATACTCATAGATACGTGACTGATATTGATTTAAGTAAATCAAAACCGTTGGCGAATAAAGCCTTGGATGGAAAGTCTTTATTCATAAGTTTTATTGCTGTTTTATTGGCTTTTTCTTTAATTCCGGATAGACGATTAGTCTTAGCTTTTATTTTGGCTTATCTCGGAAAAGTATACTTGGGTTGGTATTTTAAAAAACACATCGGAGGATATACAGGCGATTGTTTAGGAACGGTTCAACAGGTTTGTGAAGTGTTATTTTATCTAGGAGTAATTATCGTATGGAAATTCATTTGATTCGTCATACTGCCGTAGAAAATCCAGATAATTTATGTTATGGATTTGCAGAAATGTCTTTGCGTAAAGATTATGTTGAAGATTTTAAATTGATCTCAATTGATCAGGATTTTGATCTTATTATTTCAAGCCCATCTCAGCGTTGTCAGATATTAGCAAAACATTTTCAGCTAAATTATCAAACCGATGAAAGAATTAAAGAAATGAATTTCGGAGATTGGGAACTCCAAAAATGGAATGATATTCCCAAAGATGAAATCAATCCTTGGTATGAGGATTTTATCAATGTAAAAGCAACAAACGGAGAAAATTTGCTAGAAATGCAAACCCGAGTTTCCAAGTTTTGGAATGAATTGATTGCTAAAGAAAATAGCAACAAAGTTTTGATTTTTTCCCACTCCGGAGTGATCCGATTAATCTTACAATCTATTTTAAAATTTCCTTTGGAAAATATGTTCAATATTCAAATTGATTACGGAAAGAAAACGATTATTTCTGTGAAGGATGGTTTGATTTCGATTAAAAAAATGAATATTTAGTTTAAGAGGTTACTTAAATTTTAAAATTGTCACCATTAAGGTTTTTTAAGATTTTCAGAATATTAAGTTTTAGCTTAGCTTTAAGTTATCCGCTTAAGAAAATCAATGGATTTTTTCTGAACTTTCCTTAACATCTAAACTCTTCTTAATGGTTTAAAAATATTTTATTCTTATTTACTTCCTAATAATTTCCATAAGAAACTTGTTTAAACTTTCTATTTTAACCACAAAAGGTACTGTGCTAATTTCCAAATATTTTTAGATATTTGTATAAACTATTTAAGGAGAATATTTATTCATCCTGTGTAGGCAGGTGC
>NZ_FRAV01000028.1 GCF_900142445.1 Chryseobacterium polytrichastri | reverse complement strand
TTTAACCGCAAAAGTGACAAAAGATTAACAAATTAGTCACTTTAAGTTGAGCATTAGGCTACAAATAAGAGCACATAAGTTTTTAAAAATCTTTGCATATTGAGCGGAGTCGAAATATTATTCTTTGGTATACTTTTGCTTTCTCAATAACCAATCCTTAATAAATCAACGATAGCTTTTGATTCTTTTGCGGTTAAATTTTTAATTAGTTTAAACAGGTTCTTTATCTAAAGAACATTCTTTATGCATTTTTTTGATTAAAAAGATAATGTACTGATAACGTGTTTTTCTAATGCAAAGCTTTAGCTTCATTATGCATATTTTCAGGAAGCAAAGGATAGAATCAACTTCATTAATTCGTCGAAGCGTATGAATAGGTAACAGCTTCATCAGCGACGAAGTCGCATCACTTTGCTCACTTAAAATAAAGCAAAACTATTCATAACCTTTGCGTTAATCTTTTGCTATCAGAATAAAAATTTAGAATTCAATAAAAAAAGCGCTCAGTAAAAACTGAACACTTTCGTAATTAAAACTATATGAACCTCCCCTAAAAATACTTTCTGCAGAGATATTCTACAGTCGTATTTAAAAGTTTATTTTTATTCAGAAAGAACTCAAGTTCCTGATATTCTTCTGAATTTACATTAATATATAATTGTACTGAACCAAAGCTATAGCCATTCACATATTCCACATTAGCTGATAACACCCTGTGACAAATTCCGAACTGATGATAAATAGTATTCATTACATGTTCGAATTTCATTTTCCCATTTAATTCTATTTCAAGTATCAATTCTTTTTTAGGCAGGCTGATTCTTTTGGGTAAAACCTGCACAGTTGGATTTGGTGTAATCATAACTAAATATTTTTTTGGTTAGACTTGTCTTGACTTAACTCATTTCATTTGTTTAAATCTTTGACAAAAATATAAAAAATTATTAGTCCACCAAATTAGTAGACTAATAATTTTCAATTTATTTTCTTTGCTAGTAATTTTTAGCGAGAACCCTTTTGAATTTTATCCATAAAAAAACGGACTTTAGTCCGTTCCTATTGATATGAGTACCGTTATTTCGATTATTTTAATTCCTTTATTCTTTCCAATTTATCTGATGCAGCTAATCCGTTGGGATTGCAACCTAATTCACCTTCCGGAACTTTAAGATTTTTCTTTTGATAGAATTGCTCCCAAAACTCATTGGTTTTACCTGTTTTTGGATCAATGAAAGTCATCGGTTCCAATTTAAAGATATGATCTTTCCTAAATGCTCTTTCAATAAAATCTGAACAGTAATAAGAGTTTTCATCTAAAATATAATTGAAATTATAGGGTTTACCTAACATTCCTTCTGCTTTTTGAATGGCTGCAGGAATCGTATTTTGATATTCTGTTTTTAGACGATACACCACTACTCTTTGTCCGTCATTCGCCTGATCTTTTAGAAAATCTTTTAAACTTTGTTTTTGCGAGCCTCCTTTTGGTGCTGCATGAAGAACAAATGCTTCATTTCCTTTCTTTTCTAAAATTCCGATATGATCAAAAGATGCACTTTTCTGTTTTTGGGTCACATTATTAATGGCACCCGATAATCCGGTTTCTTTTGCCGTCACAAAAAGAAGGTCACCTTTTTTCAGATCTGAAACTACCGAATTTTTACAAGCTGATAAGAGCATCAAAACAAAAACGGCAAGTATTTTAAATAAGTAATTATTTTTTAAATTGTGTCTCATAAATAGAAATCCAGTCTTGTAAAGTCATTTTTTTGCTCACCTCAGCTAATAATTCAAAAGGAATATCATCCATATTTTTAAAACGAATGCATGATTTTCCCATATCTAATTTTCTCTTAGAATATTTTGGAAACTCAGCTACAAACCAATCCAACAATTCTGGTTTTGCATAGATTCCCATGTGGTATAATGCAATAAAATTTTTCTGAGAAGCTAATGACATAAACGGAAGCGGTGACCCCGGCGTACAATGATAACCGGCAGGATACGTCTCTAACGGAACTGCCCAACCTACCATTCCATAGCTGATATTTTCTTTGAAACCCTGTGGTAAATTATCATTAACTACATTAAATATTTTTCTGAAAACCTCCTGTCTTTCTTCGGGAATCTTGGAGATATAATCTTCTACAGAATCTGCTTGAATTTGCATTGTCTATTAATTTTCGAATTCCCAAAATAACAACATTTATATGAATCATGTATTACAAAATTTAATGCAAATAAAAAAGACAGCTATACTTTCATATAACTGCCTTCCTGTTTAAGTCTAAAAATTGATTATTGCTTGATAATTTTTGTAATTGATTTTGAACCGTCTTTGAAAGTAATAGATACCAAATACAGTCCTGAATTCAGCATACTCAGATTAAGTTCTTTTCCAGGATTATCAATAAGTTTTACCACTCTTCCTGAAACATCATTAATTGTTATAGATTTCACTTCTTTCATATCAGAAATATATAATACTTCTCTAAATGGATTAGGGTGTAGAGAAAGAGATTTTTTACCATTAACCTCAGCTGTTGCTAAGGTAGCAGCCTCCCAATATACATCATCCCAATAATACGTTTTTGCATCATTCGAACTTTTTATTGCCAGTCTTGCATTCGCAGGAACTGAAGAAGGAACAATTACTGTATATTCTGAATTCGCATCTGTATAGGTAGTATTCGTAATTGATAGCGCCTGTAATAAAACAAAACTATTGGTATCTGCAATATTGGTAACATATCCTACATTTAGAGTACCTCCGGCAGTGGTTGTCACTCTGGCTTTAAGTCTTAATTTATGGGTTCCTGCACTAATATTACTAAACACAGGAAGAATTACTGTGGTAGGCGTAGAAGCAGCACTTGTATACTGATAAAGATTTCTGGTACCGGAAGCTGGTGTAGCTGATGCAATTGTCTGACTGCCTGTGCCTGCCAATCTTACCCAACAGTCCGGAACTATATTTCCTGTACCATAAGAATCAAAATTCTCAAACATCGTAGTTATCGTACCGCACAGTGTTTTGAAGTTACCTGAAAAGGACCATACACTTTGTCCTGTTGAATTATTACATTTTGTTCTTACCCAATAATAATATACTGTATTTGGAGATAAGCTATCAATCATAGTACTTGTTCCTGAAATCCCTGCAATTGTTGGCGTCGTGCCAGTTGTAGGAGCCGTATTGGTTGTGCTATAATAGATTTCGTAATTTGAAGCCTGTGTACTTGTAGGAACTGTCCAAGAAACCTGAGCAGTACTAGAAGTAAGAGTGCCCACAGCTTGCAACGTTGGAACTCCACAATCCGAATATGCATCAGCCGAAAAAGCAAAAATATTAGGAACCCCTGATCCTGCAGTTTTCGTTACTGTTACACTTTGTATAGGTTTTGCCTGATTTGCGGCATCTATAGCAAATAAAGACTGGTACAATCTAGGATTGGTAGTACTGGATTCTAAAACATTATTGGTTCTGTTAATTCTTCCAATTCCCTGAATCGCAAAATTAGCCCCATCATACCAATCCGAAAGATTTACCCCCGAAAAAGTCTGACTTGAATTGTCTGTAAAGTTAACTTTAACCTCAACAGATGAAGAACCGCTACCACTTGTAGACAGCATATATAATTTGGTAGCTGCCTTAGGTGTAGCAAACACTAAAGTTCCGCTTAGAGATGTAGCAACAAGTTTTAGAGAATTATTCGAGCTAAGATCTGCCAATTGATAACTTAATCCCGGAGTGGAAGCAATTACTGAATTGATTGTTCCGTTAGCAGGTATCCCATAGGTCATTGGAGCGCTGGATGATGTTAACTGATAATCTCTCGCTACAAATGCAAAAGAAACTCCATCTACATCTGTTGTTGTAGAAATCGCTGCCGATCCTATCCCGTTAGCGATTACATCCGCAGTATAACCAGATTGTATCGGCATTGTTTGAAAATTTTGCGCCATCATCACTGATGCAGAGAAAAGAGCAGCAATATTTAAAGCTCCAAAAAATAGCTTTGCTTTCATATTAATTAGTTTTGTGGTCATAAATTTAATAAAAAAACAACACAAAACATATTTTTATATAATTATTTAAAATAAAAAGCATCAAAAAACACCAAATACACATTAAAAATTAAAATTTAATATTACATATTTAAACCTAAAATAGAACACAATCAAGATTATTCGCTATCATAAAACTAAAAAACCAACTAATTAAACAATTCACCACAGAAGCCTTTATTCATAATTTTATTATTGAAGAATTAAATCTTATTTTTGTCATACAAATTTTTTGAACAATGCCTAATATTTCAAACAGAGCACAACACATGCCGCCTTCGCCGGTAAGAAAACTGGTTCCTTTTGCCCTAAAAGCAAAACAAAAAGGAATAAAAGTATACCACCTTAATATCGGACAACCTGATATTGAAACTCCGGAAACGGCTTTAAATGCTTTAAAAAACATTGATTTAAAAGTATTAGAATATGCACTTTCTGAAGGAAATATAGAATACAGAAAAGCGCTTACAGAGTATTATCATTCATTAGATTTTACAGATCTTACGCCTGATAATTTCATCGTAACCAACGGAGGTTCTGAAGCATTAAACTTCGCTATCTCAACCTTATGTGATGATGGTGATGAGGTAATCATTCCTGAACCTTATTACGCTAACTATAACGGCTTTACAAGTACATTCAATGTAAATGTAGTGGCAGTACCTTCAACTATTGAGACAGGTTTTGCCCTTCCTCCGATTGAAGAATTTGAGAAAAAAATTACAGAGAAAACAAGAGCAATCGTTATCTGTAACCCTGGAAATCCAACAGGATATCTTTACACTCGTGAAGAACTTCAAAAATTAGCAGAAATTGCTTTAAAATACGACATCGTTGTAATCTCTGATGAGGTTTACAGAGAATATGTTTATGATGGAAAGCAACAAGTTTCAATGCTTGCTTTTCCTGAATTAAGCGAAAACTGTATCATCATTGATTCTGAATCTAAGCGTTACTCTATGTGCGGTGTAAGAATCGGATGTTTGCTTACCCGTTCTAAAAAAATTCATGATGCAGCTATGCTTTTTGCACAGGCAAGATTGAGCCCTGTTTTATTGGGACAAATTGCAGCAACCGCAGCTCACCAAAATGACGGAGCATACATTAGAGCGGTAAGAGAAGAATACACACACAGAAGAAACGTTTTAGTTGATTTACTTAATGCTATTCCTGGTGTAATATGCCCTAAACCTAAAGGTGCATTTTACTGTGTAGCTGAACTTCCTGTAGATGATACAGAAAAGTTTGCACAATGGTTGCTAGAAAAATATTCTTTCAACAACGAAACCATTATGGTGGCGCCAGCAGGAGGATTCTACAGCAATCCTGAATTAGGAAAAAAACAAGTAAGAATTGCTTACGTCTTAAACGAAGAAGACTTAAGAAAGAGTGTTGAAATTTTAAAAAATGCTCTTCAACAATATAAATTAGAGTTCAACCTTTAATTATTAAAAGATGTCAGCAATAAAGATCAATCGTTTGAAGATGTTATTTTCAACATTTTTATTGCTGATATTTTTTTCATGCAAGAAAGAAAACGAAAAGGTTAATGAAAAGCCAAATGAGATCACATCCATCAACGTATCAATGGTAGGTGGGAAATTAGGATACTACAAGATCATTAACGTTTCGAAAGATTCTATTAAACTCCCACAAGGTATTTCCACAAAGAATATCCACAAACAACGGAATTCTGCCATCACCCCAGAAACCTGGAAAAAATTGACCTCAACAATTGATCCTAAAACGCTTGGTAAAATAAAAAGTTCTGAAAGTATTCAGCCTATAGACGGAGCTGATGAAAGTTTCCAGATTAAGACATCTCAAAAATCTTACTTTTATTTAAACTCTTATAATGACACCATTTATTATAGACAGTTGCAAGCATTCAAAGATCAAGTAGAAAAAATTCTCCCAAAAGAATACCAATAAACCCATGCAAGAAAATTTTTCTCTTAAACCCTACAATACTTTTGGCGTAGAAGCCAATGCAAAATATTTTATTGAAGTACATTCAATTGAAGAATTAAAAGATGCTTTAAAATTCTCCAACGCTCAATCTCTCCCACTTTTATTTTTAGGAGGTGGAAGCAATATTTTGTTGACAAAAGATTTTGACGGATTAGCGATTAAACTTAATCTAAAAGGAATTACAGAAAATCAATCTGGAGAAAATACTATTTTAGTTACGGCGCAATCTGGAGAAAACTGGCATGAGCTTGTGATGTATACTTTAGAAAAAAATTATGGTGGACTAGAAAACCTTTCCCTGATTCCCGGAAATGTAGGAACTTCACCAATGCAGAATATCGGAGCTTACGGAACAGAGATTAAAGACGTTTTTGTTAACTGTAAAGTTTTAAACTTAGAAACCTTAGAGGTTGAAGTTTTTGATATCGAAAAATGCAGATTCGGTTACAGAGATTCTATTTTCAAGCAGGAAGGCAAAGGAAAATATGTGATTTTGGAAGTTACTTTTAAATTAACAAAAGAGAATCATATTATTAAAACTGAATATGGAGCGATTAAATCTGAATTAGAGAAATTAGGTATTGAAAATCCAACGATTCAGGATGTTTCAAAAGCTGTAATCAACATCAGACAAAGTAAACTTCCAGATCCTAAAGTTACCGGAAATGCAGGAAGTTTCTTTAAAAACCCCACCATTCCTTTAGCTCAATTTGAAGAATTGAAAGATAAATTTGAGAATATCCAAGGATATCCCAACGGAGAATTCGTTAAAGTTCCTGCCGGCTGGCTGATTGAACAATGCAGCTGGAAAGGAAAACAAATTGAAAATGTTGCTTCTCACCCATTGCAGTCTTTGGTGATCATCAACGCTACCGGAAATGCTACCGGAAAAGAAATCTTCGATTTTTCCACAAAAATCATCCATTCTGTTAACGAAAAATTTGGCATAGAACTGGAGAGAGAAGTGAATATTATATAAATTTTAAGAATTATTATGTAAATTTTTCACAAGTTATTTTCTGATTTTTATTAATTATTTTTATTTATTCTAAATAAAGTGCTACTTTTGCACTGCTTTATTTAGAACAAAGAAGAATGATCAAATATTTATCAATTGCTATTATATTACTAGGTGGAACACAGCTTGCTTACGCTCAGGAAGACCAATCGCAATTGAACCTTACTGTTCAAGACGAAAACAAAAAAGCACTTAAAGGTGCAACTATCATTGTAGATAACTCTACTTTAACGACTGATAATAATGGTAATATTACCATTTCTTTACCTTCAGGAACCGGAAAACATCATATAAGAATTGTTCATCCCAATTATCAGGAAAAAGAAATCAATCTTTCTCCATCAAGTCAAAAAAACATAACCTTCCAACTTCAACCCGTAAACAAGCTTGAAGAGGTTGTTATATTCTCTAAAGAAGGAAAAGGCTTAACCACAAAATCTGTTATTGACAGAGAAGCGATGCAGCATTTGCAGCCTTCAAGTTTTACAGATTTAATGGAACTTCTTCCGGGAGGATTGGCAAAAGTACCTAACTTAAGCGGAGTAAACAGACCTACTCTTCGTGAAAATACAGGAGGTTATAGTGGTAACGAGTACAAAACATCCTCGCTTGGAGTACAGTTTATGATTGATGACAATATCATTAACTCCAATGCCGAAATGCAAATTTCTGTAGACAACAAGCAGTTTTCAGAAGCTGTAAAAGGTAGGGAAACCGCTTACTCAGGAATTGATATGCGAACAATTTCTACAAACGACATTGAAAAAGTAGAAATTATTCGAGGTATTCCTTCAGCAGCCTATGGAGATCTAACATCAGGATTGATTAAAATTGAGCGTAAAATTGGACAATCTCCTTTGCAGGCAAGATTCAAAGCAGACGGCTTCAGTAAACAATATTATGTAGGAAAAGGTTTTAAAATTAATGATAAATGGCAAATAAGCGCCAGTGCAGATTTCTTAGATTCAAAAGCTACCCCAACGGATGATTTTGAAAACTATCAACGTATTACAGCTTCCCTTCGTTCCAAAAAGATTTCAACACTTTGGTCAAGAACATTAGAATGGAAATCAAACATCGATTTTTCAACCAATATTGATACTAAAAAATACGATCCGGATAATGGATACACTGATATAGACAACTATGAATCTAATAACAAGAAAATAAGTTTTGCTAATAATTTTATTTACCACTTAGATAAGGCTGCATTCTTTAACAAAGCCACTTTGAATACATCTATTCGGGCAGGATTTGAAAAAATTGAACAAAGAAAACTTGTACAGTTATCCGGTCCACGTTCTTTCTCTTTAGCTTACGATCAAGGAGAAAATGTTGGCTTCTTTCCAGATTTACGATATGTTACAGAGTTTTCAACAGAAGGAAAACCTTTAGATATAACGGTACTTTTCAAAACAAATGGTACAAAAAGAATAGCAGGAATTACTCATGATTATGAAGCAGGGCTCGACTGGAGATATTCTAAAAATAATGGGAATGGGTTAGTCTATGATATGAGAACACCACCCTCTGCAGCATCAGGAATACAAAGACCTAGAGCTTTTAATGATATTCCGGCATCCAATTTATTAGCTGCTTTTGCAGGAGACCAAATGAGCTATGCAATCAATCAACATAAATTCACGCTTTACGCAGGTTTGAGAGTATCTAAAAATTTAGGCATTGATAATTCTTACGCAATAAGCAAAAAAGTTTTCACAGAACCAAGATTGAATTTACAATATAGCTTACCTCATTTAATGATCAATAATTTTCCTTTGAAAACGGATGTTACATTAGGATATGGACAGTTCTATAAACAGCCGACTTTAGGAATGCTTTACCCGAATAAACAATATTGGGATTACACACAGTTAAATTATTACAATAATGACGCACAATATCGATATGTAAATTTCATGACCTATGTACAATCGAGAGAAAATAAAGAAATTGAAGCTGCAAAAAGTATTAAGAAAGAAATCCGTTTAGATTTAAGTTACAGAAACAATGATTTTTTTATTACTTATTTTAAAGAAGACATGACTAATGGCTTCCGTAATATGCTTCACACGGCTATTCATGATTACAAACAATATGACCAATCACAGATAGACCTTTCACAATGGACTCCTAATGGACCGGATCTCACCAATGTAGATTATGTTGTAAAACATGCTTACGGATCTTATTCTCTTAATGAAAACGGAAGTGCAACTTTGAAACAAGGAATTGAATTTGGATATACTTCTCCCAGAATCAAGGCAATCAACACGAGATTTACATTCACAGGAGCTTGGTTCAAAACACAATATAGAAACACAATTGCTGTTGTAGAAGCACCTCTAAAATCTATCGGAGAAGACGGATTTCCTTACTACGGAATTTATCAAAATGACGATGGTTATATGAATTCAAACGTGAATTATAATCTTTTTATTGATACGTATTTACCTAGCTTAGACCTTACAGTTTCAGCTTCTTTCCAAGGAAGTTTATATGACCATCGAAGAAATGATCAAAGAATTCCGGAGCCTATTTCTTACTATGGAATTGATGGAGTAATACATCCTTTTACAGATGCAGACAGAACAGATATTTACAAACAATGGTTGGTAAGAAATGTTTCAATTACTGATAATTTACCAACATTATACACCTTTAGTATTAACGGAAATCTTAAGGTTACAAAGAGTATTTATAAGTCTTTAAAAACGTCAATGTTTGTCAACAGACTTTTCAACTATAGTGCACCTTATACTTTTAATAATACAAGAGTTTACAGAAAAGGAGCCAACACTCCATATTTTGGAATGGAATTAAACTACAATTTTTAATATATATCAAAAGAAAATAACATGAAGAAAAGAGTTTTACTATTAAGTTTAGTAGCAATAATGACAACAACATTTACTGTGACATCATGTTCTAGTGATGATGATTTTGGAGCAACGGCTACCCAAAACGGAGTGTTAACTTTAAATTTTTCCGGAGAGAATATTACCTCTTATCAAACTTTAGACATCGAGATTAAGGAAGTTAACACAGGAGCTATCAACAAGAAAACAATTCAGAACACTAGCGCGTTTTCTTTTCCGCTGCCTTACGGATCATATAAAATTTCAGTAAATGGTATTGTAATTGCGAGTAATGAAGAATTGCAAGCAGGCGCTTCAGCACAAACAGATTTAACATCTCCAGTTACCAATCTTACCATTCCTTTAATTATTAAAAGATTCCATGATGATTTTATTATTGAAGAAGTTTTCTTTACAGGAGTAAAAACTACAGATAACAAGAATTATAACTCAAGTCGCTATTTTAAATTAACGAATAACACAAACAAGATATTATATGCAGATAGATTGATTCTTGCGCAGTCAGAATTCCTTACCACAGATGATAAAAATCCCACTCCATATAATACAAACTTAGCATTTCCTGTAAAAGGGGTAATGGTATTGCCTGGCGCAGGAACTGATTACCCTATAAAACCAGGTGACTTCCTTGTCATTGCTGATAATGCAATCAATCATAAACAAAATACAAGCACAGCTTATGATTTACATAATGCCAACTTCGAGTTTCCTTCAACAAACCCTACTTTAGGACAGGTTGATAATCCTGATGTACCAAATGTTAAAGTTATCTATTCTCAGATGACGTATAACATGTTCTTTTTACACAACAGAGGGTTTGAAAGTTATGTTATCGCGCGTTTTCCTGTTGGAGAAAATGAAACTACATTCTTAACCGGCCGCAAATATGATTACACTTATCTAAACAGTGCGGGAGGTATAACTTCAAAAAGTGCTTATTCAATCCCGAATTCTTGGATTATTGATGGGGTAAACAACAGTATTCCTACAAAATTCATTCATACCCTTACTTCTGCAAGTATTGATGGAGGATGGACTTCTGTTGGAACAATTGACAATGATGCCGCTCGTTACGGAAAATCTGTAAGACGTAAAGTATCTGGAACAGAAAATGGTAAAAACATTTATATGGATACCAATAATTCTTCAAATGACTTTGTAAAAGATTCTGAGCCAAGTTTAAAAAACGGTATTGTACATCCACAATAAATACTGAATTATTACAATAAATTATGCTAAATATAAAAACGTCTTTCTATTTATTATTGATAACCTTAAGTTCATTTTCTTTAAAAGCTCAGGATAGCCTCAGTCTTTTTAAGACCATCAGCAACCAATACAACGTAGAGAGAAATTTTAAAACCAAATATTACTATAATCCGGCTTCCATGTCGGGTTATAGTTCTTCTTCATTCTCAGAATTCAACGTTGGATATCATAACAATGATGAAAAAGTTTACCGTCAACAATTAGGAAAAGGGGATAAAGGATTAACTGTTGAAGCTAAATCTTTTCAGAAACTAAAACCTAACCGTTTTGTCTGGGGAAGCGCAAGCTATCAAAACCTAAAAAACGGCGCCAACAAATGGAGTGAAAATCTAGATTATGATCGTATTTCACCATATACAACCGCAGATTCTGTTGGAGGAAAATTAAATCTCGAGCGCTATCAATTCGCTGGGGGCTATGTACAAAAGATGAATCGTTGGACAGTAGGAGCTCAGTTGAATTATTCGGCGCAACTTGGATATCGTTCAAAAGATCCAAGATTAAAGAGTACAACTTCTGATTTACGTTTGAATGCAGGGGTAAACTACAACGTTTTCAGACAATATGAAGTAGGTGTTTTTGGTGAATTTAATAAGTATACACAGAACAATACAATTACTTTTCAAAGTTTATTAGGAAGGCCTTACGTTTACCAGATGACAGGTCTTGGGCTCTCTAATTATTTATTTAATGGAGATCTCAATCCCAACTCAGCTTTTGAAGAATTTGGCTACAAAGGAGGGATGCAAATATCCAACAAACAAGGTAGAGATTTTTATCTTCACGCAGCTATCGGAAGGTCAAATATCATAAAAACATATAATACTTCCAGTTCAAATTTTGATCTTTCAGATTTAGAAAACAAAAACTTTGAGTTTGAAGGCGCTAAATTTTTCAATCTAAATGAAAAAAATCGTATCGGTCTTCTAGCAAATTATACTGCTTCTATCAGAACAGGTTCAGAGTACGGTTATTCTCTTAACAACACAACTATAACACAAATTTTCAAAAGAAAATCTTACCGTAAAGAAGATTATGTAACTACGATAAAAGGTTTCTATCAATACAATCAAGACCATTTTTCTATCACGGCTACTCCATTTTATGGATATGAAGAGATTAAAGAAAGAAGACTATATCCTAATTCAGGACAAAAATTTGAATATTCTTATTTCGGAATCAATGCAGATTATAAACAGCAGATTAAAGAAAATCAGGTCTTAAGTTTTCAGCCTTATTTTTCAAAAAGAGTTGTCAACAAATCTATTAACGCATTAGCTGCCACAGGAAATGCGGCTGTTGCTGAATGGATATTTCATGATTATTTGTTTCAGGCAAGTGATATTACCACATTTGGAGCATCATTACGATATGATTTAAAACTGAAAAAACTGCCTGCATTCTTTGTAAGTGCACAGTATCAATCACAAAAAATTCAAAAGAAAAACAATAATTTTGCAGGCGCAAGCATAGGAATAACATTTTAGGGAATGAGAAGAGGTATATATTGGGTTTTAGGATTGGTTTTATTGTTATTATGGAGTTTTACACCAAAGGTCAATCAGGATTTATCAAACATTCAGGATCCGACCATTGAAGACATTGTAAAAAGCTATAAAAAAGCAATCACTGACTGGCCCAAACCAAATATCGATTACGGAGTACAATGGAACGAATTCGCTCCTATTAAAAATGACACAGCTTTCTTTGCAAATCAAGATAAACCTAATGTTATATTAGGGAAAATGCTGTTCTTCGATCCTAAATTGTCAAAATCAAGTCAAGTTTCTTGCAGCTCATGCCACGACCCTGAAATGGGATGGGCAGACCGCAGGCGTGTAGCACTGGGGAATGATCATTTACAAGGAAACAGAAATACCATTTCACTTTATAACATTTCAGAACGCCAGTCTTTTTTCTGGGACGGAAGAGCAAAAACATTAGAAGAGCAAGCTGCAGGCCCATTGAGTGCCCATCACGAAATGGCCATGGACGTAAAAACCTTACCCGCAAAAATACAGGCCGTAAAAGGATACAAAGAACTTTTCAAAAAAGCGTTTGGAACAGACAAAGTAACGTATGACAGAATTGTACAAGCCATCGCCGATTTCCAAAAAACCATTAAAAGTCAGCCAAGCCGATTCGATAGATTTTTAGAAGGAAAATACAACGCCATGTCTGATGAAGAAATTTACGGCATGCATATTTTCAGAACGAAAGCCCGTTGTATGAATTGCCATAACGGACAATACCTTACCGATGAATCTTTCCACAATATTGGATTGACGTATTACAAGAAAAAATACCAGGATCTTGGACTGTATGAAATCACTAAAAAAACAGAAGATGTGGGTAAATTCAGAACGCCGCAACTAAGAGATCTTTTGCTTACACAGCCCTGGATGCACAACGGATTATTCAACGATCTGGAAGGTGTTGTAAATATATACAACAGCGGAATGCATCAAATAGATCCTAGCCCTGAGAAAAAACAACTGGATCCTATATATCCAATGACCGATCCTTTATTAAAGCCTTTACGCCTAACAAAAGAAGAAACCAAAGCTCTTGTTACTTTTCTTGAAGCGCTGTCGGGAACAAAATACAAAATGAGGAGACCTGAATTCCCTGTTGAGTAAAAATTAATCTTCCCAAACGATCTATTTTTTGGTAAAAATTCGATATTTTTAATATTCAAAAAATAATCAATTAAATACGATCATCATGGCAAAAGATTTAACCGAAAAAGAATTTAAAAAACTGATTCAAAAGCATATTGCTAAAAGTAATTATGTGAAAATTTATCTTACGGAAGAAAGTCCTGAAGGCTATGTTGTTGGATTCATTCTTAACGTATCAGATCATTTTTTAATGATTCAGGAAACGTATGATTTTGTTTTATCGGGGATTAAGATTATCCCTTATAAAAGAATATCAAGCATACGTCATAACAGATTTGATAAAATTTCAGAAAAGATATTTTCAGAGGAAGGATTGATAAAATTCAATCAAAAAATTATTGATAATACTTCTTTAAAAAATGGAGAATCATTGTTTAAATCAATAAAAAAACAAAATTTCCATTGCATCGTTGATAGCACAAAAAAGAACAAAGACCTGTTTTCAATTGGTGAAATTTTAGAGGTAAATGACAAATCTGTAACCATCAAGAATTACGACCCAAGTGGGAAATTCAATAAAAAAGCACATAAAATTTCTTTTAAAAATTTAGAATTCATTACTTTTAATGATAATTATTCTTTAACCTTTAGAAAATACTTAGAGGAATAATTTCATTTTAATACAAAAGCACACATGAAGATAGCTATTCTCGGAGCCGGAAATATGGGCTTATCCTTTTCAAAATCTTTCTTAAAGTATGAATTGATCAAACCTGAAAATTTACATCTTATTACAAGAAATGAATCTAAATTATTAAAAATATCAGAAGAATTTCCACGTTCTAAAATTTCTATTTTTGACGATGTAGATGAACTGGATGCTGATCTTATTATCATTGCTGTAAAACCTCAGGACTTTCAAACGGTTGTTGAAAATTTCAGATTTACCTTAAAGGAAAACCAAATGGTTTTATCCATCATGGCAGGAATTAAGATTGAAAAAATTCAGAAATTATTGAATCATCCATTGGTCGTAAGAGCAATGCCGAACTCTCCTACCCTTTTGGGAATGGGAATTACAGGGTATACTTCTGCAAACGGAATTTCTTTCAGTCAGTTAATTAATATCGAAAGATTATTAAATTCTACAGGAAGATCGGTTTATTTGGAAAATGAAGATTTACTGGATGGCGTAACGGCACTTTCAGGAAGCGGCCCCGCTTATTTCTACTACATCGTAGATGCTATGATAAAAGCGGGAACGGAAATGGGAATTGACGAAAACTTATCTAAACTTTTCGTTCAACAAACCATGTTAGGTGCCTATCATTTGATTAATAATTCAGATAAAACATTGGAAGAATTGATAAAAGATGTTGCTTCCAAAGGCGGAACAACAGAAGCTGCATTAAAAACTTTTGAAGAAAATAATTTCAAAGAGATCCTTAAAAGTGGAATTTTAAATGCTGAGAAACGAGCGAAGGAATTGAATGGATAGAAATTTAAACCATTAAATTTTATTAAGAAGTTAAGATTTTTAAGATAAATACTAAAATACTTTTCAATATCCAATTTGTACTTCCAGAGGAATCTAAACATATTTTGCTAAAATTATTCTGTGAATTACTGTGTTAAGATTCCTCCGGAATGACAAACTTTATGGATAGTAGTAATAAACCTATTTAAGCTTTTTATTTTAATGGTTCAAAAAAATATTATTTCCTAACCATCGGAATCTGCAAATTCGTTGGACGATTTTCTTCGGTATCAAAACCTCTTCCATCCACATTTCTGGCGCCCCAAAACATCATATCTTTATAAAGGTAAACAAGATCATATTCTTTGAAAACATCTCCTTCCTTCAACCCAAAAGGGACAAAGGATTTCTTGAAAATATTTTGTGATTTTCCCACTTCCCATTGATTAAAACCTTCTTTAGCCAGACCATTCAATACGTCTACAAAATTTAGAATCAACGGCGTAACTTCATAGCTTTCGTTGGCTGTAAAATCTACTTTTTGTGCACCTTCCGCAATGGGATGATCGCCCTGCCACTCCACTTCTCCTTTAATCAACATCTTAACCAAAGGAATTTTTCCGAAAGCATCTGCATAATTGATAATCTCTAATTGAAATTTATCATCGGGTAAATAACTAAATTCTCTTGTTAGGTAAAATGGTTTCAAGCTTCCATCTTCATTTTTAAATGAACTTGGTCGAACTTCAACAGCAATACTTTTCCAATCGCCTAATGCTTCTTTTTTTATTTCTTCTACAAATAATCCTTTCTTATCCATTGTATACTTTGTTTTTAGTTATAACAAATGTAATATTTTTGCCTTGTTATTTACTCCAACTGTTCTTTACATTTGTAGTACATTTTTTTGGACCAATGGAAAACAAAAGAAAAAACAAAGACTTTAATCCCAATAATTGTCCAGTCACCCATTTTTACAATAAAGCGGGCGGAAAATGGAAAACGGTCATATTATATGGAGTTAGTAAGCAAGTCAATAGATTCAGTATGCTTCAAAAAGCTATCCCAACAATTAGCAAACAGATGCTCGTGAATCAATTAAGAGAATTGGAAGAAGATCGTATTATTGAAAAAATCACATATGCAGAAATTCCACCTCGTGTAGAATATAAATTAACGGAATATGGAGAATCATTCCTGCCTATCATTATGGTCATTCAAGATTGGGGCTTGAAAGATATGGGACTACAATCTATTGAAAAGCTCTAGGAAAATCAATCAGGAAACTAAACGTTTATAATTCTTTTCAATAAACTGACAGATCAGGAACCCTAAATAAACACCAAACGTATTTAAAATAACATCGTCTGTTTCAAAGATTCCCATTCTTGTAAAATACTGGAGGGCTTCTACAATAACGATTGCCGACATAAAGGAAAAGAGAAGACTTTTCAGATCTCTAAGTCTAGGAAAGATCCAGCCTAGAAAACCAAAAGGGACAAACATTACTATATTTCCTAAAACAATCCTGATAATATCTTCCCAACGAATGGTTCCCTGAACAAACTCTATCGTTGATATCACAGGTTTTATTCTCACAACATTTTCATCATACTGAAATCTGCCCATTCCTAAAAACATCAGATACAGCAAAAATAAAGTGTAGGGAACAATAAATATTTTATAAATTTTCTTTACCATTAATTGCAAATTTATTCATTTCAAAAACATTAAATTTGTGTGTTAAATAAAATTAATGAAATACGTTTTACTTACGCTCATTTCGGCGATGCTGTTGTCTATATCCTGGCCAACTTACGGAATTCCGTTCTTTATATTTTTTGCCCTTGTTCCGCTTTTGATGATGGAACACGGCGTTTCAAAATTTTCCAATTTCAATAGAAAAAGCTGGGTGGTTTTCGGACTTTCCTATCTCTGCTTTGTCATCTGGAATATTGTAACAACAGGCTGGCTATATGGTGCCAAAAATCCTGACGGAAGCCATTCTATGATGGCCGTTATATTTCCTGTGTTGGTTAATTCCTTATTATACTCTTTGGTTTTTCAATGTTATCACTGGTATAAAAATGCGCAGGGAACCTATTGGGGGCTGGCATTTTTCGTAGCGATATGGATGAGTTTTGAAAAATTCCATCTGAATTGGGAACTCACTTGGCCTTGGCTGAATCTTGGAAATGTGTTTTCAGATTATCCAAAGTTTGTTCAGTGGTATGATACCCTGGGAGCAACTGGCGGAAGTTTCTGGATCTTGGTGATTAATGTTCTTATTTTTTACACTTTAAGAATTTGGGAAGCAGGACGAAAACGAAAGAGTTTAATAATCAACACCTCTATTGTAGCTATTTTAATTGTTGTCCCAATGATCATTTCATTGGTGAAATACAATAATTTTAATGAAAAACCAATTGGGCAGGTGAATGTATTGATGCTTCAACCTGACCTTGATCCTTACGCAGAAAAATATTCAACTGACAGTTTAACAATAGAAAATGACCTTTTAAGCCTTGCAGAAAGAAATTCAAAAGGTAAAATTGATTATTATATTGCCCCCGAAACGGCACTTCCGGGAAGAGGTTCTATTTCTGAAACTGCTTTTGAAAAGAGTTTACTTTTAAATAATGTTAAAAGTTTTCTTGTAAAACATCCGGGCGCAGTTTTCTCCACAGGAATTTCTTCCCATCGTTTTTATACAAGCAACAAAGATTTACCCATACAGGCATACCAACTTAATCCGGGACTTTGGGTTGAAAGTTACAATTCAGCAGTTCAGATTGTTCCGAATCAAAAAGTAGAAGTGTATCACAAAGGAAAATTGGTTCCCGGTGTTGAAATATTCCCTTACATGAGTGTTTTAAAACCACTTTTAGGGGATGCCATGCTTAACTTGGGAGGAACTGTTGCTTCATTAGGAATAGATAAAGAAAGGGTTGCATTTTCAAATCCATTCAACAAAGGAAAAATGGCTCCGATCATTTGCTACGAAAGTATTTATGGAGAATTTGTAACCAATTATGTAAAAAAAGGAGCTAATTTCTTCGCCATCATGACCAATGATTCTTGGTGGGGTGTATCCGAAGGCCACAAGCAGCTTTTATCATATGCAAAATTAAGAGCTATCGAAACAAGAAGAGAAATTGCCCGCGCTGCCAACAGTGGAATTTCGGCTCATATTAACGCAAAAGGAGAAATTGTAGAAGATACTTTTTACGGAGATAAAACAACGTTATTTGCTAAAATTAATCTGTATGACACGCAGACTTTCTACACAAGAAGTGGAGATTTATTAACAAGATTTTCATTTTTTGCGT
Source organism: Chryseobacterium polytrichastri (assembly GCF_900142445.1). Lineage (GTDB taxonomy): Bacteria > Bacteroidota > Bacteroidia > Flavobacteriales > Weeksellaceae > Chryseobacterium > Chryseobacterium polytrichastri. The sequence goes on along the minus strand of NZ_FRAV01000028.1, from coordinate 55,244 downwards.
TGGGATTCTTGTTGTTTTATTTCTTGATTAAAAGAGTTCAGAATAAAATGAAAAAGTCTTAATTTTTTCCCCACAGATTACACAGATTTTCACAGATGTTTGTGAATATTTTTTTAAGTTTTGGCTAAAGCCAATTGATTGATATTTTTTTATTAAACTAAAGCCCGTTCCTATTGATATAAATACTATAAAAATTCGTGCTATTTGTGGAAAACATTTGTGAACATTTGTGTTTAAAACAGTTCTCATCTAATAAAAAATAAAATGGCGACCCAGATTTTTCTGAGTCGCCATTTAAAATAAAAGTAGAGAAAGAAAAGCCAGCTGGACGTCTGGCTTTTCTCATTGATTAAGGAAAAAGTTCAATTATTTAATAATGAGTTTTTTGGTGGTTTCTTGTTGTTTTATTTTTAATTTAATCATGTAAACTCCTTTTGGAAGATGAGAAACATTGATCGACTGATCGTTATTTACCATCACATTCAGTTTCCTTCCGTCTATTGAATACATTTCAATATCTGAGACTTTATCTCCTTTTATAAATACCTTTTCTGTAGCAGGATTTGGGTAAATGGAGAACTGGTTTTCTAAACTTATATTTTGAGTTCCTAAAGTATTTTCTGTGGAAATATCAGAATACACTTTTGAAGCATCTATGGATCTTACACTCCAATATACATTCTGAATTGCCGGATCAAGATCTAAGAACCAAGAAGGTGTTGTTACGACATATTTAGCCAGATTCTGAGCACCTGGAGTGGTCCCTACTTTGATTTCGTAGCGCAATGCATTCACTGGCGTTTTATCATCGGAAGCACCAGTCCAAGAGAAATTAAATCTGTCCCCCGTTTTTGTAACATTCAGGTTTGTAGGAGGCGCGGGTTTTAAATTGGTTTCGGACGAAACGTTTTTGAAAATTTTAGTTAATGAAGGCATTGCCGGATCTGCCCAATCAAATCCGGACAATAGAACATCGAGGTGATGATCATTATTATAGTCAAGTAGATGTACAAAACCCGGACCTCCTAAGTTGTACAAACCTGTAGTAGTAGTAGTAGTAGTAGTAGTAGTAGTAGTATTTTCTGTGAAGTTTTGATTGCTTGGGCTATAAGTGAAAACTTTTACCACAGCATCATTATTTTCGTCATTTCCTGATACAATGAAATCATAATATCCATCATTATTTAAGTCGCCAACACTCAACGATGAATCTGAAATTTCAGGAATATTTATATTTTGAGCAGTCAAATGCCCAGCTCCATCATTCATTAAGACTCCAAGATATCCTTTATAGTTTTCATCTTGCGCTGAAACTACAACATCCTGAAAGCCATCTGCATTGAAATCAGCAAACTCTAATTTTCCGCTTGCTAAAGGAGGAAGTGTTTGAGTAAGCGTTAACGTTCCTGCCATATTTAAATATACCTTGAATATGGGATTACTATTACCATCATACCCCAGAATCACCATATCAAGAAGGTGATCGTTATTAAGGTCTACCATTTTAAAACTACTGTTCTGGGTACCTTCCATCCAACCGGAAGTTACTTGAAAACTGCTTCCTGTATTTTGGTAAAAATCTAATTTATTTACAAATCCTACTCCATCAACATATTGAGTTCCATTCAATGCATAATCCTGCAAACCGTCATGGTTAAAGTCGAAAACTTCTAAGGAACCATAAATTTTTCCTTTAAGATCAGCTTCTTTCACAAAACCTGTACCTGTATTTCTGAATCTGTAGTGTTTATAATTTACAATATCCATATAACTTAATCCTGTAGAAATAATATCTGCCAAGCCATCATTATTATAATCAATGAATTTGATATCTCCCAAATGTGTTGCATCTGCTCCCAGATCAGCATAAGGAATAAATGTAGATCCATTGTTTTTATATATTCCATTATAAGTGGTATCTACATTTCCGTCACCATCAGAATCTATTGCTCCATTCACCACAATATCCTGTGCTCCGTCATTATCAATATCCCCTATATCACTGGCCGCATAATAGTAATTACTCATACTGGTCTGAACCTCAGTGAAGGTTTGCGCCATAATCCCTATCGGAAGCATTGATAATAAAATATAGATCTTCTTCATTATTATTTTTATTTAGATTAATTAAAAACAAAGATATAAGATTAATTATTCGATCCAGAATAAAGTCCACATGAATTTTATCAGGCTCAATGTCCATGGTATCTTAAGATTATTCTTATGTATAAATTCAATATTATGAATCAGTCAGTTATTTGTAAATATTTTATAAAACATTTGCCTATCTAAAAAATTCTTCGTTATTTTGCAACCTCAAATATTATACAAATAAGAACATCGAGATATGTCAAGAATTTGCCAAATAACAGGAAAGCGTGCAATGGTTGGTAACAACGTTTCTCACGCTAATAACAAAACGAAGCGTCGTTTTGAAATTAACTTATTAGAGAAGAAATTTTACCTTCCAGAGCAAGATAAGCACGTAACACTGAAAGTATCAGCTCATGGATTGAGAGTGATTAACAAGATTGGAATCGAAGAGGCTATTGAAAGAGGCACTAGAAACGGATTGATTAAAAAGAACTAAATCATGGCAAAAAAAGGAAATAGAGTTCAAGTAATCCTTGAATGTACAGAGCACAAAGAAAGTGGTATGCCAGGAATGTCTAGATACATTTCTACAAAAAATAAAAAGAACACTACAGAGAGATTGGAATTGAAAAAATACAATCCTGTTCTTAAGAGATCTACCCTTCACAAAGAAATCAAGTAATTTATAAATATAATTTACCATGGCAAAGAAAGTAGTAGCAACCCTACAAAGCGGACAGTCAAAAAAAATGACTAAAGTCGTGAAAATGGTGAAGTCTTCTAAATCAGGAGCTTACGTTTTCGAAGAAAAAGTAATGAATGCAGACGAAGTTGACGGTTATTTGAAAAAATAATTCCCACTTTATTTACAATATAAAAAACTACTCATCTTTTGGGTAGTTTTTTTGTTATCTTTGTTGTAAAGAAAGGCAATACAACACCTTATATACAATCAAAATTCTAATATGAGTTGGTTTAAAAACATTTTCAAAAAAGAAGAGAAAGAAACATTAGACAAAGGATTAGAAAAATCCAGTCAAGGTTTCTTCGAAAAAATGACGAAGGCCGTAGTCGGCAAAAGTAAAGTAGATGATGAAGTACTTGATAATTTAGAGGAAATACTCATCGCTTCAGACGTAGGCGCATCAACTACCATCAAGATTATAGAAAGAATTGAAGAACGTGTAGCCAGAGATAAATATGTAAATGTAAGTGAACTGGACAATATTCTTCGTGAAGAGATTTCAGGATTACTATTAGAAAATCCTCATGCAGGAACTGGAAACATTGATACTTCAAAGAAACCTTATGTAATAATGGTTGTGGGGGTAAACGGTGTAGGAAAAACAACGACTATCGGAAAACTGGCACATCAATTTAAATCAGAAGGTAAAAAAGTAGTGTTGGGAGCCGCTGATACATTTAGAGCTGCAGCTGTTGAGCAATTAACAATCTGGAGTGAAAGAGTGGGTGTTTCTATTGTAAAGCAAGATATGGGATCTGATCCGGCTTCTGTTGCTTTCGACACTGTGCAAAGTGCCCAAGCTCAGGGAGCAGATGTTGTTATCATAGATACAGCAGGAAGACTTCACAATAAAATTAATTTAATGAACGAGCTTTCAAAGATCAAAAGAGTAATGCAGAAAGTTATTCCTGATGCTCCTCATGAGATCTTATTAGTTCTTGACGGTTCTACCGGACAAAATGCTTTTGAGCAGGCAAAACAGTTTACAGCAGCTACTGAAGTAAATGCTTTGGCAGTAACAAAACTAGACGGTACAGCTAAAGGAGGTGTGGTGATTGGAATCTCTGACCAATTCCAGATTCCGGTAAAATATATAGGCGTTGGTGAAAAGATGCATGATTTGCAATTGTTTAATGGTACAGAATTTGTTGACTCATTCTTCAAGAAGAGATGATTTTTATCATATCCTTCTTAAAATGACTAAAACACATTCATAAATATTAACAATTAAAAATTAAAACTATGGGAATTTTAACTTGGATCTTATTTGGTCTTATTGCAGGTGCTATTGCAAAAATGATAATGCCTGGAACACAAGGAGGCGGTTGGTTAATGACCATCATCTTAGGAATTGTTGGAGCTTTTGTAGGAGGATTTGTAGGGAGCCTTTTAGGATGGGGAACTGCTGACAGTTTCAATTTCAAAAGTATGTTATTAGCCGTAGGTGGAGCATTAATCGTCCTCTGGATTTACGGAATGGCTACAAAGAAAAGCTAGTTATAGATAAAGAGATAAAAACAAAGAAGCCGGATTTGAAATTCAAATCCGGCTTCTTTTATGAACAATATAATTTAGTCTATTTTAATCTGATAAGGCATTTCCATTTTCACTTCAGACTGTAATTTTTCATTAGTGATCTGGTTTAAAATTTCATAATTTGCTTTACCAATTTTACTTTTAATGATTTTTGCAGAAATCTCATCTTCATTCAGATCATTAAATATTTGCTCAAAGGCAGTCATCTTTTTAGGGAAAGAAGCAACGTTATAAGAGGATTTCAATCCTGCTTTTTGTGCTGCAAATTTAATGGCATCATTTAAAGTTCCTAATTCATCTACTAAGCCAATTTGCTTAGCTCTTGTTCCACTCCATACTCTACCTCCGCCAATATTATCAATCTGCTCAAAAGTTTGTTTTCTATTTTGTGTTACAAAATGTACAAATCTTTTATATGTTCCTTCAACACTTCTCGTAATCATATTTACTCCGTATGGGCTCACCCCGTTTAAAGAAGAATAATATTGAGAATTGGCATTGGTAGCAACAATATCAGAACGTACACCATTTTTATTAGCCAAATCTTTAAAGTAAGGAATCACTCCGAAAACTCCGATAGACCCTGTTAATGTATTAGGCTCAGAATAAATCTTATCCGCTGCCATAGCAATATAATATCCTCCAGATGCTGCGTAATCTCCAAAAGAAACAACAAGTGGTTTTTTCTTTTTTAATTGTTGAAGCTCAAATAAAATTTCGTCAGAAGCATTAGCACTTCCTCCAGGAGAATTAATTCTTAAAACAACAGCTTTTACTTTATCATTTTCCTGTAGTTCTTTGATGTATTTGATATATTTATCAGAATAGATATCATTATAACTATCTCCATTATTAATAGATCCAGATGCATACAAGACAGCCACTTTATCTCCAGATTTATCATCATTAGAATACGAATCAATATATTTACCTAAAGATATTTTATTAAGCTTATCATCCGTCTTTAAACTTAGTTTAGATTTAATTAATTCATCATATTCAGTTTTTTGAATTAATTTATCTGCCAGTTTGTATTTTAATCCCAATTCAGGAATCATTCCATATAAACTGTCTACTACAGTTCTGAACTGTGCGCTATCCATTTTTCTGGAAGTCGCAATTCTTGTAGACGTATTTTTCCAAATATCATTCAAAAGAGTACTTAACTGCTCTCTGTTTTCTGGCGAAATATCATTTCTTAAAAATGGTTCAACAGCAGATTTAAATTTACCATGACGGATCACTTCAATACCAATCCCATATTTATCTGCAAAATCTTTGAAAAAAGCTACTTCTGTTGCAAGACCTTTAAGCTCGATCATTCCTGATGGGTTAAGATAATACTGATCAGCCACAGATCCTAAATAATAAGAAGACTGGGAAACAGCATTACCATAAGCATACACAAACTTTCCACTCTTTTTAAAATCTTCAATTGCACTTCTCAAATCATCAATTTGTGTAATCCCTGCATGTAGATTATCAGCTTCAATACTTATTCCTTTAATATTATCATCCGTTTTAGCTTTGTTGATAGCTTCTATCGCATCATATATTAGAACACTTTTATTTTGATTGCTAATGTTGAATACTCCGGTTTGCTCTTCTGTAGGACTATCAATGATATTTGTTTTTAAATTAATCGTTAATACCGAATTCTTTTTCACTACTACCGATTTATCACTACTCATTGAACTAAATACAAGCATCATAATAAAAAAGAAGAAAAACACGACGCATAGTATCACAATTGCGACTATATTTGCTAATACAATTTTAAAAAAACTTTTCATAAACAATCATTTTCTTGATATGTCGCAGCATAAGGTAGTTTTGTTACTAGGAAGTAACATTGGAGATCAAAAAAAAAATTTAGAAGAGGCTCTTAACAAAATAAAAGAAGGAGGTAATGAAATATTAAAAATTAGCAAATTTTTAACATCTGACCCTGTAGAATTTGTTAGTTCCAATATTTTTTGTAATATTGCATCAATAATATTCACGCATCTTTCGCCAATACAACTACTTGATTTTGTTAAAAGTATTGAAGTTGAGATGGGAAGAGTTAATGATTCAAGGGCTACCGGAGGTTATACTGACAGAGTAATAGACATTGATATCATTACATATGATGAATTAAAATTTACGTCAGAAAGATTAGAAATCCCTCATCAGAAACATCTTTTTGAAAGAGAATTTTCTAGAATATTATTAAAAGATTTTATTTAAATAAAACATAAAACATATTGTATGAAACTAGGTTTATTATTATTGGCCACATTGCCTATTGCTACTTACGCTCAGGACAGTATCGCCGTTAGTTCCTCTAGCGAATACCCCAATACTTTTTCCTCAGGTTCTGCCAATGTCCAAACTTTCGACAACAAGGCTAGACGATTTAAGGACTGGAGTATCTCAGTGGGTGGAGGTGCAGCATTCATGACTAATGCTGATCTTACTTCATTTTATGATGGTAAAGTAAATTGGGGTTATAACAGCTACGTCAGTATAGACAAGCAGATTTCACACACTTTTGGTTTGAGTCTTATCTACCAAAAAGGGGAAACAAATCAAAAAGGTCAAGCAGCCGGCCCAGCTGGACAACTAAGTGGGGTTGGTGTTGCAAAGACAAAGTTTGATCAGATTGGTATACTAGGAGATATTAACTTTTCTAACCTTTTAAGAAGAGTTGACAATCATTCTCCATACAGATGGGCATTACACGGATATGCCGGTCTTGGCTTAATGGGATACCACACATCTTTACATGATAATTATGAGTACAGATGGAGCACTACCCCAGCAAGAATTCCTTTGTTTATTGATCAAAAAATTGACATTAACTCTATTTATTTCCAATTTGGTACTGGCTTGAAATATAACGTTTCCAAACTTATTGACGTTGAAGTTAGAGCAATGTATACTGTAAGTGGTGATGATGAGTTCGATGGCGGAGGATGGGCTGGTCCAAAAGACTATGTTGCAGATCCTAATCTAGCAAAGTATAATATGATCAACAAACATAGATCAGATAATATGTGGACATTTAATTTAGGATTATCATTCAAATTAGGTAAGCATATGTCTCATTTAACTTGGCATGATCCTTTACAAGAAGCTTATTACAGAACAAGTGTACTTGAAAATGCTTCAACAGATTTTGTTGTATGTGAAAAAGGAGACAATGATAATGACGGAGTTTGTGATGATTGGGATAGAGAACTAAATACTCCTGCTGGTGCAAGAGTAGACGGTGCAGGTGTTGCATTAGATATGGATCTTGATGGTGTTATTGACTTATACGATAAGTGTGTAACAGTTCCTGGTCCTCCAGAAAACAATGGTTGTCCTACTAATACTGCTCCTACTAATAAATAATATAGTTAGTAAATAGCGAATAAAGTAAGTAAAACATTTTACTTCAATTAAAATAAAATCATTTAATTAACTAAATAAAAAATACACTATGAAATTAAGTTTAGCAATTGTTGCATTAGCACTAGCTGTTCCTACAGCCAGTTATGCACAAGACTCAACGGCAGTTTCTTCAAACGGAAAATATCCCAATACATTTTCTTCGGGCTCTGCTAATGTTTCCCCATTTACACAGAAATCTAAAAGATTTAATGATTGGTCAGTTTCAATTGGTGCTGGTGTACCTCTTGTACAATCTGCCGATTTAACATCAATCAAAAACGGTAACGGTAAGAACCTTTTTGGATATTCTGCTTACATCAGTATTGATAAAGCCATTACTCATGCTTTTGGAATAAGCCTACAATATGACAGAGGAGAAACCAGACAAGGATGGTTTAATACTAAAGACTCTGCTCCTGCAAATGCTTCAAAATTCCAACAAGTAGCAGGTAGAACTCAGTATGATGCAATCTCAATCTTAGGAGATATCAACTTCTCAAATCTTTTAAGAAGAGTTGATAACCATTCTTCATATAGATGGGCATTACATGGTTATGCAGGTATTGGTACTCTAGCCTATAGAGCATATCAAAAAGATGAGATGGGACAAAGACTAATGACTGAAGTTAAACCTTTCAAAATAGGATCATTATTTGGTCAAGCAGGTGCTGGTCTTAAATTTAAGGTTAATAGAAGTTTAGATATCGAAGGTAGATTAATGTATGTAATGACTGGTGATGATTCGTTTGATGGCGGAGGAGACCAATACAGCGCTATAAACCAACGTTCAGAGCAAATTTCTGATAACTTCTTTAACGCGACTTTAGGAGTTTCTTTAAAGTTAGGAAAACATGAATCTCACTTAATGTGGCATGATCCATTACAGGAAATCTATTATAAATTAGATGTTTTAGCTACTAAAAACCAAGACATTGAAGTTTGTAAAAAAGGAGATGCTGATAATGATGGTGTTTGCGATGATTGGGACAGACAACTTGATACTCCTGCAGGTGCAAGAGTTGACGGTGCTGGTGTAGCTCTTGATACAGACTTAGACGGAGTAATTGATCTTTACGATAAGTGTGTAACAGTTCCTGGACCAGTTGAAAACAATGGTTGTCCAACAACAACTACAGGACCGGTTGTAGAAACTGAAACTAAATTAGAAGGAATTGAGTTTGATTTAAATTCAGACAGAATCTTACCTTCTAATACACCAATCTTAAATAATGCTGTTAACTATATCAACACTTCAAGCGGTGCATATAATGTAGTTGGTGCTACTGATACAAGAGGTACTGATGCTTATAACCAAAAGCTATCTCAAAGAAGAGCTAACAACGTTAAAAATTATTTGGTTAAAAACGGTGTTCAGAATGGAAAACTTAACGCAGTTGGTAAAGGTAAAACAGACCTTAAATACCCAGAGTGTGAGCCAGCGACTAAGTGTCCAGAATGGAAAAACAGAGCAAACAGAAGAGTTTACTTTGAGGCTAAATAATAATAAATTATTTAATTATATATTAAAGTCACGCATTGCGTGACTTTTTTTGTTGTAATAAATACTTTCCTTATTTTTACCTAATGATTTCCGAACAAGATTTTCAAAAATTAAAATATGAAACCCTGAAGTATTTTTGGGGCTATGATCAATTTAGAGATTCTCAGGAAGAAGTCATTAATTCAGTTTTAAATGAAAAAGATTCTTTAGTCTTACTACCTACCGGAGCAGGGAAATCTTTATGTTACCAACTTCCGGCTTTGTTGAAAGAGGGAACATGTCTTGTTATCTCCCCTCTTTTGGCCTTAATGAAAGATCAGGTTAATCAATTAAAATTTCGTGGAATTGAGGCGGAATATTTATCTTCAGAACTTGATGAATTCGATGCTGAGACCATTTATAACAGATGTAAAGACGGTTTAACTAAACTACTCTATGTTTCACCGGAAAGAGTCACCAATAAACAATTTCTACAAAATATTGACGAAATACAATTGTCTTTTATTGCAGTAGATGAAGCTCACTGTATTTCAGAATGGGGCCAAGATTTCAGACCCAGTTATCAGAATATAAAAGAATTTAGAAAAAACAATCCTAAAATCCCTTGCTTAGCTTTAACGGCAACGGCAACTCCAAAAGTTTTAGAAGAGATTAAAATTAAATTAGAACTTAAAAATCCTAAAGTTTTTCAGAAAAGTTTTAAAAGAGATAATATAAAAATCTTCACAGAAGAAGTTTCTGATAAATTCCAGCGAATTTTTGATATCTTAAAATACAATAATGATTCAGGGATTATCTATGTCCGTACCAGAAAAGAAGCAGAGTTATTAACCGAATTCCTTCACAAAAATCAATTAAAGAATGTTGACTTCTTCCACGCTGGATTAACAACAAAAGAAAAGAATACGAGACAAAATCAATGGAACAAAAGCAATAATCATGTTCTAATTTCTACGAATGCTTTCGGGATGGGAATTGATAAAGATAATGTTCGTTTTGTTATCCACTTCTCTCCTGCTCCATCAATTGAAAATTATTACCAAGAAATCGGCAGATCAGGAAGAGATGGAAAAGACAGTTTTGCCTTCATGCTTTGGAATCAGCAGGAAATCTTAAATTTTGATCAAATATTAAAAAACCAAATTCCAAGTAAAAGTGAATTCTTGAGAATTATCAATTACCTCTACTCTATTTTTCAGGTTGCTGAATATGAATTACCAGAGAAAGTATTTCAGTTAAATACAATTGGGATTCAAAATTTCACAAAGTTATCCAATGCAAAAATCAAGAATGTATTGAATTTCCTACATAACCAGGAGATCATATATTTTAATGATAATAAAAGTTTGTCTTCTTTAGAACTGCTTATGAAAGCAGATGAGATTGAGCAACTTCCTAAAAAAGACGCCTATTTTATAGAGCTTTTACTTCGTTCAATTTCAGGAATTACAACTCACAAAGTAATGTTCAGCGAGCAGCAGGTGAGTAATAAACTAGGGATAAGCATTCATTTGATTAAGGAAAGACTTAAAGAATTACAACAAAAGAATTATCTGGAATATGTAGACGGTGCATTGTCAAGCGTGAAATTCTTAAAACCTAGAGACGAAAGAGTTACAAATAGTGCATATTGGAAACTTTTCGAACATATTCAAAAGAATAAAATCCAGAAATGGGAAGAAATGAAATTTTACACAGAGAATAATGACTACTGTAAAATGAAATTGATCATGGCCTATTTCGGAGAGAAAAATTCTAAAAACTGTGGTCAATGCTCAGTGTGCGAGAAAAATAAACAGTCCATGTTTGGGAAAAATATTTCTCTTCAGATCATTAATATTTTATCAGAAAAAGCATCTACAATTGAAGAGCTTTCTGTACAGTTGAGTTTTCATCCAAAACAAAATATTTTAGAAAATCTTATTTATCTTTTAGATTCCGGAAAAGTGAAAATGCTGAACTTCAGAACGTACGCATTAGCATAGGTAATGAGTAATTGGTAATGGATACAATTTCCATGGCTAGTTTTCTAATTTTTAAATCAATTAATTTTTCAATAATCAAAAGACTGCTATCTTTGCATTATGAAATCATTGAAAGTAGTTTTTTTAGGTACTCCAGAGTTTGCAAAAACTTCATTGGAAGCTGTTCATCAATCTCATCATGAAGTGGTAGGCGTTGTAACGGTTGCCGATAAAGCAAGCGGACGAGGGCAAAAGATCAATCAATCTCCTGTGAAAATTTTTGCTGCAGAAAATAACATTCCGGTTTTTCAACCTGAAAAATTGAGAAATCCAGAGTTTTTGGAAGAGCTTAGAAAATTAGACGCTGATGTTTTCATCGTGGTCGCTTTCAGAATGATGCCTAGAGTTCTTTTTGAAATGCCTAAAATGGGTACATTCAACCTTCATGCTTCTCTGCTTCCTGATTATAGAGGCGCTGCACCTATCAACTATGCTGTTATTAACGGAGAAGAAAAAACGGGAGCAACAACGTTCTTTATTAATGAAAAAATAGATGAGGGAAATATTTTACTTCAAGATGAATTAGAAATTTCACCTGATGAAAATGCTGGAACTCTTCATGATCGATTAATGACCATGGGTTCAAAATTGGTGGTAAAAACTTTAGACGGTTTAGCTGAAAATTCAATTGAAGAAAAACCTCAACCAGAAGTTGAACATCCTAAAAATGCATATAAAATCTTTAAGGAAGATACAAGAATAGACTGGACAAAAACCTCAAAAGAAGTTCATCAGTTTATTTTAGGAATGTCACCTTATCCAGCTGCTTTTACGACGTTAAAAATTGGAGAAGAAGAAAAAGGGCTAAAAATATTTGCCGGGAAATTTGAAATCGAAGACCATGGAAAGCCTGTTGGAAGTTTAGATATTTCTAAAAATGAATTTAAAATCTATACCAAAGACGGTGTTTATTTTCCTTTAGAATTACAATTAGAAGGAAAGAAAAGAATGAATATAAAAGATTTTCTGAATGGTTTCAGAAATTTCGAAGAAATAAAAATGGCTTAAAAAAATAAACCTTCAAGGTTTTAAAAACCTTGAAGGTTTCTATAACATTAAAGTTGTACCAACTCCGTCACCTCAACATCGTATCCTCCAACCTGAGGTTTAATATTAGGGTTTTGAGTGATTACTTTAAACTTATTGATTCCTAAATTCTTTAAGATCTGCGTTCCAATACCATAATCTCTGTAGTTATAAGCCAACGTTGGACGTTGTTCCTGACCGTCTTGATAATCCAAGAACTGCTGTAGCTTTTTCAGAGTATTTTCAGAGTTTGAAACGTTATTAATGAAAATAACGGCACCTTTTCCTGCTTCATTTACCATGTTTGTTACTTTTTCCAATAAAGGCTTTTCACCATTATTTAATCTTGTCAACACATCAAAATAAGAATCAGAAGACTGTACTCTTACCAAAACAGGCTCATCAACCGTCCAAGTTCCTTTCGTCAATGCAAAATGGATCTGTTCGTTTGAAGTTTCTCTGAAAGCATAAAAATCAAACTCACCATAAGCAGTTTTCACTTTTCTTTCTTCCAATCTTTCGATAAGGTTTCCTTTTTTAAGCTGGTAGTGAATCAAATCTTCAATAGAAACAATTTTCATATCATGTTTCTGAGCAAAAACCTGAAGATCCGGCAAACGAGACATTGATCCGTCTTCATTCATGATCTCACAGATCACACCACCTTCTTTTAAGCCAGCTAATTGAGTTAAATCAATGGCAGCTTCCGTATGTCCGGCTCTTTTTAAAACACCTCCTTTTTTAGCACGAAGCGGAAAAATGTGTCCAGGTCTCATGAAATCTGTAGGTTTTGAATTTTCATCCATCAAAGCCAAAATCGTTTTCGCTCTGTCACCTGCAGAAATACCGGTAGAAGTCCCGTTTCCTAAAAGGTCAACAGAAACAGTAAACGCAGTTTCTTTAGGATCACTACTACGGCTTACCATGATATCTAAACCAAGCTCGTCACATCTTTTTTCAGGAAGTGGCATACAGATAAGCCCTCTTCCGTGAACAGCCATAAAATTGATTAGTTCTGGTGTTGTAAGTTCTGCAGCACAAAGAAAATCACCTTCATTCTCTCTGTCTTCATCATCTACTACTATGATTATTTTACCATTTTTAAGGTCTTCAATAGCCTCCGGAATAGTATTTAATTTAATATCAGACATTTTTACTTTAGATTTTTGCAAAGATACTCATAAAAATAAGCATCTCCCAATTAATATAAATGGTTTGTTACGCTTTGAATAAAGAGTCTTTGGCTTTTCTGATGATGTCGTAAGAATCTAATCTTTTCTGATGATCGTAAATATGAGAATTGATCATTAATTCATCTACATTGAACTTCTCCTGAAAGCTTTTTAACTTCTCTTCAATCTCAGATTGATCTCCAATGAAAGTATATCTCAACTTCTGTAACACCATCGATTTTTCCATTGGCGACCAAATATCATCCATATCATCAACAGGTGGAGAAAATGGTTTTCTGTCATTTCTTACAATATTGATAAACGCCTGAAATAAAGTGGTAGAAAGCTTATGTGCTTCTTCTGTAGTTTCCGCTGCCACTCCATTCACACAAGCTAAAATATACGGTTTATCCAATTGCTTTGAAGGCTCAAAATGCTCTCTATAAATATTGAACGCCATTTCCATTTGTTCAGGAGCGAAATGCCCGGCAAATGCATAAGGAAGTCCTAATTCCGCTGCTAACCACGCACTATCAGTACTCGACCCCAAAATATACAAAGGAATATCCAATCCTTCTCCCGGAATGGCACGAACCAATGCATTAGAATTTTCTTTAGAGAAGTATTTTTGAAGTTCTAAAATTTGTCTTGGAAACTTTTCATTTATACTTGCGGGGTTTCTACCCAAAGCCTGAGCCGTTAAACCATCAGTCCCCGGAGCTCTTCCCAAGCCAAGATCAATTCTTCCGGGAAAAAGAGATTCCAATGTTCCGAATTGCTCGGCAATAACTAATGAACTGTGATTCGGAAGCATAATTCCTCCCGATCCTACTCTTATTTTTTTTGTTCCATTGGCGATAAAACCAATCAAAACCGAAGTTGCAGAACTGGCAATACTTTCCATATTATGATGCTCGGCAAGCCAGAATCTGTTATAATTAAGATTTTCAGTAAAGTTTGCTAAAGATAAACTGTCCTGAAAACTATCATGAATGCTTTTCCCTTGCTTTACAGGCGCAAGATCCAGCACAGATATTTCAAAGTTTTTCATATACGAGATATTTACTTTTTTAAAGGGGATACGAAATCTCCTTTGTCGATTTCATTTATTTTAAATCTAAACAAATTTAAAACATCTAATCTGCATTAGTTACTTTTTGTAATTGATAAGTCTGATGGTGTAGTTCAGGAAAAAACTATGAGAATTAAGTTTCAAATTAAATGATTTTAATTATACAATTTAAATATTCTATGATTTTGTATTTTTGAAAGTAATATAACTTAAATCGTGAAGAATATTTTTCTTATTTTAATAACAATTACTCTCTTAAATTGTAATAATAATGATAGTTTTAAAAATTCACAGGGAAAAACTGTTACAGAAATTCGAAATACCAATCCTTATAAAAGGCAACAGCCTGATAATTCAAAGTATCATACAAAATTAAACACCGTTTTATTATTACCTGAATCTGATTTTGCACTAAAATTAGGGAAAAAAGAATTTAATAAAATAGTAGATTCTCATCCTGAATTCTTCCAAGATATACCTGAAAATCCAGACAAACAATACTATCGTTTTGGAAATGATTTTGAAAGTGAAGCTGGAAAGGATTCTTATTTCATTTTGTATGCATATTTTCTCAAACAAAAAAATGGTTCTGAAAAATATGCTGAACAACGAAAAAAACTTATCAATATTTATTCAAACATTAATTCTTTATTCCAGTATTTTGAAGATGGAGGAACATATTTTGGACATCAATATTCCAGAATATTAGGATATGCAGAATATTCAATTTATTTATATCCAAAAAATAAAGATGAGTTTTATAAAACATATGACATCTCAAAACAAAAAGAATTATACATAAAATCTTTAAGGCAATTAGTTGAAGATGAAAATAAAATTGATTTTGAATCTACTGAACAACAGAAAATTGAACTAACAGCAAAAATGGAGGAGATAGTCAATAATATTGATCAATTAATTACAGACAATTTTTATCTTCGAAGAGCTCAAGAATTCCAATATGGAAACTATGAATATTATTAAATTAAAATCATGATCAAAATTGAAAACTTTAATAATAAAACAGTGGAAATTGAAGCGTTTCAATCAACATTTATTATTTTAAAAATTGAAAATAAATTATTTCGTTTTAACTTTAAAAATAAAAAAGAAGCGTTCTTAAAACAGAAAGAAACAGGAGTATTAGCTTTTCATGAATACCATCCTCTACTCGTTAATCATAACGAAAGCAATCTTGAAGTTTTCATCAACTCAAAACCTGAAAACATTGAAATGTTCATTGAAGACTTTCAAAAATCAATTGATGAAATCACAAAAGGCTGGAAAAATTGGAAAGATTACTTTGAAATTAATATCGGAATTACTTATGACATCTTCCTACAAAATATTCGACAAGGATCAGGCATCATTTTAAAAGCACCTTTTTCAATTGTTGAAAGCATTGAAAGAATCTGTGAAAAACACAATGTAAAAATGAGTTACTTTGGAGAGAAAAAGATAACTCCTCACCAATTAATTATGATTAATAATCAGTTTGTGATTGCTGAAGAATTCAATATAGCTTAAGCTAAAAAAACAAACCATGAAATCAAAAATAATGTCTCTCGAAAATAAATCAAATGGTCACAGCGGATCAGCGTGGATTGGTTTTGTAGAATTTTCAAAATCTGGTCAAACGGTTTATTTCAATAATAAAGCATTAAAAAAACTTAAAAATACAGGAATCTTAGGAAATCATTTTGATATAGAAACAGGAGAAGAATATTGGGTTTCGGGCGTAAAGAAAAATGGACAAGACCGCCATCAGTTTGGTAGTGGAAAAATTATGATTGATAAAAACTCAATCGATGACTATTTAAAACTCGTTGATTTCAATATCGTTGATGAAAAATATTTCACCATCATTGAGTTTGCCAAAACTGATAAAAGTAGATTTAATGAAATCGAAAATATTGAAGTAGAATATAGAAATAATAGCAGAAGCGCTGATTATTTGGATAACAATCAGAGAAAATTAATCTTAGATATTTAAATAAAAAAAGGATTAATAAATTTGAAGTCATTTATTAATCCTTTTTAAATACTATTATTTATTTTTCTCCTTTTTAAAATTATAATGATTAATCAAAATCCTGATTTCATTAAATTCAAAATTACTTGGTAAGGCGTTTTTCCATTCCGTTAATGTTTCGTGAGGCGTTTTGTAGAATACATCTTCAAAAGCTTTTATCTTATCTGTAGTAATGACTCTGGCAATATCTAACAATCCTTGTTCAGCAAACTTTGCCAAATGTCCGATTACCGTTTCTTTTACCAAACCTCTTTCAAACGCAACTTCTGCAATGGTTTTCCCTTGTTCAAACAGTTGAAAAGTAAGCACCTGAGAAGGAACTTTTGCAATTTTCATGCTGATTTCCTTATCATTCTTTTCGTCTAAAAGTTTCGTTTCTAATAAATGAGCTTCTTTTAAACTATTCAGATATTCTTCAACATCTTCCAGCCAATTCCGAAATTCTTCGTTGTATTGTTTTAAACCTTTTGCTCCTTTTATTTCAGCATAAAAATCTTTTAATGGACTGAAAACTTTATCTCTTATTTCCGTAAAAAAGAAATTGACCGCCCCTTTTGTTTTGGCTTCAATTTCAGACCATTCTTCTTTTTGATCAATGAAATTATTTACTTTCTGAGAAATTACTTTTTCCAGCTTTTCGAAAATTTTCCCCAATTGGGTTACTTCATGTTTTAGCTGAATATAGAGTTGATTGGTTTTAACGGTATCAATACTTTTTGTAACGATTGAAAGTTTATTCCATTCTTCCACTTCATTTAAAATCCATCTTGAATCTACGGTGCGAAGTACTTTTTTAATGCTGTAATCGTATTTTTCCTGATTTAAAATAGACTCAACATTATCATTGGCAAGAGTAGATCCCTGAAACTGCAGAATCCTGTTGTCTTTAAAAATAACTTCAGGCGTAATTTTAGATTTCAACACAATTCCTTCCAATGTTCGGCAACGCGATAAGGCAACATATACCTGACCCGCTGTAAAACTTTTTCCGGCATCGATAATTACTTTATCAAATGTCAATCCCTGACTTTTATGAATGGTAACCGCCCAAGCCAGCTTTATAGGAAATTGCTCGAAGCTTCCCAAAACTTCTTCTTTAATATTTTTATCGGTGTCCAGAAAATATTTTTTCTGTTCCCAAACTTCTCTTTTTACGGTAATTTCTCTTTCGCTTCCGTCGAGAACTACTTTAATTTCATTTTCATCTAAAGCAGAAATCTCACCCAGCTTTCCATTGAAATATCTTTTTTCTCCGGAAATATCATTTCGGATAAACATCACCTGAGCGCCTATTTTCAATTCTAAAAACTGCTCGTTAGGAAACTGATTTTCTTTAAATTCACCGAAAAGTTTCGCCTCAAAAGTTGAAGGATCCACTTTTATTTCCTTTAATTTTTCCTGATTGATCTCATCTGCCATTCTGTTGTGAGAACACAAATAGACATAAGATTCAGTTCCTGTTTCAAATGCCGGGTCGTATCTTTCATTAAGATGTTCGAAATCTATGCTTCCTACATCTCCATCACGAATCGCATTCAATATATCTAAAAAGCTTTCGTCAGATTGGCGGTAAACTTTTGTTAATTCAATCGTCAATAAAGGAATCTCTTTGATAGCATGACTATCAAAAAAGAATGGAGAATTATAAAACATTTTTAAAATATGCTCGTCTCTCACCACCGGCGGAAGCTGATATAAATCTCCGATGAACAACATCTGAACACCACCAAATCGTTGGCTATTTCTTCTGATGAATCGTAAAGAAAAATCCATCATATCCAAGACATCGGCTCTCAACATTGAAACCTCATCAATAATCAAAACCTCTACTTCACGTAGAAGCTTAAGTTTATCTTTTCTATATTTAAAATGAGGCATCAGATCGGCAATATTATTTGCCAAACTGGTATCAATACGGTCGGTTGTCGGTAAAAAGGTTCGCAAAGGCAGCCCAAACATCGAGTGAATGGTAACTCCTCCCGCATTAATCGCAGCAATTCCTGTAGGAGCCACAACAATGTGCTTCTTTTTTGTACGTTTTACAAAATCGTTAAGGAAAGTTGTTTTTCCTGTACCTGCTTTACCTGTTAAGAAAATACTTCTGTTGGTATACTCTATTAAGTCAAAAAAATGATTGTTCATCGCTGGCAAAATTACGGAAAATGAATTTGAATTTTTTATCTTGGCACAAGTTTTGAAAATTAGAGAATAGAAAAAAATATATTTTATGAAAAAATTATTCATTCAGGTTCCAACTTTAGTGCTAATTTCTTTTTTTGCTTTGAATTCATGTAAGGCAAAAGCAGACTCTAATACTAATTTACCTAAAGACATTGCAGAAAGACCGGCCGACGAAAGCAGTCAAAAATATGACCAGGCCCAATTGGATAAACTTCGAGCTGAAATTGAAGCCGAAATTTCCAAAGAAAAATGTGCAGAAGCTACAATAAAAGAATGGAAACCCGCCCCTATGGGATCTAAAGCTTGTGGAGGCCCCGTATCTTACATTGCTTACCCTACAAAACTAGAGGCTAAGATTCTACCAAAAATTGAGAATTACAATAAAAAAGAATCTGAATTTAATAAAAAATACAACATTTCATCAGACTGTTCATTTGTTGGAGAGCCTGCAGGAATAAGATGCATCAATGGAAAAGCACAGGTTGTTTACCCTGTAGAATAACACAAACACCCGAACTCGATCAGGAGTTTTCTCATTAAGGATAAAAAAAGCATTGTCAAAATTGACAATGCTTTTTTGTGAATTATTAAAATGTGAATAGTCAATTTTGCTTTGCAAGTGAATTTTACAGTGTTAAAAAATTGACAACAAAGTTATTTGACTTCAAAGAAAATTCACAATTCACATCCAAACTATCTTTCAACTTCTTTGGCATTCTCTTTATACCAAGAAGAATATTTTACATAATTATTAGCAATTCTGTTGACCTCTCCTTCTAATAACTGAGCAGAAATATCTTTAATTTTTCTCGCCGGAACTCCACCCCAAACTTCACCGGATTTAATATGCGTTCCTTGTGTTACCACAGAACCTGCTCCAACAATAGAATTTTCTTCCACCAAACAGTCATCCATTACAATAGAACCCATCCCGATTAAAACATTATCCTGAATTGTACATCCATGAACAATGGCATTATGCCCCACCGAAACGTTATTTCCAATAATTAAAGGATATTTTTCATACGTACAATGTAACATTACATTATCCTGAACATTTACTTTGTCTCCCATTTTGATGTAATTTACATCTCCTCTTATCACCGCATTATACCAGATGCTACAATCCTTACCCATCACAACATCACCAATGATTGTTGCGGTTTCAGCTAAAAAAGTATTTTCTCCTATTTGTGGTGATTTACCTAAAAGTTCTTTTATAAGTGCCATATTTTTTAATTTGATAATGAGTTATTTGAAAACTTTAATTTAATGAATAGTAATTTAAACAAAGGATAAATACCACCCATCCTAAAATCTAAATTACAGCGATAGCAAAAATCTAACTCCCCTCTTCTTACAATCCCACTTCTTATGCGTATTTTTGTAACTCAAATTTAACGAAAAAATGCATACTATACTTATAGAACCAACCGAAAACCCAAAAGTGATGAAATTTGTAGCAGACTACAACTTGATTCCGGGGTCTTTGGAGCTGGACAGAGATTCTGATATCTCAGAAATTCCTTTGGCACAAGAACTTTTTAACTATCCTTTTATTGAAAGAGTTTTTATTACTGCAAATTTTGTAGCCGTTGCAAAACAAGATACTGTAGAATGGGAACATGTAGTTGACAGTTTGAAAAACATCATTGAAGACGAACTATTGGCTAACCCTAGAGTGTATCTTCAAAAGAAAAAGGAAATGTATCAAATCTATGCAGAAATGACTCCAAACCCGGCGGTAATGAAGTTTGTTTCAAGCAAACTTTTATTGGAAGGTTTTGTTGAAGTAAAATCTAGAGAACAGGCAGATGGAGTTCCTTTGGCTCAGGCTATTTTCAAAGAGTTTGATTTTACTAAGGAAGTTTTTATTTCTGATAATTTTGTTGCCGTAACAAGAGATAATTCTGTAGAATGGCACGAAGTAATGATGGCAGTTCGTGGATTGATCGCTGAATATTTACAAAACGGCGGTGAGATCTCTACAATAGAAGCTCAAACACACGAAAATCCTGTAGAAAAGATCATCAACAGAGATTATACTGATGATGAGCAGAAAATTTCGGATATTTTAAATGAATACGTTGCTCCTGCTGTAGAAAATGACGGTGGAAAGATTTCTTTAATGGAATACGTTCAATCTACTAAAACAGCAAGAATGCTTTTACAAGGTGCTTGCTCAGGATGCCCAAGTTCTACCGCTACTTTGAAAAACGGAATTGAAGGTATTTTAAAACAATTCGTTCCTGATTTGGTAGAAAGAGTGGAAGCTGTAAACGGATAATTATTAAATATGAGAATATTTCTTCTTTTAATTTGTTTCAGTATAAGTATTCTTTCATGCAAGAAAGAAGCTGAGTCACATTCTAATATCAATCTCGGATTTCATGAGGATCTTGTGAAATCTAAATTAGCCAAGGACAGCCTTCAAAAGATGGATGTTGTTTTTGATAAGCTTAATAAAAAGAATACGAATTTCCTGGATTATTATGTTCACTATTATTATAAGCTTGACAAAGAAACTCAGGAGGAAATAAAAAAATCAAAAGGAGAAAATTTCCTAAGTGAACACCCTGAAGAATATTTTGCGCTGTTCACCAAAATAATCTCTGAGAAAGACGATAAATACCTTGCTTCTTTTGGAATAACAAAAGATGAGGAAATGCTTGCCAGAGAAGTGTATATTTTTCACTTAAAGAAAAACTATGGTCCGACTGTTGATGGACAACTGGAAAATCTAAATAAATAATGAAGGGAATTCTATTAGTAAATCTTGGCTCACCAAGATCAACGGCGGTAAATGATGTAAAGGAATATCTTGACGAATTCCTGATGGACGAAAAGGTAATTGATTATCGTTGGATTTTTCGAGCACTTTTAGTGCGTGGAATTATTTTAAATACAAGACCTGCAAAATCTGCAGAAGCTTATAAAACGGTTTGGACAGAACAAGGCTCACCCTTGATTGTAATCACTGAAAAAATTCAGAAGAAGCTTCAAAAACTGGTGGATGTTCCTGTTGAAATCGGGATGAGATATGCTCAGCCAAGTATTGAAGCTGGAATTCAGAAATTAGTTGATCAAGGTGTTACCGAAATCGTGCTTTTCCCATTGTACCCGCAATACGCAATGAGTACAACGGAAACGGTTATTGATAAGGCAGAAGAAGTTAGAAAAAAGAGCTTCCCAAATATAAAGATCAATTATATTCAGCCTTTTTACAATAGAGAGATCTACACCGATTGTCTGGCGGAAAGTATCAGAGAAAAACTTCCTGAAAACTTCGATGCTTTACAGTTCTCTTATCACGGAGTTCCGGAAAGGCACATTTATAAAACCGATCCTACAAAAACATGTAATTTAAACGATTGCTGTTCTCGTGAAAATAATCCTAGTCATCAGTTTTGTTATCGCCATCAATGTTTTGACGTGACCAATTCTGTTATTAAAAAATTAGGATTACCAAAAGAAAAAGTAATGGTTACGTTTCAGTCAAGATTAGGAAACGACAAATGGATGGAACCTTACACCGACGAAACTTTGGAAAGTATCGGTAAAAAAGGAGTGAAAAACCTGGCTATTGTTTGTCCGGCTTTCGTTTCTGATTGTTTGGAAACCCTGGAAGAGATTTCAGTGGAAGGAAAAGAACAGTTCCTACACGGAGGTGGAGAAAATTTCCATTATATCCCATGCCTAAATGATGAAGACCGCTGGATAGAAGTTGTAAAAACTTTGTGTGAGGAAAAACTCAATGAATTTTATCTCGTTTAAAATATAGTAACCTTCGGAAACGGAGGTTATTTTTTTGTTTAAATATTGGTTTGCGTTGTCGGGAATTCCAACTGCTTCTATTTTGGAATAAAATCTGGCTTTGTACTATGTATTTAATGGATGCTTCGACTCCGCTAAAGATGACAGCTCTAATACTAACCGTTTTATTTTACGGTAATTTGTAGCAATGTCATGCTAAGCAGAGTCGAAGCATATATTTTTCACTACATCTTTTATGAGATTGCTTCACCTTCGGTTCGAAATGGCAGATGTTGAAAGAGCCACTACAGCCCTAGCCCGGATTGCAGCGGCATCCTTTTGGGTTGCGGGCGAAGCGAAGCAGAGCCCGTAACCCAAAAGATATAGCGGAAAGCTGGAAAAAGCTTCAAATAAAAAATAAAAGCATTTTTTTCAACAACACCCCTTATTTTCAAGCAAAAAATTTAAATTAAATATTAAACCCCAAACAACACCCCTGTTATTTTCAATAAATATTTCAAATTTAATTATTTTAATTACCTTTACCCTATCAAAACAACATCATTAACCTTAAAAATTAAAATGATGAATGCAACTGCCGAAATTTTAAAACACAAAATAGAAAGTTTTTCTCCAGAATTGCTTCAAACTTTGGCAAGAATGGTAGAAAAGTTAGAATCACAAAGTAGATTTTCCATTCCCCAGTTTCAAATGGATGAAGTTTTATATCGAATTCAGTTTCATAACGAGAATCCCAGAACAAAACTAGATTTCTATGAAAATATTTCTGAATTGGAAAATAGCTTCACCTAATGAAAGTTCTATTATCTTCTATTGCAAAAAATGATATAAGACTTCTTATAAGGGTTTTTAATGCTGAAAAAGAACATAAAGGAGCGTATTTTTTGGAAGACTTAAAAGAATCAATCAAACAGATTGTAGAAAATCCCGAAAATCTTGAAGAAGAAGAACATCTGCAAATGACTATGCAAAACTTTCCTGTTCACATTCATTATATTTTTGAAAATGAAAAAAGCTTATTTATCACTGCAATTTTCAAAGAGATCAATTAAAAAAAATGATTAAATACAATATTCAACACATTTTTCAAGACTATTTTATAGAACCTTATAGGCGTTGATACCTATAAGGTTTTTTAGTATTTAAATTTACCAATCTTTTTTGTCATTATTTTCTAAAAGCTCATAATTACTGAATCCCAAATTCTTTAAGTCGCAATCATTCATTTCATTCTTAATTTTTTTGATTAACTCATCGTAGATTTTATTATAATGAATGGTTACAGCTTTTAAAACATATATTTTGTTACTAGGTGGCCAAGCAGGACGATTGATATAAGTATTATTTTGTTCTATATACTTTAACATATCTAACGCATCTTTATTTTCATATGATGCAACAGCTCTAGCAAAATACAGAACGTCATCTGTAATATTTTCCTTTGAGGTAAGCTTATTTTTAATATTCTTTTCAAAGTAATCCTTTAACAACTTAAAAAAGATTTTATCCGGGAATGCTTCAATGCTTTTAAAAATTGATTCAACACAGTATCCATTTATACTATTATGAAAGACATTATATAAAAAATTGACATCTTCTTTCTTATTAAACTTGCTCAAGGCATAGCAAGCTATCAACTGATCACCACACTTATCTTCGTTTTCAACCTTACTTTTATACTTAATTAAATTATAATATTTTTCATTTGCATCTACATCTTTTATCATCCAATTAGAAACATCAAGAAATGGATACTCTAATAAAACTTTCTCTACAAGATATTTTTTTTGAATTGGTGATAACCCATTTTCATCATAAGCTTTTCTTATCATCAAATCTGAAACAGTAAAAACCCCACTCGCATCTTCATAGTATTGCCAAGTTACCTTAGCGGTATCATCTAGATGCTTAATTAACAAATCAAAATATTCAGGTTCACTTTTATTTACTATGGCTCTGTAAGCAATTACTCTCAGTAATGGATTTTTAGCGTCCATAAGCTTAATCAACTCATCTTTTTTTGCATTCTTTTCTAAAAAACTCTTCGCCATTGTATCAGAAACAGGAACAAACTTTTCTTTTGAAAGCCTAGCTAAATATGGTCTTAATTCTTTTCTGAAATCCTCGACTTCATACTCTTTTTTGCATGATATAAAAACTAAAAGAATTAAAAATAAGTATATAGATCTACTCATTTAATTATTTTCTTACAGGAGTTCTAAACTCTCCATACCCCATCAAACCATCATAACTTCTCCCAAAAGGAGCATAATATAAAAAGGCCTGATACAGGTTTTCTGTTTGCCAGAAGTTTCCGTTAACCTCCCCGAAATTCAATGGGCCATTAGCTTCTTTCGTCGCCAGAACATAATTGTAAAAACCTTGTTTTAGAAATATTTTGGCCACATACCTTTTACCCGCTTCATCATACTGCATTTGATTTTCTTTGCTAGGTATAAAATTATTAAATCCACCCAACACATAAATTTCTTTATCCACAGGATCAGATTCTAAAGAAAAATATACCCAAGAATAATCCGCCTCTCTTTCTGCATTTCTTTCAAGCCCCATATCATTTCTTCTGTAATACCAAGCTCCGTTTACGTCTGGTTGATATTGATAATTCAGAGGAAAAGCCCAAACCGGATGAAGATAGGTTTGATTTACTCCATCTTTCAATTCCGTGTTACCCACCATATCTGCTGCAATATTCATATTTTTATTATCGAAATAATAAAATTCATTATTCCCAGGAAAAGCAAGACTCATCTGCTGGAACAGCAATTTATTTCCTAAAGTGGCACTTGGTTTTAGATTATTAATTGTTACATTCGGGTTGTTATTCTGCATCACATTCAAACTCATTGAATTTACATTTGATGAAAGATCTCCCCCTTTTGAAATCGCCTGCACTTCTACTCTTTGGTTCACATTTGGATTTCTTGCATCTGCCACTCTTGAAATATTCAATCCTAAGCTGGCATTGTCTTCAACAAGATAAAATCTTCTTTTAAAAAGGGGCTTATCTACAGAATCTTTATACACAATCAGCTCAAAATTCCCTGAAACCTTTGGCTGTATTTTATCATTAGGAAACGTTAATGTGTAATGCGTATAAGGCTGTAACGTATTGAACGAATATTGAAATTTATCAATTAAATCATTCAAGCTTCCATTAGCAAACTCTGTAAAAAAAAGATTATCATCATTCCAATTTCTGTCATAATGTTTAAGAGTATACCTAAAAATATCACTAGAATTGGTAAGGTCATCAAAACTCAAAACCAATTTCTGATTAAAGTTAATCACCGGAGTTTCATCGTTCGTCTGTGGGTTGAACAATTGTATACTTTGGATGTTTTGTCCAAAAACCAAACCACTCAAAGAAAGTAAAAGTATGCGCAAAGTTTTCATTATGACGAAGATAACGAAAAATCATTTTTAAACCACAAAAGGTTAAGATCTTTATTAAATTGAATTGATTTTTTAACATTAAAAATAATAGATGCTTCGACTTCGCCCAGCATAACAGCTCTAACACTAATCGCCTTATTTAACGGTAAATTTGTAGAGATATCACACTAAGCGAAGCCAAAGTATCTTTTTAAAATATATTCAAATTAAAAATTAATTAAAATGTTTTAAACCAAAACTTTTGTGGTTAAATTTGTATTCATAAAAACATTCAGCATATGCTTCAAATTCAAGGCTTCGTATTCAACTTTGCAAGCGAAAACACCTATATCATTTATAATGAAAATAAAAATGCCTGGTTAATTGATCCAGGAAACATGAATGAACAGGAAACAAAAGCGATTGATTCTTTCATTACAGAAAACGAATTAAAGATTCAGAAAATATTACTAACACACGCTCACATTGACCATGTTTTGGGTTTACAATGGGCTCATGACACATTTAAAGTTCCCGTGAGCTTACACAAGGATGATCAGGAAGTATTGGACATGCTCCAAGCAAGCGGAATGAGATTCGGTTTTCAAATTGAGCCCGTAAAAGTAGAAGTAGAATACGTACATGAAGGTGATGAATTAGAATTGGATGGAGAAAAATTCAAAATCTATCACGTTCCGGGACATTCTCCAGGAAGTGTGGTTTATCATAATGAAAATCAAAATTTCATGATCTCGGGTGACGTTCTTTTTGAAGGAAGCATCGGAAGAACCGATCTTTACAAAGGAAATTACGATCAATTAATTGATGGAATTAAAACAAAACTTTTCATTTTAGATGATGAAACACAAGTTTTTTCAGGTCATGGAAACCCTACGTCAATCGGTTTTGAGAAGCAACATAATCCGTTTTTGAAGTAAAAAAATGTATCTCTTTAAAAAAACTAAATTTTCATCATTAAGTGATGCAATTCAAAATCCAAAGAATTGTAAAAAACTAAGCCTATTATTTATAGAATACAACTTAAAGGATAAAGGTGCTATTTTTTCACAATTCATCAACTTAAGAACACTAGAAATTCAGGCTGATCCTTCTATATATGATTTGGATAACTTTGAACTTCCGGAAGAAATCGCCAGTCTAAAAAAATTAAAAAAAATATGGCTTCTAAACCTTCCGTTTAGAACTTTTCCTGAATGGCTCACTCAAATAAAATCATTAAAATATTTAATGGTTAGAGGAAATGACATAGATTCAATTCCCGATACAATAATGCAGTTAAATAATCTAAAAACACTACGTATTGAAAACTGTGAATTGAAGAAACTACCTAAAACCCTCAACCAAATGTCAAGCTTAAGATTTCTAGGACTTTGTAGTACAAAACTAACAGACCTTAACCCTGATCTATTTCCCAATAATTTAAAAGAAATAAGTTTATCTGGTTCAAGAAAATTTGAAGATGATGATTTGGAAAATTTGAAAAAAGCAATGAGAAAAACTAAGATATAATTTGTCACAATAAAAACCGTCAGAGATTTTCTGACGGTTTTATCAATTTATGAAAAAACTAAGTTGTTTTAGAAATCAAATGAAATTGATGCTCTTGCAGCTGCACCCATAATTGGTCTTGCCATTCTGATATCACCACTTCCTGTTAATGGAGATCTTGGATCCCCTTCAGTAATACCAATTGTATTGAAGACGTTAGTTCCATCAATAGCAAATCTAATTTTACCTAACTGATAAGAAGTTCCCGCTCCAAATTCCGTAAATGATGGCAAGGTATTATCTACGCTATTTGCTTCATCCTGGAAACGCTTTCCATAATAATTCATACTTACATATGCTCTCCATTGTTTTGTAATATTTACTGCTGGAGAAATATTAAAATAGAATTTAGGCATTCTTCTTACTAAATTTCCATCATAATCGAACGTTGTTTTATCGGCATTAGTTCCTCTAAAATCTTTATATTTTGGGTTTTGGAATGTTCCATTGAAAGTTACTTCCAAGAAGTTATTGAACAATCTTGCATACCCTTCCAATTCTACTCCGATATTTGTTGTATTTGCAAATTTATTTTCTGAAGTTCCATCAGAGAAAACATCCGTAAACGATAGATTTTTTAAGGCAGAGTAGAAAGGAATCACTCCGATATCAAACGTTCTTGAATAATATTTATATCCAATTTCCAACTGATTTGTTGTTACCGGTTTAATCTTACCTAAATCTGTCATATTATTATAGTAAGATTCTTCATTTGGAGATCTGAAACCATTAGAAAAACGCGCATATACAGCATTTTCACTATTAATTTTATAGTTCATCGCAGTAGTAAAAGAAACCCTGTTTACATCATAGTTCCAATATGTATATTTATTTCCTAAGACAGCCATATTATCATCTGCTGTTGTTGTTAGGAAACTATGAGTACCATCCGTTGTTAATCCCGAATTATTTAAGTTTGAAGTGGTTGTATTCACTCCATATCCTTTATAGAAATCACGGCTATAACGAATTCCACCATTGAAACTCAAATTGTCTGTAATATTATAATCTAAATTCAAATAAAGATCATTCAAACTACCCTGCACCTGAGAATCCCTCATTAAGAAAGACATATCGGTAACGCCGTTATATGTTTTAGAATACCCTGGAGAATTAGGTGTTAAAGAAGTATCTACTAAATTAAGAAGTTCAGGTCTGTCTGACGCAGTGGTTAAAATATTACTCCAGTTCCATTGTTGGTTTGATTTCCAGTTTGATTTATAGAAACCTGCCGTCACATTTCCTTTATCAAATTTATAATTGAACTGTAAATCATTTACAAAATTGTTCATTTGTTTGTCAATAGCCCAGAAACCTAATTTCTGAACATAATCAGGATTTACAATAGCACCATTACTCACTAAAGAATATTGATAATTATTTCCTATAATTCCAGCCCCTCCTTTCTCTACAGGTTTATTCGCAAAACCACCTGCAGTCTGTGGAGCACCTGCTGGGAAAATCCCAGTATAATTCATATTGATATTGGTATATCTCGTTTTGTTTAAAACAGAGAAGTTATTTCCCAAATCATATTTAAATTCAGCTCCTAAAACATCAACTTTCGGATGAATCCCATCTTCTAAGTTTCTTTTAAAAAATCCACCTCCTGCTTGAGGAATATTTAACTGACTAATTCCTCTGTAACTGTACGTTCCGTAATTTGGATCAAAACCAGGAAAAGCCTTCAATTTATCTCCGTCCTGAGTTAAAGGAATAGGAAGGTAGAATGTATTTCTATCATCTAATTTTTTATAATACACTTTAGCGTATCCTTTATCAAAAACATACTTAAGATTCATTCTGATTTGCCCACCTTGGTTAGCTTTGAAGCCTGTTTTTCTAATTCCATCATCCGTTCTATAGAAACCTCCGACGTTGAAAAATAATTTATCTTTAACCAGTGCACCTCCAAGATTCACATCTGTACGCATCAATCCGTAGGTACTGGTTTCTAATTTTGCCGTTCCTCTAAAATCATTAGTCCCTTCTTTGGTAATAAAGTTAATTAAACCACCAGGAGAATTGGTTGCAAAAATAGATCCTGAACCCCCTCTTAATGCCTCTAGCCTACTTACCGAATTATCTACACGGAAGAAATTATCTGCATTAGCAAATTGCAAAGCACCATCTTCAAAGACCGGTAAGCCATCTTCCTGTACCTGTACAAATTCATAAGCTCCCGCCGAAGGAATACCTCTAGCAAAAAGATTATTTCCCACTTCACCTCCTGAAGTTTCAACAGCGAATCCCGGAACTCTCTGCAGTAAAGCCGCCGCACTTATCGGGTTTTGTTTCTGGATTTCCTTTGCACTAAATGTAGAAATAGCTGTACTCGATTCTATTTTCTTCTTAGGACTAGAATTCCCTGTAATTACAACTTGCTCAATAGATGCAGACCTCGTAGAGTCCTGAACCTTTGGAGTTTCCTGAGCATAGGCATTGTTGAAATAAAGCGTAGCAATACCCGCAATCAAAAAGATTGATTTATTTTTCATAGCCGTAAATGATTTTATTTTTGTTTAGTTTTGTTTTAATTTCAGATAAACTCCGTTTGTCCAGCCAAAGCCATCCTGATTTGGATATTCTCCACCTCCAGCAACTGTTTCAATATCCAGCGCATTGTATTTCTCCATCAATTTACCTGTGTTATCGTACACTCTTTCAACATTGGAGCACCAATTATTTTTAATTTTATCAGCAAGTTCATCAAAGCCATAATTTTTCATTCCTTTAAATCCTAACCATTGGTATGGCGCCCAAGCATTAGGAAAATCCCATTGTTGAATAGTTTTTTTAGTCGTGGTAACAAGCCCTCCTTGGTAAAGAAACTTTTCCGCAATAGTTCCTGCAACAACTTTAGCCTGCTCCTCACTTGCCAAACCTAAAAACAAAGGATAAAGCGTACAAATATGCTCAGAGGCAGTTTTAGCATGCTTTTTCGTATGATAATCTTTATAAATATATCCATCCCAGAAATAAGTATCAATTGCCTGCTTTCTATTTTTAGCCCTTGCAATAAAATAATTTTCCCTTTCCGTTAATCCCTGAAGTGCAGAAGATTTCGCCAATGTTTTTTCTAAATGCCACAACAGGCAATTAAGATCTACCTCAGAAAGATTCAATGTTTCTATAGTCTGTATTGTTTCACCATCCGCAAACCATCTGCTGGAAAAATCCCAACCAGACTCACATCCGCTTCTAATATTTCTGTAAAATTCTTCACTGGAAGCATTTTCATGATCTTCAATATCAATTAAATAACTTTCAGGGCGAGGCGTATTTTCTGCGTCATAATATCTATTTAGAATATCGCCATCTTTAGTTTTTATCACCCTTTTACTGCTTGAATCTTTTTCTAA
This sequence comes from Chryseobacterium polytrichastri, assembly GCF_900142445.1. Lineage (GTDB taxonomy): Bacteria > Bacteroidota > Bacteroidia > Flavobacteriales > Weeksellaceae > Chryseobacterium > Chryseobacterium polytrichastri. The sequence goes on along the minus strand of NZ_FRAV01000028.1, from coordinate 24,346 downwards.
GCCTTCCTCACCATCCATCCAGAAAGCATATTCTTTCTCTAAAGTATCGTGATATTGAGTATAAATTTCTTCATTACCTGTTGTTTCAAAAAGCAAATCAAGCATCAAAGAAAAATAAGGAGGCTGAGAACGGCTCAAGAAATGAGTTCGGCTAGCATTAGGTACAAATCCTACTGTCTGAATGAGATAAGAACAGTTTTCAACAATATTCTCCATCATTTCCACTCTTCCGGAAACCTGTAATCCAAGCATTATAAAATAGCTGTCCCAATAAAAAAACTCATTAAATCTCCCCCCAGGAACAATATAAGGCTTCGGGAGTTTCAAAAGTGTTCCTTTTGCTTCGTAAGCGGTACGGGTTAATTCGTCCCAAAGTTTTTCAATATGAATCTCAATTAGCAACCGTTCTTCTCTTTTAATAGAAATTTTAGCTCCTAGAAAATCAAAATTCGACAATACAAATCCCTTCAAATCAAAACCTTCCGCATTTTTTTCATTATCATATTTTTCATTGATTTCAGAAACAGGAAATAAAGGAACAGCATCTGTCATTGTTTTTTGATCTTCAAAAATTTTTGACCTTTGGATATCCTCAAAAAGAGCCTGAATTTCCTGTATATAAAGTTGATTGTTCATTTTGTTTATTTTTTAGGGTTTATTTTTAATTTACTCATGATAATAGCCGAAACTATCAATAAAGAAAGAGGGATTAACGACAGGTAAAATGCTTGCTGCCCACTGAACTCCTCAAATACAAAACCAGTAACTATAGAGCCTATAGTCCCTCCAATAGCAGAAAAAACTACAATTAAGCCCGCCATCGCGCTATGTAAATACTTAGGAATAGAAGCTAAAATCACAGAGTTGATACTTGGGTAAATAGGAGCCAGCAACCCTCCCATCAATGGAAACAAATACACCACAAGCGGAGCATTTAACCAATTGGTTCCTGCGCTAATATTAATATTGTGAGTTAAGGGTAATACCAGCAGAATGCTTATTGCAAAACCTACCACACAAAAGGAAACAACATAAATCCAACTGAATTTCTTTGAGAAAAATCCGGATAAAAATCTTCCCAATGCAAAAGCTCCTGCCAAAACAGCTCCCGCCTGAATACTCATCGAAGTAGGAACTTTTAAGATTTCTTTATAAAAAGTAGGTGTCCATGTTTGAAAACTCTGCTCTACCAATACAAAAAGAAAGGCGCACAGTAAAAAGAATAATACTTTTTTATAACTGAATAAGCTAATACTGTTTTTAATATCACCCAGTAAATCTGTTTTTTCACTTTTCACTTCACTTTCATTCAATTTAGAAAAGAAAAGAAATAAGAATGACAATACAGAAAGTGCTCCCAACACCCAATAGACATTAAGCCAATGAGTAGATTTTGGGTTATGATCATCAATAAATAAACTAAAGAGCACATTTCCCGCCAAAACCCCTACCATAAAGAAACCTTCCAGAAAGCCCATGAAACTTGCGTGTTCTTTATCAGTTTCCGTTACTAACCCAATTGAAGTAAAAACAGAAATTTTTATTAATGCAAAAGAAACTCCCACAATAGCAAAAAGCAATTTAAAAAACCAAAAAGCACTTGAAAAAGGCATTACAAAACACATGCAACTCACCAAAAAAAGCGCGATAAGCATAGAGTTTTTAATACCAATTCTCGGTAAAAATGATGCTAAAATAAAGGAACAAATTGCAATCGGAAGATCTTTAAAACCTTCCAAAACACTGGCAGAAGATTTCGAAATCCCGAAATTCTGCTGCATTTGTAATATTACCGTTCCTACAGAATTCAAAAGAATTGCAAAAACGAAATAGTTTAAAAATAAAATGGCCTTTATATTGAAATTTCTCATTAAATAATTTCTTGGTGGCTAAGATATAAGCATTTAGCTTAACATTAATTTAACACAGTAAATAAATACTTGAACTATATTAATATAATTATTATTTTAGCTAATAAAATACGATTAACTGAATGAAAGTTACTTTTGAACGAGTAATCCCCGACGAGGAAAGCTCTTTTCGCACAATTCACAATAACTCCCCTATTTCTGAATTCAAATGGCAATACCATTATCATCCGGAAATAGAATTAGTGTGCGTAATTTCAGGAAGCGGAACCCGCCATGTTGGCTATCATAAAAGCAATTATTCTAATGGAGATTTAGTTCTTATTGGTTCCAATATCCCACATTCGGGATTTGGATTAAACTCGATTGATCCGCATGAAGAAATTGTTTTACAGTTTAAAGAAGATATCTTGCAATTTCCCGAGCAGGAAGTTGGAGCAAAATCTATCAAAGATTTATTGGAACTTTCAAAGTATGGGATTCAATTCCACAGTAAGATCAAAAAAGCAATGCTTCCCAAGCTAAAATTAATGCTGGAATCCGAAGGATACAAAAGATACCTATTGTTATTAGATATTCTTTTTGAACTTTCTACATGTAAAGATTATGAACTCTTGAATAAAGAAATCATGCCCTACACCATTATCTCAAAAAATAAAACCCGCCTGGAAAACATCTTTACCTATGTAGAACATCATTACGATCAGGAGATCAATATTGAAAACGTTGCTAAACTTGCCAACCTCACACTACCCGCTTTCTGCAACTTTTTTAAAAAGGCAACTCAGATTACTTTTACAGAATTTGTGAATCGATACCGCATCAACAAAGCCTGTTTATTAATGACTCAAGATAAAAGTATTTCAGAATGTAGCTATAGCTGTGGCTTTAATAATGTAACGTATTTCAATAGGATGTTTAAAAAGTACACAGAAAAGACCCCGTCTGAGTTCATTAAGAATTACTCTCATAATAAAATGAAGATAGATTTTAAAATTGATGATACCCATAAAATAATAGCTACATTTTAAAATAACATTATTGTGGATAAGTCTGTGGATAAAATTGTGGATAACTTACAAATTAGTAAATAAGTTATTAATTTTAAGACTTTTAAAAATTAATTTTACTAACAATTTATCAATAAAAGTGATCCATATTTTTTACAATCGGATACTTATCAACAAACAAATGTGGATAACTCGTGGATTGCATTGTGGATAACTTTCACAAAAGCCTATAACAGCAAGATTATCAATAACAAATAAAAAAAGCCGTTCTACTAAAAGAACGGCTTGTATTTTGTGAGTAAAATTATCTAGTGATAATCTATGACTATTTCCATTTGATATTACATCCCATGCTTGGTCTCTGGATATCTTCCTGAGGCTCACCTAATAAAAGATTTTCAAAAGCAATAATTAAATCTTCACCTGTTATATCTTTATTATTTCCAGGTCTTGAATCATCCATTTGCCCTCTATAAATAAGATCTAATTTTTCATCAAAGAAAAAGAAATCCGGAGTACATGCAGCTTCATATGCTTTTGCAACCGCTTGGCTCTCGTCATATAAATAAGGAAAATCAAAATTCTTCTCGATTTGGAATTCTATCATTTTCTCTGGAGAATCAGCAGGATATTTTTCAACATCATTAGCATTAATAGCAATGAATTCTATTCCTCTTTCATTATAGTCTTCATACAATTCATTCAATTTATCAATCGCATGAAGAACGAACGGACAATGGTTGCAAATAAACATCACCAATGTTCCTTTTTCACCTTTCAAATCATCCAATGACTGAATTTCATTACTTTTTGACGGGTTTGGAAGCTCAAAAAAAGGAGCTTTTGTACCTAATGCCAACATATTTGAGGGAGTATTCATATCTTTTTTATTTGTGCACAAAGATAAAAATTTCTTTTGGTATATAATAAAGAAGCTTGAAGTGGGAAACTGCATATTCTAAAATAATTATGATTTAATTGAAATAGACTATTAAACACATCAGCTTTTACAATAATTTTAAATTAGTGAGTTAAAACTCCCATTCCTCCAACATCCGACCTATTTATAAGTTCTTTAAAATCCTTACTTAGAATTTAAAAACAAAATAACATTTGGAAGATATACTTAAAAGTTTGTAGTTTTGCTAACACTGTTAGTAAATAAAAATCATGGGCTTACATGAACGTCGTCAAAGAGAAAAAGAATCAATACGTGCCAATATTTTGGATGCGGCTTTTTCTTTGGCAAAAACGGAAGGTTGGGGCTCCCTTTCAATTCGAAAAATTGCAGATGCCATAGAATATAGTGCACCTGTAGTTTACGATTACTTTGAAAACAAAGAAGCTATTTTGTACGAAATTTCTTTAAATGGTTTCCATTGTTTACATATAGAATTATTAAAAGCTCAGAAAAAACATGACACTCCAGAAGAGCAAATTACAGCAATTGTTGATGCTTACTGGAAATTCGCTTTTAAAAATAAAGAGTACTACCAATTAATGTTTGGGTTGGGAATGCAATGCAGCGGAAAAGGGTTGATGAAAGAAGAATTTTCTTCATTTCAGGATATGATATATGATTGCACTTATGAAATCATTAAGAAAAAAGGTTCAAATCCTGATAATGCCTGTCACTCCTCTCACGCTTTATTTTCAGCGGTACATGGTTTGATCTCTATTATGATGATGCGAAATGACGATATTCCTTCTACGATGAACAAAACAACTTTAGATGAAACAGTTTCGGCTTTTGTTAAATCTTTGTAATTTTTTTTTGAACCAAAAATTAACACCGTTAGGAAAAGTAACATGGAATAATTAACATTATTCAATTTTTTTTAAATTAAAAAATAAAATACTCTAAAATGAAAAATGACTTCATAACATTAATTCTTGCTATTTTTTTCCCTTACCATTAACAGCGTTAGGAAAAATAACACTAAATACTCCATCTCTGTATTTAAAACCAACATTAAAACAATAACAATTATGGGAATAACAATTTAACTACTCATTAATAATTCTTTAATTTTTTTTGAACTTAATATTAACACCGTTAGAAAAATTAACAGAACAATAAACAAAAACAATCATATTTAATTCAATACTTCATTAAAAATTTAAACTTAAAATGAAAATACCTGGAAAAACAAGGATTATTGTACTTATCTCTAGTATTATCCTTTTACAAAATTGCACGAAGGCAGCTGAAGGTGGAAACCAAGCTCCTCCTGCACCAGAATTGCCGGTCTATACCGTGATCACCTCTCCAGCTACAACATATCAGGAATTCCCGACTGCTCTAGAAGGGAAAAATAATGTAGAAATAAGATCACAAGTAGACGGTTATCTAGATAGAATATACGTGGAAGAAGGTTCTTTTGTAAGAGCGGGACAACCGTTATTCAAAATAGATTCAAGAGCTTATGGTGAACAAATGAATATGGCTCAGGCTAATTTACAAGTTGCCAATGCTAATATCCAAAAAGCTAAAGTGGAAGTTGACAGACTTCAACCTCTAGTAGCCGCTAAAGTTGTTTCTGATGTACAAATGAAAACGGCAAAAGCAAATTATGCAGCCGCTGTTGCAGCCGCATCTCAGGCAAAAGCTTCTATTGGAAGTGCTAAAATTAATGTAGGATTCACTACAATAACAGCTCCTGTAAGCGGTTATATCGGAAGAATTCCTTACAAAAAAGGAAGCTTGATTTCAAGAACAGATCCTAGTCCTTTGACTTTATTATCTGATATCAGCGAGATCTACGCCTACTTCTCTTTAAGTGAACTGGATTTTATTGCTTTTCAAAATAAATATCCCGGAGCTACACTAGAAGAAAAACTAAGAAACATGCCGATGGTAGACTTAGTGATTGCAGACAACAGTACGTATCCTCAAAAAGGTAAAATGAGTATTGTGGATGGTCAGTTTGACAAAAGTACAGGAGCCATCAGCGTACGTGCCGTATTCCCTAATGCTCACGGAGCCTTAAGAACAGGTAACACAGGAAGAGTACGTTTACCTCAACTTCTTAGTAATGTAGTAGTTATTCCACAAGAATCTACTTTTGAGATTCAGGATAAAACCTATGTATATATCCTAGGAAAGGATAAAAAAGTAACCAGCAAACCAGTAACCATCTCTGGAAAAACAGATAGTTATTACTTCATCTCTGAAGGAATTTCTGTAGGTGACAAGATTGTATATACAGGATTGGGCAGCTTAAAAGACGGCGCTTCAATACAACCGAAAGCCATCTCTTCTGACAGCCTGTTCAAAGCAAAACCTTTGTAGACATCTTTACTAATACAGAAGACTTAAATAAATAAACTTCTTATGTTAAAACAATTTATAGAAAGACCGGTACTTTCAACGGTCATCTCCATAATACTTCTATTACTGGGGGCGCTGTCTCTCTTTAATTTACCGATCGCCCTCTTTCCGGATATTGCTCCGCCAAGTGTACAGGTAACGGCTTTTTATCCGGGAGCGAATGCGGAGGTAGTAGCACGTTCAGTAGCTACCCCAATTGAGGAAGCCGTAAACGGAGTGGAGAACATGACTTACATGACCTCAAACTCCAGTAATGACGGAACCATGACACTGAGTGTCTTTTTCAAGCAAGGATCAGATCCTGATAACGCTGCGGTAAACGTACAAAACAGGGTATCAAAAGCAATGAGTCAGCTTCCACAGGAGGTTGTTCAGGCCGGAATATCCACTCAGAAAGTACAGAACAGTATGATCATGTTTATGGGATTATCCAGTGATAACCCAAAACAATATGATGAGTTATTCCTTCAGAATTATCTTAAAATCAACGTAATTCCACAGATTCAGCGTATTCCTGGAGTTGCTCAGGCTCAGGTATTTGGAACAAGAGATTATTCAATGCGTATTTGGCTAAAACCAGATAGATTAGCAGCCAACAATCTTTCTCCACAGGAAGTTCTTGCTGCCATCAAAGATCATAACCTTGAAGCTGCTCCGGGACGTCTTGGACAAGGAAGTAAGGAAACTTATGAGTACATCCTTAAGTATAAAGGAAAACTAAATAAAGGGGAAGATTACGAAAGCATTGCTATTAAAGCAAATAGCGACGGATCATTCCTAAGATTAAAAGATGTTGCGCGAGTAGAATTTGGTTCTTATACGTATACTGCAACCAACAGAGTAGACGGAAAACCGGTTGCCGGATTTGCTATCCTTCAAACTGCAGGTTCTAACGCGAATGAAATTTTAACTGAAATTGAAAAACAGGTTGATCAACTTAAGACAACACTTCCAAAAGGAGTGGAACCGATCATCATGTATAATTCCAAGGACTTCTTGGATGCGTCTATTCATCAGGTAGTAGAAACGCTTGTGATTGCATTCGTTCTTGTATTTATTGTTGTATTTATCTTCCTTCAGGATTTCAGATCAACATTAATTCCGGCGATTGCAGTTCCGGTTGCAATTATCGGTACGTTCTTCTTCCTACAATTGTTTGGATTTAGTATTAATATGTTGACCTTATTCGCATTGGTACTCGCCATTGGTATTGTAGTGGATGATGCCATTGTAGTGGTAGAAGCCGTCCATTCTAAAATGGAGCAGACAGGAATGCCTGTAGAACAAGCTACCACGAACTCTATGAGTGAAATTTCAGGAGCAATTATTTCGATTACTTTGGTGATGTGTGCGGTATTTATTCCCGTAGGTTTCATGCAAGGACCTGCAGGAGTTTTCTACAGACAGTTTGCCTTTACGCTAGTAATTGCAATCTTGATCTCTGCTGTAAATGCATTAACATTAAGCCCTGCTTTATGTGCAATGTTCTTGAATGATCCTCAGGGAGAGCATGGTGAACATGGTCACAAAAAAGGTTTTGGAGCAAGATTTTTCAATGCATTCAATGCAAGCTTCAATAACATGACCAGAAAATACATCTACAGTCTTAAATTTTTAATTAAAAATAAATGGGTAGCTGTAGGAGGTTTAATGCTTATCACAGCAGCAAGCGTTTTCTTAATTAAAAAAGCGCCAACAGGATTTATTCCTACTGAAGATCAAGGATTTGTATTATACGCAGTGAATACTCCTCCGGGAAGTTCATTAGAAAGAACTCACAGAGCAACTGCACAGATCGATAAGATCATTAATGGTGAAAAGGCGACCAATCACCTTTGGGTTGCAGACGGAATGAACTTTATCAGTAACGCCAACGCATCGCCATACTCTGCAGGTTTCATCAAGCTTAAAGATTATGACAAACGTGGTGATATGAAAGATCCAAACGAGATTGCCGCTACCTTAACAGGAAAAGTAAGCCAGGTAAAAGATGCCAACGCTTTCTTCTTCAACTTCCCTACCATTCAGGGATTTGGTAACGTTTCCGGTTTTGAATTTATGCTTCAGGATAAAACCAACAGTTCTTTTGAACAATTGGGAACTACTACTCAGGCATTCATTGGAGAGCTAATGAAGCGTCCGGAAATTGCATTTGCCTTTACAACATATGCAGCAGGAAATCCACAATATACGATTGATGTAAATACAGATAAAGCCAACCAATTGGGAGTTTCTGTAACAGAATTGATGCAGACGATGCAAATTTATTACGGAAGTAGCTTCGTATCAGATTTCAACAGATTTGGTAAATACTACAGAGTAATGGCTCAGGCAGATGTTCCTTACCGTACAGATATAAATTCTCTGGAAGGTATTTATGTAAAAAATAAATCCGGAGAAATGGTTCCTGCCAAAACGTTAGTTACCTTAAAAAGAACTTTCGGACCGGAAACAGTGACGAGAAATAACTTATTCAACGCTGTTACCATTAACGGAACTCCAAAACCTGGTTACAGTACCGGAGATGCTATTAAAGCTGTTGAAGAAGTAGCTAAGAAATCTCTTCCAAGAGGATATGGTTACGAATGGACAGGGATTACCCGTGAAGAGATTAAAACAGGTGGGCAAACGATATTCGTCTTCATGTTAAGTATCTTATTTGTGTACTTCCTATTGGCAGCACAGTATGAAAGTTATATCCTTCCGTTTGCTGTAATTTTAACAATACCTACGGGGATCTTTGGAGTATTTGCTTTCACAGGATTAGCAGGAATTGATAATAACATTTACGTTCAGGTGGGATTAATCATGCTTGTCGGACTATTAGCTAAAAATGCGATTCTTATTGTAGAATTCGCGGTTCAGAGAAGAAAAGCAGGAAAATCATTAATTGAATCTGCACTTCAGGCTTCAAGATTACGTTTAAGACCCATCTTAATGACCTCTTTTGCCTTCATCGTTGGGATGCTTCCACTAATCTGGACTCAAGGAGCTTCTGCGCAAGGTAACCACTCTATCGGTTACAGTACCGTAGGAGGAATGCTTACAGGAGTTGTATTCGGAATTTTCATCATTCCGGTGATGTATGTGATCTTCCAATATCTGCATGAAAAAATGCCAAGCAGAAAAAATAAAAGATTGCTAAAACAAAAACAACAGGAAGAACTTTTAGCATCTGCTCATTAATAAAAAATGAATTACAAACTTTGAGAGATTTACATTTAATTTAAACCATTAAGGTTTTAGTTAAGAATATTAAGATGAGCTTTGTTTTTAGTACAATACTTATTAAAATCTATTTGATTTTCTCTTAATTAAACTTAACTCCTTAAATGTCCTTAATGGTTCAAATTAATAAAAATAGAGAAGCAACTATTCAAACTACAATTATAAAAGCAAAGTATTTTCTCCTACTAAAGACTTCTTTGCATAAAATAAGACCTCTCAAAGTTTTGTATTCAATTAAAAGTTTATTTAAGAACTATGAAATCGCTATCACTTGGAAACGAAAATTTCAATAAAATCCAGCGATTACATATGACCTTTTAATAAAAATAAATATCTCCATATGAAAAGAATAAAGAATATATTTCTCACATTTATATTGGCTTTAGGATCGGTTTCGTGTGTTTCCAAATTGGCATATGCAGAACCAGCCCTTGAGCTTCCAGAGAAATTCCAATACACAGCAACTGCGGATACCGCAAGTGTTGCCAACCTGGAATGGAAACAATTTTTCAACGATCCTATGTTACAGGGTTTGATTGAAAAAGGAATTAAAAATAACTACGATTTACAAATTGCTCTAAAACAAGTTGCTTCTTCACAGGAAAAACTAAAACAGGCAAAATATCTTCAATATCCGGATGTTGGTTTCGCTGTTTCAGGACAAATCTCGAAGCCTTCAAAAAACAGCATGAACGGGCAAAGTCTTAATTTATTTTTAGGACAAAACCATGTTGAAGATTACAATGCAGCCTTTAATTTATCTTGGGAAGCGGATATTTGGGGAAAAATCAAAAACCAACAGGAGGTTTCAAGAATGCAGTATTTGCAAACTTACGAAGCTACAAAAGCAATCCAGACACAAGTTGTTGCAGCAATTGCTCAAGGTTATTATAATTTATTGATGCTTGACAAACAATTAAATATTGCAACATCAAATTTAGAATTAAGCAATAACACATTGTCTATTACTGAAAAGATGTGGCAAAGTGGTGATACCACTTCATTGGGTGTTCAGCAGGCAACAGCTCAAAAGCAATCAACAGAACTTTTGATCACACAATTGCAACAAAACATTGCCATTCAGGAAAATGCATTAAGCATTTTAGTGGGTGAAAATCCAAATAAAGTGAACAGAACCATAGAAATGTCTGACACTTCTTTACCTCAAAATATTTCTACAGGACTTCCTGCAGCAATGGTAAGTCGTCGTCCGGATGTTCGTCAGCAGGAATTGGTGTTGTTGGAATCTAATTCAATCGTAGGAATTGCTCAGGCAAATATGTATCCTGCATTGAAAATTACAGCAAACGGTGGCGTAAATTCATTTAAAATTGATAACTGGTTTCAGATTCCGGCTTCATTGTTCGGATCTGTTTTAGGAGGATTAACTCAGCCTATTTTCCAGAAAAGACAATTGAAAACCGATTTAAATGTTGCTAAAATTCAGAGAGAGAAAAACGTGTTAGCGTTCCGTCAATCTGTTTTGAATGCAGTAGGTGAAGTTTCTGATGCATTAGTTTCAAACGAAAGTTTAAAAGTTCAGGAACAAAAAGCAACCGAACAAGTTGCAACGTTGAAAAACGGAATTAAAAGTGCTGAAATGCTTTATAAAGGCGGAATGGCAAATTACCTAGAAGTAATTACAGCTCAGGGAAATTCTTTACAAGCTGAACTAAATCTTGCATCCGTAAAAAGACAGAGATTAAGCAGTATTGTAGATCTATACCGAGCTCTAGGTGGCGGTTGGAAGTAGTAAATTAAATTAATATTGTTTGAAGTGCGGTCTTTCGGGATCGCACTTTTTTTGTTTTATCAATTAAAATTTTACGCTGATATTTATCCACTCTGTCATTCTGAACGCAACAAAGTGAAGTGAAGAATCTATTTTAATGTGTTGAGATTCTTCCTTCGTCAGAATGACAATTCGCAAAGTTTATTTGAACCATTAAGAATACGTAAGGAGTTAAGTTTAATTAAGAGAAAATTAAATAGATTTTTAAGACTTACTGCGAAGTGAAACTTAATATTCTTAACTTCTTAATAAAAATCTTAATGGTTAAAAATTGAATTTATTTTTAAACGCAAAGTTTTAATAAAAGACTGTTTTAAGGCGCAAGAAAATCAAAGATTTCTCAGCAAGTTTAACGTATTAAATTTTATCGAAGATAAAATCCTTGCGCCTTATTTTTATTTATATATCAAATTGAAAAAATTGCGTCTTTGCGAAAACCAACATAAAATAATCCCTTAATATTCTTAACCTCTTCATAAAAATCTTAAAGATTTAAATTTAAACGCAAAGTTTTAATATAAGAAAACTAGTATTTGAGTGAGCAAAGAAAAGCAATAAAGTCGCTGATGAAGCTAGCTTAGTAAGAATCAATTACATTGATTCAATTCTTTGCTCCCTTAAATAAGCAAAATTGAAAATAAATCTTTGCGTTAAAAAAAATCACTTGCGAATTTCCTGATTAATATATTCAATCAAACCATCAAAATCCTCCTGAGAATAACCCAATTTCAAATAATGAATATCATCCGCTTTTCTGTACCAAGTCAGTTGACGCTTCGAATATCTTCTGCTGTTTTTTTTGATTTCAGAAACTGCAAAATCCAATTCCCATTCTCCATCAAAATATTTGAATAATTCTGCATAGCCAACGGTGTTTAAAGCAGTCAAACCTTTGAATTTTCCCAGACCTTTTGCTTCCTCCAGCAAGCCCTTCTCCATCATCATATCCACTCTCCTATTGATTCTGTCATACAGTTCTTCTCGAGGAGCTTCAATACCGATTCGGATCACATTAAAATCTCTGGAATCTTGTGAAACAGCAATTAATTCAGAATATTTTTTATTGGTTTGCCAAATAACATCAATCGATCGGAAAAGTCTTCGGTGATTATGAAAATCTACTACTGCAAAATACTCAGGATCGAGTTCTTTCAAGATTTCCTGCAATTTTTCAATTCCTTCATTATCTAGAATCTCCTGGAGTTTGCTTTGATTTTCTTCATTAGCTTCAGGTAAATCATTCAATCCTTCAATCACCGCTTTTTCATACATCATACTTCCGCCAACTAAAATGACAGTATCATATTTTTCAAAAAGTTCGTTGAGTTTTTTTAAGGCATCTTCCTCATATTGTCCGATCGAATAATATTCCTCAACCGAAAGATTTCCAATAAAATGATGAGGTGCTTCCCCCAATTCTTCTTGTGATGGTGAAGCGGTACCAATCTTCATTTCTTTAAAAAACTGGCGCGAGTCACAAGAAATAATTTCTGTGCTAAAATGGTTAGCCAAATCAATTGCCAATCTTGTTTTTCCAATTCCGGTGGGTCCTACAACAGAAATTAAATTTTTATTTTTCACAGCGCTAATTTACGAAAATTGATTTTTTATTTTTAACCACAAAAGTCACAAAAGACTTTCTTTGATTTTTAGATATTTAAAAGCTCAAAAAAGCGGAACATAAACTTTTTTGCTCTTTTGAAAACTAAATATTTCCAAACTTTTCTTTTGTGACTTTTGTGGTTAAAATTGAATATAGTGGGAACACATACACTTAAATGTTTATCTTTGTACGACAATAAAAAACTATGATTTTATCAATGACCGGTTTCGGTAGAGCCGAAGATGTTTTTGAAGGAAAAAAAATAACCGTAGATGTTAAATCACTGAACAGCAAAAGCTTTGATTTAAATATCAAAATACCGTTACGCTATAAAGAGAAAGAATTCGAGATCAGAAAAATTCTTAACGATAGGATTATCCGTGGAAAAGTGGATTGCTATGTTAATATAGAAAATCTTGAAGAATCCAATGATGTGAAAATCAATAAAAAACTGATTGATTCTTACATGAATGAACTTCGAAATATTGCTTCTGATGCTCCTGAATTTGAGTACCTTAAAATGGCGGTAAGACTTCCTGATGCGATTACCTCAAGACCAGACGAATTAACAGATGGAGAATGGGAATCTTTAGCAAAAATTGTTAATAACGCTGTTGACAAATTTGAAGATTTCAGAAAGACAGAAGGGAAAACCTTACATCTTGAACTTGAGAAGAATATTAAAAATATCGACAAGTATTTATCTGAAGTCATTCCTTTTGAAGAAGTAAGAATCCAGAGTGTAAAAGAACGTTACCAAAAATCTTTAAAAGAATTTGAGAACGTTGATGAAACTCGTTTCTATCAGGAAATGGCTTATTTCACAGAGAAATTAGATATTGCTGAGGAAAAAGTAAGATTAACACAACACTTAAAATATTACCAGGAAGTAATGGATAATGAAGATTTCAATGGAAAAAAACTAGGTTTTATTTCCCAGGAGATCGGAAGAGAGATCAATACATTAGGTTCAAAAGCCAATCATGCTGAGATCCAAAAATTGGTGGTGATGATGAAGGATGATTTGGAAAAAATTAAAGAACAAACGTTAAACGTATTATAATGAGTTGCTAGTTGACAGTTGCTGGATAAAACAGGCAGCGAGAAACAAGCAACCAACAGCCATATGAATAAAGTTATCATATTTTCAGCGCCGTCAGGAAGCGGAAAAACTACATTAGTAAAGCATTCTTTGGAGGTATTTAATGAACTCCAATTTTCAATTTCTTGTACTACGAGACAACCCAGAGGAAATGAAGCCCATGCCGTGGATTATCATTTTTTAAGTCCTGATGAATTCAGACAGAAAATTTCGGAAGATGCTTTTGTAGAATTTGAAGAAGTGTATACTGATAAATATTACGGTACTTTAAAATCTGAAGTTGAAAAGATCTGGAATCAGGGAAAAGTAGTGATTTTTGATGTTGATGTAAAAGGCGGAATTTCTTTAAAAAAATATTTTGGAGAAAAAGCCTTATCTATTTTCATTGAACCCCCTTCCATTGAAGAATTGGAACGAAGATTGATTTCCAGAAACACAGATGATGCAGAAACCATCAAAACCCGCGTAGAAAAGGCAGAAGAAGAAATGTCTTACGCAAAAGAATTTGATAAAATCGTGATCAATAACGATTTGGATATTGCAAAAGAAGAAATAGAAAGTTTAATAAAAAATTTTATCAGTAGAGATTAAAATCACTTAAAAATTTCTACTTTTAAAAGAACAAAACATTGAGGTTGATATGAGTACCGAAACATTAGAAAGAGCTAAATCTGCGATTCCGGTAAGAGGATTTTTAGATATAAAAGATTTGGTAATTCCTCAAGGAGAAGAATTGGTGAAAGCCATTCTTAAATTGAAAGAAGAGAAAAATGCGGTTATTTTAGCGCATTATTACCAACCTGGAGAGATTCAGGATATTGCCGACTTCTTGGGAGATTCTCTGCAATTGGCAAGACAGGCAAAAGATACCAATGCTGATATGATTGTATTCTGCGGAGTACATTTCATGGCAGAAGCGGCGAAGATCCTGAACCCAACTAAAAAAGTAGTTCTTCCAGACACGATGGCAGGATGCTCTTTGGCAGACGGTTGTTCAGGGGAAGGTTTGAGAAAAATGCGTGAGCAGCATCCTAATGCTTTGATCGCAACTTACATCAACTGTAACGCTGAAACAAAAGCAGAAAGTGATATTATCGTAACAAGTTCAAACGCTGAAACAGTAATTGAAGCCTTACCAAAAGACCGACCAATTATTTTCGCTCCGGATAAAAACTTAGGAAGATATTTATCTAAAAAAACGGGACGTGATATGATTCTTTGGGATGGAAGTTGCATCGTTCACGAAGCCTTTTCTATGGAGAGAATTGCACAACAGTTAGCAGATCATCCAAATGCTAAAATGATTGCGCATCCGGAAAGTGAAGAAGCTGTGTTGAAACTGGCTCATTTTATAGGTTCTACTTCCGCTCTATTAGATTATGTGGAAAAAGACGAATGCCAGACGTTCATCATCGCTACAGAAGAAGGAATTCTTCACGAAATGAGAAAACGTGCACCGCATAAAGAATTAATTCCAGCTTTGGTTTTTGACGAAAGCTGTAACTGCTCAGAATGTTTCTATATGAAACGTAATACAATGGAAAAGTTGTACTTATGTATGAAATATGAACTTCCTGAGATCCTTATCGACGAAGAACTTCGTTTGAGAGCATTAAAGCCCATTGAGGCGATGCTTGATCTTTCGAAAAGCATTAAATAAATCAAAAGCACTGTTTTTACAGTGCTTTTTTTCTTATATTAAACCATAGGTGCATAGCAGGTTCCTCCCGGATTTCGCCAACAGCCCCATCCTCCTTTTCGGAAACATACATACGCTTCACCACCACAAGCGTCTATCTGAACTTGCGTGAAACCACCTTGGATTTTTGTCTGTTCTACTCTTGACAGTTTTTTTAGATTTTTCATAATTTATTTGATTTTGGATATTATTTTAATTTTTTTCGTCTTTAATTATGGATTAATATTTGGACAATTATCCATGTTCGTCGGATCATAGAAGTAAAGACAAACTCTACGCCCGCCTCTAAAATCTGTGCATATTGCACAACCTGTAGGTCCGCAATCCAGATCTACACTACATTCTGTTAAGCCTCCTGTGATTGCTCTTAAATTTTTTCTATTTAATTTTTTTAGATTTTTCATGGTAGTTTAGTTTAAAAATATAGAGTCTCTTTTTATAGCATTTTTTTAAATTGCAGTAATTTGAACAAAGCAATCTACGCTCACCATCACACACATTTTACAGGTCTCGGATAAACCAAAATAAGCTTCACAAGAAGCACTAGAAGAATCAGGCCATCCTCCTCCAGGACCAAAAACAAGATGAGAAGGACATCCCTCACAACGTGAAACTCCAGCTCCGTTAATCTGTTCTAAATTTAATCTGTTTAATTTTCTTAAGTTTTTCATGGTATTATTTATTTTTAGAATTGAATGGGTACAAAGCATTCCATATTGACAAGAACACATTTTCTACAACTATCCGGAAGTCCCCAATATGCTTCACAAGAATGGGTATCATTGGGTCCAAATGCTCCTGTTGGGCATCCGTTGCAATATGAAATTGGTGATATTGCTGCCCCGTTGATCTGTTCCAAGTTTCTCCGGTTTAACTTTTTAAGATTTTTCATAATAATTTGATTTAGTTTAGATTATAAATGTAATAAATATTTTCAATAAATCACATTTTGTTGAAAAACAATATTTTAATTTAAACTTTTCTATTTAAAAATAATTTGTACATTTGTTTCACAACAATGAAATTTACAAGAAACATATCTGATATTTCTACTCTGAAGTTTTCTACTTCTGAAGTATCTTCTGTTTCTACGACTACAACCACTACCCCATAACGGGGTACATTTTCACATATTATCATCGGCACGTGTGCTCTTTTTTTAAGAGCAAAAAAATTCTATTGTCAATAATTCAAAAAATAAAAAACGATGAAAGTCCTCAAATTCGGTGGAACATCTGTTGCGAACTCAGAAAATATTCTGAAAGTAGAAAGTATAATTAAAAATCAATATTCAAATAAAATAGTTGTTGTAGTTTCAGCATTACAAGGTGTTACAGATAGCCTGATAAAAGCAGCTGAACAAGCATCAAATAATGATGATAGTTATCCTACCATCATCAAAACTATTGAAGAAAAACACTTAAAATTAGTAAAAGAACTTATTCCCATCTTAGAGCAAAGTGCCTGGCTAAGTTTTGTAAAAAAACATTTCAATGATATTGAAGAACTCTGCAACGGAATATTCGTTTTAGGAGAATTTACAGATCGAATCAAAGATAAAATAACCTCTTACGGAGAATTTCTTTCTTCCAATATTATTGCTGCAAGATTAAAATTTGAAAAATTAGATGCGGCTTGGATGAATTCCGCAGATCAGATTGTTACCAACAATAACTTCACAAATGTTAAAGTAGATTTTGAAGCTACTGAAAAAAATGTAAAAAAATATTTTGAAGAAAATCAACATCAAATTACGGTAGCTCCAGGATTTATCGCTAAAGATCAGGCAGGAAATACGACAACTTTGGGAAGAGGCGGATCAGATTATACCGCTTCTATATTTGCTTCAATAGTCAACGCAGAAGAACTGCAAATATGGACTGATGTAAGCGGAATGATGACTGCAGATCCCAGACTTTCTACGAACGCTAAACCCATCGCGGAAATATCTTACCAAGAAGCTATGGAACTTTCTCATTTTGGAGCAAAAGTTTTGTATCCTCCTACCATTCAACCCGTCATGGTGAAGAATATTAATTTAAGGATTAAAAATACTTTTGATCCCGAAGCTTCAGGCACTTTAGTATCTCATACAATTAAAATTTCAGGAGATGAAGAAGAGCAAGTTGCAGTTGGTATTTCAAACATGAGTAATATTATCCTTCTCACTTTAGAAGGTAGCGGAATGGTTGGAATTCCCGGTATTTCTGCAAAACTGTTTCAATGTTTTAGCCATGAAAAAATAAATGTAGTTCTTATTACTCAAAGCTCTTCGGAGCATTCGATTACGATTGCAATCAATGAAAAAGACACTTTCAATGCAGAAAATGCAATCAATTCTTCTTTTGAGGATGATTTAAAATTAAAAAGAATCTCACCCATAAAAATAGAATCCGGACTTTCAATTGTCGCTTTGGTCGGCGAAAATATGAAAAACCGAAGTGGCGTAAGTGCTAAAATGTTCGGCTGTTTAGGAAATAACGGAATTAATATCAGAGCAATTGCTCAAGGCTCTTCGGAACGAAATATCAGCATTGTGATATCAGAAAAAGATATTAAAAAAGCGGTGAACGTGCTTCATGAAGAATTCTTTGAATCAGAAATAAAACAGGTTCATCTTTATATTTGCGGAACTGGAAATGTAGGTTCAAAACTGATTCAGCAGATCTATAACCAAAATAAATATCTGCAGGAAAATCTTTTGATTAATTTAAGAATTGCAGGAGTTTCCAACAGCCGAAAAATGGCATTTGCAGATCAGGGAATTTCACAAAATGATTTAAATAAAAAATTAGAAAATGGCGAACAAGCTTCTATTAAAAAATTCGCAGAAGAAACTATTTCCCGAAATCTTCGAAACTCTGTTTTTGTAGATGTTACCGCCAACGCAGAAGTTCCCGAAATTTATGAAACTGTATTAAAAAGAAGTATCAATATTATCGCCTGTAACAAAATTGCGGCTTCTTCTGATTTTGAAAAATATAAATCATTAAAAAATATTGCTAAAAATCACAGTTGCAAATTTTTCTTTGAAACCAATGTGGGAGCAGGTCTTCCTATTATCGGAACCATTAATGATTTGATAAGAAGTGGTGATAAGATTACTTCCATACAAGCCGTATTAAGTGGGACTTTAAACTTTGTATTCAACAATTATGATGGAAGCAAACCATTTTCTGAAGTTGTAGCCCAAGCACAAAAAGAAGGATTTACAGAGCCAGATCCACGACTGGATTTAGCAGGAACAGATGTTGCCCGCAAAATTTTAATTCTTGCAAGAGAAGCCGGATACCCTCTTCAGTTTGATGAAATAGAGAATATAAAATTTCTTCCTGATGATTGTATGCAAGGAAGTGTAGAAGATTTTTATAATGCAATGATTCAATATGAAGATCATTTTAAAAAGATTTTAGATGAAGCCAAAAAAGACGGAAAAATTTTAAAATATGTTGCCGAATTTAAAGATGGAAAAGCCAAAGTTGGGCTACAACATATTGCCCCGGAAAGTGACCTCTATCATCTTTATGGTAAAGATAATATTGTTATCCTAAAAACCTTACGTTACTCTGAGCAACCATTGGTAGTAAAAGGTGCGGGAGCAGGTGCCGAGGTAACAGCAAGTGGAGTTTTCGCAGATATCGTACGTTCAGTTTAATCATAAAAATATGAAAAAAATAAAAATAAGAGTTCCGGCAACAATTGCCAACTTGGTGTGTGGTTTCGACATCTTAGGAATGGCAATTAATCAACCTTATGATGAAATGGAGTTTCAATTACTCGAAACACCAGAGATTATTATAAAACATACAGATGGTTTTGGGCTTCCTGAAAAAGCAGAAGAAAATGTTGCCGGAGTGGTACTTTTAAAAATTCAGGAACATTTTAATCTAAAAACAGGTTTCAGAGTTACTATTCATAAAAATATAAAACCCGGAAGTGGGCTCGGTTCCAGCGCGGCAAGTGCCGCTGGAGCTGCCTTTGGAGCCAATGCTTTATTAGGAAATATTTTATCTCAAAACCAGCTGATTCATTTTGCAATGTTTGGAGAAGAACTAGCTTCAGGAGTAAGACATGCAGATAATATTGCACCTTGTCTTCTGGGCGGAATAACATTAGCAAAATCAACTGACCCTATTGATATTATTCCGTTAAACTGTCCAAACCTATTTGTTGCGGCAGTGCATCCACAAGTTGAAGTAAAAACATCCGATGCAAGACAAATCTTAAAGAAAAATATTTTGCTGAAAGATGCTGTACAGCAATGGGGAAATATCGCCGGATTGGTAGCTGGAATCCAGAACAATGATCATGCATTAATTGGGAGAAGCCTCAATGATGTCATTATAGAACCCATAAGAAGTATTTTGATTCCTAAATTTGATGAAGTTAAAGCCGAAAGCTTACAACTTGGAGCTTTGGGTGGTGGGATTTCCGGTTCTGGCCCATCGATTTTTATGTTGACAGAAAAAGAAGAAACTGCACAAAAAATTGCTCAGATGATGAAATCTATTTATGATAAAATTGATATAAACAGTTTTGTGTATGTATCCAAAATCAATCCTGCAGGAATTGAAATCGTTAGTGAAGATTAGAATTAATTCAATTAAAACCAAGACAATGATCTACTATAATTTAAAAGATAAAAAAGAACAGGTTACTTTTAAAACAGCCACTATTAAAGGACAGGGAAAAGAAAAAGGTTTGTTTTTCCCGAATGTAATTCCACAGTTTGAAAAGGATTTTATTGAAAATTTAAATCATTTTTCGGATGAAGAAATTGCGTTCCAATGCATGAAAGATTTTGCGGGCAATGAAATCCCTGAATCAATATTAAAAGAGATCGTTTCCCAAACAATCAATTTTGACATTCCTTTAAAAAAAATCAATGATAAGATTTCTATTTTAGAACTTTTTCACGGTCCCACATTGGCGTTCAAAGATATTGGCGCGCGATTTATGAGTCAGAGTCTCTCCTATTTTTTAAAAGATGAGGATAAGAAAGTTACTGTTCTTGTGGCGACTTCAGGAGATACAGGTGGTGCTGTTGCTCATGGTTTTTACAAAACTTCGGGAGTGAACGTGGTTATTTTATATCCTAAAAATAGAGTAAGCCCAGTTCAGGAAAAACAATTGACGGCATTGGGTGAAAATATTTCAGCTATTGAAGTCAATGGAACTTTCGATGATTGTCAGACGATGGTAAAACAAGCGTTTTCAGATCAGGAAATTAATGCAAGTTTATTTTTAACATCAGCCAATTCAATCAATGTAGCGAGATGGCTTCCTCAACAAATCTATTATCTTTTAGCCTTAAAACAATGGCAAAAAACGAATAATGAAAATCCTGTCATTTGTGTTCCGAGTGGTAATTTCGGGAATATTTGTGCCGGAATTCTAACTCATTTCAGAGGATTACCAGCAGAGCATTTTATAGCCGCCTGTAATGAAAATGATAGTATTCCAACTTATTTAAATACTCAAAAATTAGAATATAAAAAAACTGTTGCCACCTTATCTAATGCAATGGATGTAGGGCATCCAAGTAATTTTGTGCGAATTCTCGAGATCTTTGAAAATCAGTTTAAAAATCTTCAAAGCACAGTTTCAGGCTATTCTATTAATGATGATAAAACGTTAAAAACCATAACTGATGTTTACACAAAATATGGATATACGCTAGAGCCGCATAGTGCCGTAGCTTTTGCTGCTTTAGAAAAATATACAGAAGAAAATCCGGGCAAAAAAGGTTTCATTTTGGGTACCGCTCATCCCGTAAAATTTCCCGATGCCGTAGAAAAAGCAACCCACATTACAATTGAACTTCCTGAATCATTGGCAGACTTAATGAATAAAGAGAAAAAAACTGTAGAAATTAACGCAGATTTTGAAGAATTAAAACGAATTTTGCTTGACAAAAATTAAAAGCAATGAGCAAAATCTATCTTGAAGATGTAAAAATATATGCCTATCATGGAGTATTGCCTGAAGAAAATATTATCGGAACCTATTATATATTGAATCTGGAACTTCATACGGATCTATGGAAAGCGTCAGAATCAGATGATTTGAATGATACCATAAGTTATGCAGATATCAATGCAATCATTCATGATGAAATGAAAATTAAATCAAAATTATTGGAGCATGTTGCAGGAAGGATTATTGCAAAAATTCAGGGAGAATTTCCTGAAATCTCTTATATCAAATTAAAAATCACCAAAACAGCTCCACCAATGCAAGGCGAAATGAAAGGCGCAAGTATTGAACTGGAAAAAAGTTTTAAACCAGAAAATTAAAATATTCTTATTTTCGTATTCTAAAAAAACATAAGAAATTGAAATTCATAAAAATATTATTTCTATTAGCATGTATCAATATTTTTGGGCAAACCAATGTTGATAACCAATTGGCTGCGTATAATTTTCCGAAGATAAAATCCAGCATTACAATGCCGGTAACGATTCCACTCTCGGAAATCAACAATATGATCAATGCTTCTGTGAAAGATCTGATCTATCAAGACGATTCTTATACTGATAATAACAATGATCAGTTTAAAGTAAAAGTTTGGAAAACCCGCGCAATTAGAGTCGTTGGCGGAACCAATCAGAATTTACTGATTGAAGTTCCTCTAAAAATATGGGCAGAAAAAGGTATTGGTACGTTAGGAGTCTACACGTATCAGAACACAACTTTTGAAACGGTGATGTCATTCAATGCTTCTTTAAGCTTTAAAAATAACTGGACCATTGTCACGAATACACAACCTAATGGCTTTAAATGGGTAACAAAACCTGTTTTGGATTATGGAAAAGTAAAAATTCCAATCACTTCTTTGGTTGAAAAGAGTTTAAAAGAACAGCAGGAAAAATTCTGTAAAACCCTTGACCAACAAATGGCAACACAGTTGAATTTTCAACAATACGCAATGATGGCCTGGAATGTATTTACACAACCTTTTAATATTTCTGAAGAATATAACACCTGGTTGAAAGTAACCCCTATTAACATCAATATTACTCCGTTAAAATTTTACGGAAATCAAATTGATACAAGTATTGGAATTGATGTATACTCTGAAACTTTCACAGGCAGCAAGCCAGACGCTTCACAACCTATAAAAACGGCAAGCAATTTTAATTCAGTGCCTGTTCTTGCAGATAAGTTTTCACTTCAGACCACCGCCAATATTCCTTTTACAGAAGCCTCTAATATCGCACGAAAAACTTTCCTGAATAAAGAGTTTGATTTAAAAGGTTCTAAAGTGAAGATTACTGACATCAGGGTGTACGGATTGGATAATAAAATCATAATCGAAGCTGAAACTGATGGTTATGTAAAAGGAAAAGCCATCATTTCGGGAGTTCCGGTATATGACGAGTCCAAAAGAAAAATCGTTTTGTCGGGCACCAAGTTTAAACTGAAAACAATGAATATTCTTCAAAAAACAGCTTCTGTTTTATTTCAAGGCAAAATTGTGAAAATGATTGAAGAAGAATATGGAATTCCTACTCAGGAGCTGGAAGAGACATCACGAAAAAGCATTGAAGAAGCATTTAATAAAGAGTATTATAAAGGATTAAATATGAGAGGTAAGGTTTTTAACTTAAAACCAACTAACATCCTTCTAAATCCTACAGGAATCACCGCCGTTATTGATATTAATGCTACTTTAAAATTAATTGTCAACGGAATATAAATTAAAAAAAACTAAAAAACCATGATAAAACATTTACGAATTGTAGAGGATAACAGAGCCTCAACTAGCACTAGATTTGCAAATTATATAATAGATTTGATTGTTTTAATCGTCATAAATGCTATTCTATCTTTTGCATCACTCATCATATATTCTTTTACCTCAATAAATTTTTTCTATTTTTATAACAATGGAGGATTACTTTGGGAGTTTTTCACTGGAAATTTGATAAGCTTTATCTATTATTTTCTGTGGGAAAAATATTCAAATGGAAGAACTGTAGGGAAATATATTACCAATACTAAAACAATAAGTATAGATGGTAATGATGTAACCACTCAACAAGTATTGTATAGAACTTTATCTAGGATAGTTCCTTTCGATGCTCTTTCATTTTTAGGAGGTGGAAACGGATGGCATGATAGCTGGAGTGATACCCGAGTAATTAATGTGAATAATTATCTCGCTGAAAAACAGGCAAAAGACGATATAAACAGCCTTGGCACAAAAGAAAATTAATAAAAAGTTTTTTTAGCGTCATATATTTTATTATATTTGCACACCTCAAAAATGGTAAATCATGGTACTTTGGCCGAGCGGCTAGGCAGTGGTCTGCAACACCATCTACAGCGGTTCGAATCCGCTAGGTACCTCGAAAACCTCTAATCAATTGATTAGAGGTTTTTTCTTTTATTTAAATCTAAACTCTCAAAATTTGAGATTATCTAA
The DNA here is from genome assembly GCF_900142445.1 of Chryseobacterium polytrichastri. Taxonomy (GTDB): domain Bacteria; phylum Bacteroidota; class Bacteroidia; order Flavobacteriales; family Weeksellaceae; genus Chryseobacterium; species Chryseobacterium polytrichastri. The sequence continues at coordinate 285 of NZ_FRAV01000028.1, read as the reverse complement.
AATTCAATAATCTTCACAATCCAAAAAATGATTTCTTTGATATTTTATTGATGAAGTTAATCAAACAGCTTCTTCATTTAAATATTAAAATAACTATTTTCAACAATACTTCATTCTTATTTATTCGAATAACATTGGATCAGTCTCAAAAGTTGGGGAGAAAATAAAAAATGCTATTTTTGTATAATGCTAAATGATGCCGAACTGCTTAAATTATTTTTACCTGAACTGTTGATTGAATATTTTGAGATTGTAAAATTTGAAGAAGAAAACCAAATTCTACAT